>JAYVXF010000102.1:0-20673 GCA_043793345.1 Betaproteobacteria bacterium | reverse complement strand
GCAATCACTTCGCGGCTCACCAATGAGTACTTCATGCCTTCGGTGCCCATTGAGATGCCGTCGGTGACGGTGATGGTGCCGAACATCTGCGGCATGCCGCCGGATTCGCGAATGGCTTTATCGGCTGCATCGGCGAGCGGCTGGATGCCGGCGTTGCAGGGGTTCAGCGTGGAGTGGCCGTTGGCGAGACCGATGAAAGGCTTCTTGAAATCTTCATCTTTATAGCCGATGCCGCGCAGCATCGAGCGGTTGGGCGCGCGCTCATTGCCCTGGGTAATGGTGAAGGAGCGGTAGGGCTGTTTGGGAGTAGTCATGTAATCACTTTCAACTCGGGCAAATTTCAATGGCAAACTAGCGTCATTCTACTAGACAGCGAATTTTTCCATGCTCACCCACCCCCAATTCGATCCCATCGCCCTCTCACTCGGCCCCGTTGCCATCCGCTGGTACGGGCTCATGTACGTCGCTGCGTTCCTGCTTTTTCTGGTGCTGGGGCGCATGCATTTGAAGCGCCGTCCCGATCTCGGCTTCACGAAAGAGAATCTTGACGATCTGCTTTTCTACGGCATGCTCGGTGTGGTGCTCGGCGGCAGGCTCGGCTTTGTGCTGTTTTACAAGCCCATGTATTACCTCGCGCATCCCATCGAGATTTTTTATATCTGGCAAGGCGGCATGTCTTTCCACGGCGGTTTTCTCGGTGTGCTGGTGGCGATGTTGTTGTTCGGCAGGAAAACCAAGCGCACTTTTTTTCAGGTGACCGATTTCATTGCGCCGTTGGTGCCGACTGGTCTGGCGGCCGGACGGCTGGGCAATTTCATCAACGGCGAATTGCCGGGACGCGTCACTGACGCGAGTGTGTGGCCGTGGGCGATGTGGTTCCCGCAAATGGATGCCACCGCAACCGCCCGACACCCATCGCAGCTCTATCAATTCGCGATGGAGGGCTTGCTGCTGTTCGTGATTCTCTGGCTCTACTCAAGAAAACCGCGACCTGTCGGTGCCGTGTCTGCAGTATTTTTGATCGGTTACGGCAGCTTCCGTTTTCTCGCCGAATTCACGCGCGAACCGGATAGTTTTCTGGGTCTGCTGTCGTTCGGCATGTCGATGGGGCAGTGGCTGTCGCTGCCGATGGTGGTGGCGGGGATTGTGTTGTTGGCGATCTCAAATCGCAAGCGTACCGTTGCGTGAGCGGTACGCGAGCCCGCAAATTTCCCCGGCTTGACGGTCATCAAGGTATCATTGTGCGCTGCACAATTATGCTTCGCTTAGTGAATAAAAAAGTCAAAAGGGCATCATGAAATTTTGTATCGTCGGCGCGGGAGCCATCGGTGGCTTCGTAGGGGCAAAATTGGCGCTGGCTGGGGAAGATGTCACCTTCATCGCGCGCTGGAAAAATCTGGACGCCATCCGCGCGCGCGGCATGACCGTGAAAATGAACGACGGCACCGTGCTCGAAGCGAGAAGTGCCAAAGCGACCGACAACTTCGCGGCGGTCGGTCACGTCGATTGTGTGATCCTCGCGTTGAAATCGCACCAGGTCGAAGCGGTGGTGTATCAATTGCCGCCACTGCTGGGGCCGAAGACCACGATCATCACCATGCAAAACGGTATCCCGTTCTGGTATTTCCACAATCACGGCGGCGCGCTTGCCGGTAGTACGGTGGAGGCAGTGGATCCGCGCGGCGTGTGCAAGGACGCCATTCCGGCTGATCGCATCATTGGTTGCGTGGTCTATCCAGCGACCGAGCTGGTGGCGCCGGGCCAGGTGCGGCACGTGGAGGGAGACCGTTTCCCGCTGGGCGAGCTCGATGGCAGCATCAGCAATCGCGTTAAAGACCTCGCCGATGTTTTTGTGAAGTCGGGATTGAAGTCACCCGTGCTCGACAATATCCGTAACGAGATTTGGTTAAAGCTCTGGGGCAATCTCACCTTCAATCCGATTTCGGCACTCACCCACGCGACGTTACAGGATATTTGCCAGTTTCCACTGGGTCGCGAGTTAGCCGCGAACATGATGCGAGAGGCGCAGGCGGTTGCCGAAAAACTCGGTGCGAGCTTTCGGGTGGCGCTTGAAAAACGCATCGACGGCGCCGAAAAAGTCGGCAAGCACAAGACCTCAATGTTGCAGGATGTCGAAGCCGGTCGCGCCATCGAGATTGACGCACTGGTGGGCTCTGTGGTGGAGCTTGGCCGCTTGACCGGCGTGCCGACACCGACCATCACCGCGATTTATCAGGCTTCAAAACTGCTGGCGCACACCATTGAAAATGAAAAAATCGCCGTGCGCGGGATTGCCTTGCCGCAGGTGTAGGCGATTGCGGCGAATTTATCGTCGTGCGTTTTACGCATCGCCATGAAGATGCATTATTCACATCGCCAAATCGGCACGCAAAGTTTGATCGCGCTCGGCGTCGGCACTGCCATCGCCATTGGGGTATTTTTTCGTGTCGCGCTAGTAGGTGTGTCGCTGCCGATGTTTGCGACTCTGGTAATTTTGTTGGCCGTATCGCTCGTCACGTTTACCACGCTTAGGTGCAGCGTTGACGGTGAAGAGTTTCGCGCCGATTTTGGATTTTTTGGCTGGCCCGGTAAGCGCGTTCCACTGCACGAAATCGCCGGTGCGCTGCCCACCAGGACCGCCTTCGTCAGCGGCTTCGGCATCGTCATCACCACGCGCGGCTGGCTGTATCGCGTTTCCGGGCGCGGCGCCGTGATCGTCGGCATGCGTGACGGTAAACAATTTTTGATTGGATCCGATGAGCCCATCGCGCTGGCCGACGCGATCAATAAAGCACTGGGCCGGCAAGCCGATTTCCAGTTTATTCGCGGCGCAGGGCTTAACCTTGATCGCTGAAACGCATTTGATGGCGCCGAGCGGATTGGGCTAGAATCATTTTGTTCATCGGGGATGTAGCTCAGCTGGGAGAGCGTCGCGTTCGCAATGCGAAGGTCGAGAGTTCGATCCTCTTCATCTCCACCAGATTTTTTGTCGCGGTTATTGATATGTGTTCCGCCATTCCCATTCGGCGCGAAAGACTGATGTGATATCGCACTTGAGCAGAAGCATCGATAGCCTCGATGATCCGTCATTCGACCAAAGACAAAAAAGTAACGGCGTTCTGCTCAACCAAAAAAAACTGATTTCTTTCATCGAGGCAACATGATCGACGCATACATCTGCGACGCCGTTCGCACGCCCTTCGGTCGCTACGGCGGCGCACTATCCAGCGTACGCACGGACGACCTTTTAGCGCTCTCGATCAAAGCGCTGATGGAACGCAATCGACAAGTCGATTGGTCGGCAATCGATGATGTCATCATGGGCTGCGCCAATCAGGCGGGCGAAGACAATCGAAACGTCGCGCGCATGGCACTACTGCTGGCCGGGCTGCCGAAGGAAGTTCCTGCAAGCACCATCAATCGCCTTTGCGGGTCTGGCATGGATGCGGTTGGGTCGGCGGCGCGCGCCATCAAATCCGGCGAAACCGCAATGATGATCGCGGGCGGCGTCGAGAGCATGAGCCGCGCGCCGTTCGTGATGCCCAAAGCCGATGCTGCGTTCTCGCGAACCAATGCGGTTTACGACACCACCATCGGCTGGCGCTTCATCAATCCAAAAATGACAGCGCTGTACGGCGTGGACCAGATGCCAGAGACCGCCGAAAACGTCGCGGACGACTACAAAATTTCGCGCGCCGATCAGGACGCGTTTGCACTGCGCAGCCAGCAGCGCGCTATAGCTGCACAGGTGGCTTCTCGCTTCAACGATGAAATCGTGCCGGTAACACTGGCGCAAAAAAAAGGCGATCCCGTCGTCGTTACCAGAGACGAGCATCCGCGCGAAACTTCGCTGGAATCCCTCGCCAAATTAAAGCCCATCGTCAGGGAAAACGGTTCGGTGACGGCGGGCAATGCGTCCGGTGTAAATGACGGCTCCTGCGCCTTGCTGATCGCCAACGCCGAATGCGCGAAACGTTTTGGGCTGGTGCCAAAAGCACGCATCGTTGCCATGGCGACCGCCGGGCTGGCACCACGCATCATGGGCATGGGGCCGGCACCGGCGAGTGCCAAGGTGCTGGCGCTGGCTGGCTTGAAAATCGAGCAGATGGATGTGATCGAATTGAACGAAGCGTTTGCCGCGCAGGCGCTCGCGGTGATGCGCGAGCTCGGTCTCGCTGACGATGCAGACCACGTCAACCCGAACGGTGGTGCAATTGCGCTCGGACATCCGCTTGGCGCATCAGGCGCGCGACTGATTACCACCGCCACGTATGAGCTGCATCGTCGCCACGGTCGCTATGCGCTGTGCACCATGTGCATCGGTGTCGGCCAGGGGATCGCCGTGATTATCGAGCGGGTTTGAATATGAACGCCGCAGCGGCTCCCGGATTGCACCCAGTGTGTGGCCGATTGAAGCCATAAAATACAGTTGCGAAATGAAGCCAGTCGTGACGATCTGCCGGTTGCGCACGCGCACAAGCGAATTGATGCAGACGAGACTTTCAGAAACGCGCGCGCGGTTCAGCGGCAATACATCGACCAGGGCACTTATGCCACTACCTTAAGCGCAGAAGTAGCATGCAACGCACTTGACCTTCCAGCGCGCAGGAGGTTTTATTGGCCACGATCCAAGTAGTCTCAAATTGTAAAAAATGTCCGGAAACCCGCACCAGCGCTAGACATCAGAGTTTTGTCCCCGCCATATGTCCGTCAACCGCATCAAGGATCTTCTCCGGGTCTTCAGCGTCTGCCTCGGTCTCGTTGTTAAGTACGCGCTGCATCCGCGCCGTATCAAGCTCGCCACACCACTTGCCCACCACCACGGTGGCGACGCCGTTGCCGATCAGGTTGGTCAGCGCCCGGGCCTCCGACATGAAGCGGTCGACGCCAAGAATCAGGGCCAACCCAGCCACCGGCACCTGACCCACGGCCGATAGCGTGGCCGCCAGTACAATGAAGCCGCTGCCGGTCACGCCGGCCGCGCCTTTTGAAGTCAGCAACAGCACCGCCAGCAGCGTGAGTTGCTGGGTCAGCGTCATCGGTGTGTTGGTCGCCTGGGCAATGAACACCGCCGCCATCGTCAGGTAAATCGACGTGCCATCCAGGTTGAACGAGTAGCCGGTAGGGATCACCAGGCCAACGGTCGATTTCTTCACGCCGAGGTTTTCCATCTTCGCCATCATCCGCGGCAGCACCGATTCGGACGAGGACGTTCCCAGCACGATTAGCAGTTCCTCCTTGATATAGCTGATGAACTTGAGGATGCTGAAGCCGTGCAGGCGCGCGATCAGGCCGAGCACGGCGAGTATGAACACCAGGCAGGTCAGGTAAAAGGTACCCATCAATTTCCCCAGCGACAACAGCGAACCCACGCCGTACTTGCCGATGGTGAAGGCCATGGCGCCGAACGCGCCGATCGGTGCCAGCTTCATGATGACACCGACGATCGCGAACAACACGTGCGAGATTTTTTCGATGAAATCGAACACCAGCGTTCCCCGACCGCCGAACCGATGCAGGGAAAAGCCGAACAGCACCGCGATCAGCAATACCTGCAGAATCTCGCCCTTGGCAAACGCATCGACGATGGTGCCAGGAATGATGTTGAGCAGAAACTCGGTCGTGCCCTGCATCTGCCCGGGTTTGGTGTAGGCCGCAATGCCTTTGGTGTCGAGCGATGCCGGATCGATATTCATGCCAGCGCCAGGCTCGACCAGATTGACGATCACCAGCCCAACAATCAGCGCGATGGAACTGACGACTTCGAAGTAAAGCAGTGCGTAGCCGCCGGTCTTCCCGACTTTTTTCATGTCCTCCATGCCGGCGATGCCGACGACAACGGTGCAGAAAATGATCGGCGCAATGATCATCTTGATCAGCTTGATGAAGCCGTCGCCGAGCGGCTTCATTGCTGTGCCCATATCGGGATAAAAGTAACCAAGCACGATGCCGATGACGATCGCGGTGATGACCTGGACATAGAGTGACCGGTAGAGAGGCTTGCGCGTAGTTTGCATTTGAAGTCTCCTGGCAGTTTCTTTGGTGGCGTAGCGAATGATCAGTCTTGCCTAGTGTCCCGACCCGGAAATATCGATACATGAAACGGCGTCTTTTTCCGCATGGCGGCGTTGCTCGTCGTTGCCATGCAAAAAAATCCATCCGTTTCATTATGTATCGCTATTTCCGGGTCGAGACACTAGCCTGTCGGACTTAAGGGGAATCGGCCACCCGGATCGACGCCGCGGCGCGGTGATGGGCGCTCATGTTGTACTCCTCTTGATACCGCCCCGACCGAAATGGGTTTCGTGCATCGTGGCAGCATGCGATGACATCATTGTAGTACAGGCGGTCGTAAAACCTACCTCAATAGCGATACACCGTTACGTGTCGCTGAAACTACCGATACGGTCGAGGCGAAACCCACAAAAAAACGTTTGACGCAGTCCGTCAGCACGCGTACTTACCTATACGCTCGGGTGTTCATCCACTATTGCGTAACCCCGCCGCCAAGCCGTTGATGGTGAGATGAATCGCCCGCTTGGTGCGCTCATCAGTTTGTCCTGCGCGATAGCGGCGCAGCAAATCGATCTGCAAATGATTCAGCGGATCGAGATAGGGAAAGCGGTTGCGGATGCTGCGTGCGAGCGCCGGGTTGTCTTCGAGGAACGCAGTCGTGCCGGTAATTGCGCGCAACATCTCGACGCTCAACTGCCACTCTGCGGTGATGATGGCAAAAATTCGCGTGGCCAGCTCTTGATCGGGCACCAGATCAATGTAGCGCGCGGCGATGGCGAGATCGGTTTTGGCGAGCACCATGTCCATGTTGGCAAGCACCGTCCTGAAGAACGGCCAGTCTGCATACATTTCACGTAAGCTTGCCAACGCCGCCTCGCGACCCTGGGGTGCGGTGGTTAGCCATCGCTTGAGTGCGGTGCCGAATCCGTACCAGCCGGGTATGGACAGCCGACATTGGCTCCAGCTAAATACCCACGGGATTGCGCGCAGGTCGGCGATGGATTGTGAAGCCTTGCGCGACGCGGGGCGGCTGCCGATGTTGAGTCCGGCGATTTCGCCCACCGGTGTAGCGCTGCGAAAAAAATCGACGAAGCCGGGCGTCTCATACACCAGCGCGCGGTAGCTTACGCAGGCGCTCATCGAGAGCTGATGCATCACGTCCCACCATTGCGATTTGTCACGTCGTGCGACCGCCGGGAAATTTGACAGCATCGCGGCCGAGACCAGCGTCTCGAAATTTCTGCGGCCAAGCTCGGTATCGGAATATTTTGCAGCGATCACTTCGCCCTGCTCGGTGATGCGCAGTCCCGCCGCTGAACAGCCCGCGGGCTGGGCGAGGATTGCCTCGAAGGTAGGCCCGCCGCCGCGTCCCACCGTACCGCCACGGCCATGGAACATGCGCAGCCGCAACTGTGCCTCGGCCGCCAGATCGACCAGCCCCTGCTGCGCGCAATAGAGCTCCCAGTTCGCGGTGAGATAGCCGCCGTCTTTGTTGCTGTCCGAATAGCCGAGCATGATTTCCTGCAGGCCATCGCGGCTGTCGAGCCATGCCCTGTACATGGGGTGCGCAAAAGCGGAGCGCATGATGCCTGCTGCTGCCTGTAGATCGGTGATGGTTTCAAACAGGGGAATGATCGCCATCTTCAATGTCTGTCGACCGTCGCGCGATACCAGCGAGCCGGTCTCTTTCAACAGCAAGCCGACCTCAAGCAGATCACTCACCGATTGCGCCTTGGAAATAATCGCGTTCGGCACCGCATCGCGGCCGAAGCGGGCGTTGATGTCGGCGGCCGCCTGAAACAGATTCAGCTCGATGAGCGCAACTTCGCTGTACGCTTCACCGGCGATCCGCAGTGCACGCGGATTGGCGAGCTCCTGCAATAGCAACGCCACGCGCGCCGTTTCATCAAGCTGCAAATAATCATCACACACCGCCGCATGCGCCAACAGCTCTGCGACCACCACTTCATGCACGTCGGAATTTTGACGGGTGTCGATTGAGGCCAGATGAAAGCCGAAAATATCGACCGCATAACGCAACTGCGCCAGCCGTCCCGCCGCCAACGCGCCGCTGGCGTGGGTGGCCAGTGACGCGGCCACAACATCGAGGTCGATACGAAATTGTTGCGGGCTCGGGTAAGGTGCCAGCACCACATCCGGTCGCCGCATCGGCGCCACCGCCACGAGCGAGGTCATGGTTGCCGCAAGGCGCGCATACACGCCGATCAAGGCTTGACGATACGGCTCATCCTGGCGATGCGCGGAGTTGTCGCCCGACTTTTCTGCGAGCGCCATAAGTGCAGCCGTCGGCGTGACCAATCGAGACGACATCGACAGCTCTGCGCCGAGATGATGCACTTCAAAAAGATAGTGCTCGAACGCGACCGTGGACTGGCGGCGGATCGCACCTTCGAGCGACTCGGCGGTGACAAAAGGATTGCCATCGCGATCCCCGCCGATCCATGAGCCCATGCGGAAAAACGCGGGGACGCGCTCACTCTCGCCGGAAGAATTTTTGCCCGCCTCGCGTGACAAAAGTGCGCGCTCAATGTCAACGTAGACCTTCGGCAGCTCTGACAAAAACGTGTAACGATAAAAGCTCAAACCGTTTTCGATTTCGTCGATCACCCGCAGGCGCGACAATCGCAGCATCGCGGTTTGCCATAGCTGCAGCACGGATCGTTTCAGCGTATCTTCCGATTCCGCCCGCTCTTCAGGCAGCGAATCGGCGCGTTCAAGTGCGCTCAACAATTTTGTAATATCGCGTTCGCAATCGAGCACCGTTTTCCGCTGCACCTCGGTCGGGTGCGCCGTCAATACCGGGCTCACCATCGCGCCGCGCAGCCATGCGCGGATCTCGTCGGTTGAAACATTTTGCGACGACAACGACTCGAGCGCATGCCGCAAGCTGCCCATCTGCGGCGGCGATCCAGCCAGCCGATGGACGCGACGGCGGCGGTTTTGATGGCGGTCTTCGGCAATATTGGCGAGCAGCGAGAAGTGACTGAACGCGCGCACCACGGACAGTTTTTGCTCAATACTCAAACCATCAAGCTCGGCATCGAGCTGCGCTTTGAGTGCGGCAATGTCGTCGCCACCATTGCGCCGCAGCGCCACCGCGAGCTTACGAATATGTTCGATGCGATTGAAAATCGTCTCGCCGTTGGCCGTGCGGATGACATCGCCAAGCAGGCGGCCGAGATACTGGATTTCCTGCCCTAAGCGGGCGTCTTTTTCATCTTGCGCCACGTTGTGCCGTCCCCTGAAAATGGTGAAGCATCAATTTTGAGTGATGCCAATTTCTGCCGACGTTAAATAGTTCATTATCGTTCACTGCCTGCTGTGCGACACCGTGCGCGCCAATTTATTATCGGGCTGAATTTGATCCCGGAACGGCGCAACGGGATCTTGCGATGATAATTTTAAGGCAAGCGGAAAATGACATCGGCCGTGCGTGGTATGCACGCATGGTGTTGATGGTTGATATACTGTTTGTATTTACAGCTTAGATAAAGTTTGCCGATCATGTTTCAAGCCAGCATCACCAACACATCCAACAAAACCATTTTTTACGCCGACCTCAACAAGCAGCTCGGCGGCCTGCTTACTGGCGAGCGCGATTTCATTGCCAACGCGGCCAATTTGTCTGCCCTCATTTTTCTGATGCTGCCCGACGTGAATTGGGCGGGATTTTATTTGCTGCGCAACAACGAGCTGATTCTCGGCCCGTTTCAGGGTAAGCCCGCGTGTGTGCGCATTCCCGTGTTGCCGCAGCCGCGCGGTGTATGCGGAGCCGCAGCGTTTGAACGCAGGACGCAGCTGGTCGCGAACGTGCATGATTTTCCCGGACACATTGCCTGCGACTCAGCGTCAAATTCGGAACTCGTGGTGCCCTTGATCGTTGACAATAAAGTGATCGGCGTGCTCGACATCGACAGTCCGATGCTCAATCGTTTTGACATTGATGACCAGCAGGGCATTGAGCAAATGGTGCGCTTGTTTCTCGCGCACACCGACATTGCGTGAATGGATGTGAGTCGGCGCGCCGCTGCTCAGTCCATCCCGCCCCGCATGTCCCTCAACTCCCTGCTCGTCGATTTCAATTCCTACTTCGCGTCCTGCGAGCAGCAGGATCGGCCTGAGCTTCGCGGCCGACCGGTCGGCGTGGTGCCGATGCTCGCCGACTCCACCTGTTTGATTGCTGCCAGCGGTGAGGCCAAAAAGTTTGGCGTGAAAACGCTGACCAACGTGGGGGAAGCGAAAAAACGCATCCCCGATATCGTGCTGGTGGTCGCGCGGCACGAGCTCTATATCGATTTTCATCATCGGGCGGTAACAGCAGTTGACGAGATCGCGCCGGTGCGCGAGGTGCTTTCCATCGACGAGATGGTGTGCGACCTGCCATCGGGCTACAAGAGCGTCGAGCGCGCCACCGCGCTTGCGCATGAGATCAAGCGCAACATGGCAAAACGCGTGGGCGAATATCTTACGGTCTCCATCGGCATCGCGCCGAATACTTTTCTGGCCAAGCTTGCGTCAGACATGCAAAAGCCGAACGGCTTGATCATTTTGCAGGAACACGATGTGCCGGAAAAAATATTGCACCTGCCGCTGCGTGCCTTGCACGGCATCGGCGAGAGCATGGAAATTCGTCTCAACAAGCAGGGCATCAACACCATCGCCAAGCTGTACGCACAAACGCCCGAGCAACTGCGCAGCGTCTGGGGCGGTGTGGGTGGCGAACGGTTTTATGCGCGCCTGCGCGGCGAGGAGGTGAAGGACATCAGCCACGGCATGGCGTCGATCAGTCATTCGCACGTACTGGCGCCAGTGCTTCGCAATCAAGACGACGCTTATGCGGTGATAAATCGCCTCACGCAAAAAGCCGCGATGCGATTGCGAAAAGTGCTGCATTACACCGGGCGCATGGCGATCAAGGTGAAATTTTTGAATGGCCCATCATGGGAAAACGAAACGCGCTTTCTCGAAACGCAGGACACGCTCGATCTGCTGCACGCGCTCAATGCGCTGTGGGCGAAGTATCCTAAAAAGAAATCCCTGACACCGTTGCAAGTTGGTGTCGTTTTTCTTGACCTGTCGGCTGAAGACGCCCAATCGGCGCGGCTCTTCGATGATCTGGAGCAGACCGGCGACAAGAAAAAACTCAACGCGGCCATCGATAACCTTAATCTGCGCTTCGGCAAAAAAGCGGCCTACTTCGGTGGTGCGCACCGAGCGCTGGATCACGGCAAGATCGCGATTGCGTTCAATCATATTCCTGATGTGGAGACGGAAAAATGAGACATAAAATTGTCCGCGTACAAAACACCGTGAACGCTGGAACCAATGCGCGCATTCCAGAATAACGTGACCATCATCACCGGTGCCTCAACCGGCATTGGCGAAGAGCTTGCGTATCGACTCGCGCAACAAGGCGCAATGCTTGTGCTGACCGCGCGACGACTCGATGAGCTCAATCGTGTCGCTGAAAAAGCGCGCACGTTTGGCGCGAAAGTCATCACCGTTTCCGCAGACGTTGCGAAATCAGACGACTGCAAAAAAATCATCGACGCCACCATCGATGCATTCGGCCGCATCGATACACTGGTGTGCAATGCCGGCATGACCATGTGGGCCAGGTTCGCCGACATTAACGACGTGTCGATGCTGGAGCGCATCATGCAGGTGAACTACATGGGCGCGGTGTATTGCACGCACTTTGCGTTGCCGCATCTCATTGCCTCGAAGGGGCGCATCGTCGGCGTTGCAAGTCTGACCGGCCTCTTCGGCGTGCCCACGCGCACCGGCTACGCGGCAAGCAAACATACGATGCGCGGTTTCTTCGATTCGCTGCGCATCGAGCTTGCCGATGCTGGCGTCTCGGTGACAATGATTTATCCCGGCTTCGTCGCCACCGGCATCCGCGAAAACGCGACCGGTGCAGACGGCAGGCCAGCCAGGATTGACCCGGTGAACAAGGACGATGTGATGAGCGTTACGGAATGTGCGGATATTATTGTGCGCGCGATTGAAACACGAAAACGCGAAGAGATCATGACCTTGAAGGGTAAGCTTGGACCGTGGTTGAAGCTGATTGCGCCGGGTGTGATTGACGGGATGGCCAAACGCGCGGTTGCGGGGAATCAGAAGTATGTCAAGCGTTCCTAGCCCCGATAAATAGGGGAAACTCTATATCTGGCGGGCTTCGTGGCTGATTTATGCCCCGAAAGCCTCATCAGTGCTGGACTTTTCCATCCACTTAAATCTGTCATTTCGAACGCAGTGAGAAATCTGCTGCTTCCTTTTCTTGAAACCAAAAGCAGATTTCTCACCCGATGAAGCCGGGTTCGAAATGACAAATTATTTTTTTTGCTTCCCCCGCAAGCGAGGGAAGGAGTCATCTTGCGACCGGCACCGTTACCGACGCCCCCCGCCAAACACCGCCAAAAACACAACCAGCGCCAACAATATCGCGCACACCAAAAAGAAAATCTTCCACCCCGATTTCGGCGACTGCCCCACTACCTCACCGGATTGTCCATTCACCAAAAACCGATACGTCTTGCCGCTAAACAAATACGCCGACACCCACATCGGCAACAAAATGTGTTTGAACGTAAGGTGGCTGTACTGCGTATCGAGCGAGGAAATACGCTGGTGATCGCCGCCAATATCGGCGCAGACCAGTTCCTCGACACGATTGTCGATTTGCTGTTTGCCAACCACAAACGCATCCTTCAAATCAATCTGGTACGCCTCGGCCTGGAATCCTGCGATATATTCTTCCTGAAACGGCACCAGCTCCTTGGTGTTCCAGCTGCGAAAGCCGCCCGCCAGTTTATTGCCCAGCGCACCAAGCGCACCACCTAATGCCGAGCCGCCAACGGCGCGCAATACTTGTTGCGCTTGGGCGACATCGACGTTCTTGGCGATATTTTTGCCCGAGACATCGGCAAACGAATTGCTGGCCGGCACCAGCACATCATCGTGAAAAAACGACACGTTGCCCGATACATTCGTCCAGTCGGTGCGCGTGCGCGTATCGTTCACGCGCTCACCCTTGTCATTGGTGGTTTGAATATTTTCACTGTGGTCGTCACCACGCTGGCCCGCGTAATTGGTGTAGGTCTTGGCGTCGAAGGTCCAGTACGGAATGTAGATGCCCTTGATGCCGCCATCGCCTTGTGCAAATGTTTTCAATGCAACCGGTGCCAGCCACAGGCCGCGAATCCACGCGCGCCATTTGTCCTGCGCTTGCAGTTTGGTGACCTTGAAGGGCACCAGTGATTTTGGTTTGATGAGCCGCTGTGCGTAGCTTTTCGAGGTGATCGGCGAGCCGCAAAACGTACAGGCAGAGGCAAATAAATTAGCGGGCAGTGTTTGCTCACCGCCGCAGTTCTGGCATTTGATTTGTTCCTGTTGCTGTGTTTCTTGCGCGGCTTCCATCTGCTTTAGCCAGTCGTCGAGACTCAGCTCTTCGACCGCATCGGCTGATTTCGGGATGTCGTTGCCGGTGCCGCAATACGGGCACTTCAGCGTTTCGGTGCCGGGCGCGAACGATAATTTAGCACCGCACGAGCGGCACGGAAACGCGCGCACCTTCGAGGTCATTTGATCGAGTGTGGTTTGGGACGCGTTCGGATTTTCCAATTATTGCTCCGTGACATTCAGCGACTGATGAGACGCGCCATCGCGTAGACATCCGCATATTCGCCGTTGCGAAATGCAAAACTGATGTGTGTGCCTTCGATCTCGAAACCGAATTTTTTGTAGAGCGCGATTGCGCCGACGTTGTCGGTAAATACCGTGAGCTCGATGCGCGTGTATTGCAGCCACTTGTCGGCCAGATCGAGTACAGCCTGCATCAAGGCGCTGCCAACACCTTTGCCATGCCATGCATCGTGAACAGAAATCCCCAGCGAGGCAACATGGCGGCGGCGGACGTGACGCGGATTGCCGATCAGGCCGACATTGCCGACAATCTTGCCGTCAATTTCGGCGACCAGGATGTGATCGGTCGCGGGAAGTTCCGCGCCGCGTTTACGAAATACTTCCAGTGTCGTGTAGGGGATTTGCAAGGTTTCCGACTGCGCGCGCGGCTGCATCATGGTTTCGTGGATCGCGTCGAAATCGGCGGGTTCGGCGGCGCGGATGGTGATGTTCATGATTGCGGCAATCATTAAATAAACACGTTGTCATTTCGAACGCGAAGCGGAGAAATCTGCTTTAAAACAATCAACAGCAGATTTCTCGCGATGCTCGAAATGACAATAGCTGGAAATGGCGGGCGATAAAAAACAGTATCACCTGCCCGCCGGTGCTCAGCCGCCGGGCACCGGCGGTGGCATGCTGGCAAACAGCGCCGCGAGCTCCGCGACCTCACCCGCCTTCGCCCACTGCGCCATACCAGCTTTCCACACCAGCGAATCGCGTTTGAGCGCGCCGCTGCCGGCCTGGCCTTGCAGCGCACCCATATCAAACGGGCCTGCCTGCTGGCCATTGACGGCCACGTGAAAAGCAGCAGCAACCGGCAGCGGCGGCGGCGCGCCACCTCCTCCGGCGTTGCTGGCGGCCTGCGCAGCGCCGATCTGGCCGAACATATTGCCGCCCATCGCAAAGCCCGCGCCGAGCCCCATACCGGCTCCTGCGGCGCTGTTTGGCGTGGTGGCGGCATCGTGAATGGCGCTCGCGGTTTCGTATTGCGTGTACGCCTGCAAATTGCCGACGGCTGCGATCGCGCCGCGCTTGTCGATCGCCTTCTCGACTTCTTCGGGCAGACCAATGTCCTGCACCTGCACTTCGCAGAGCTCAAGACCCATCGCCTCAAAATCAGGACCGATGCGCTCGCGTAGCATGCCGCCCATCTGCGTGACCTTGGCTTCAAGGTCGATGATCGACAGACCCAGCTCGGGCATCACTTCCTTGATGCGCAGACCAATTTTGCCGCGCAGGTTTTCGGCAATCGCGTCGATCGTGAAGCGGCCTTCGGTGCCGGAAATATCCCTGATGAAAATGCCCGGGTCTTTGATGCGAATCGTGTAGATGCCGAATGCGGTCGCGCGGACGATGCCGAATTCTTTGTCCCGCATCGTCGCGGGCCCCGGCGTGCCCCATTTCATATCGGTGAATTTGCGCGTCGAGACGAAATACACCTCCGCCTTGAACGGCGACTCGAAGCCGTATTTCCAGCCTTTCAACGTCGACAGAATCGGCATGTTCTGCGTGGTGAGCGTATGCATGCCGGGCTTGAACACGTCAGCCAACTGGCCTTCGTTGATGAATACCGCCATCTGCCCTTCGCGCACGGTGAGCTGGGCACCGTATTTGATTTCGTTGTTCAATCGCTCGAAGCGATACACCAGCGTGTTATTGGAATCATCCAGCCATTGGATGATGTCAATCAATTCACCGGTGAGTTTCTTTACCCAATCAACCATGTAGTGCTCCTGTTCGACAAGAAGTCTGAACCACCAAAACGCCCAAGATAACGAGCGCCGCTATACTCCAACAACACGTTATCACGAAAAGTTGACTACAACAAAATGACCACTTCGTTAAGCGCAATATTTATTTACCCGGTCAAAGCACTCGGTGCAATTTCACTCGTCGAAGCAATCGTGACGCCGCGCGGCTTGCAACATGACCGACGTTTCATGGTGGTTGACGCGCACCACCAATTTCTTACCCAGCGCGATCATCCGAAGATGGCGACGGTGTGGGTCGAGATCGATGCGGGTCAGTTGATTTTTTCTGCACCCGATGTTGACAGCATCTCGTTTGCCCTGACGCCAAAAGAATTGCCGACCCGCACCGTGAAGGTGTGGGCTAGCCACGTGCGTGCGCAAACCGTGAGCGCACAAGCGGATCAATGGCTGTCGGATTATCTGGGCGCGGATGTGCGGCTGGTGTACATGCCCGATTCGACCGAGCGGCGCATCCATCCCGCCTATGCGAAGAACAATGAAGTCGTCAGCTTCGCCGATGGTTTTCCGCTGCTGATTTTGTCGGCGGCATCGCTGGAAGATTTGAACGCGCGCATTGTGAAAAACGGCGGCAACGCCGTGCCGATGAATCGCTTTCGTCCCAATCTTGTGGTCAGCGGATGCGACGCTTACGCGGAGGATCGGCTCGGTGACGTCGTCATCGGCGACGCGCTGTTTCGCGCAGTGAAGCCGTGTGCGCGCTGCCAGGTGACGACGACCGATCAAGCCTCTGGTGTCGTGCGGGGGCCGGAGCCCTTGCAGACGCTAGGCGGATATCGCGATTCAGCGGGTGGCGTGATGTTCGGGATGAACCTGATCCCGGTCACGTTGACGACGGTGCGGGTTGGTGACGCGGTGCGTTTTCGCGGATAATTACCCCGCAAAACACACAAAAACACTAGCACTGGTGCGGCGTTTGGAGCATTTTTGGCCTGTGATGCGCTACAGTGCTAGAGTTTCACTATCGAGATTAAATAACACCGTCATTCCCGCGCAGGCGGGAATCCAATTTTCATCGGCCAAACTTGGATTCCCGCCTACGCGGGAATGACGGTAAATTACTGCTGTAATGATTTGGAATTGGGTTTATGCGGCTTCAATAAAAACGTCGCCAGCGCGGGCAGCAGAAAAATCGCGCCGAGCATGTTCAGGAAAAACATGAACGCCAGCAACACCCCCATATCGGCCTGAAATTTCAGCGCCGACATCGCCCACGTGCCGACACCGAGCGTCATGGTCACTGCGGTAAAAATCATCGCGGCACCGCGTTCCTTGAGCGCTTCAAAAAACGCGGCACCCAATTCCATGCCTTCGTCCAGATGTACTTCGAGACGGTCAAATAAATAAATGCCGTAGTCGACGCCGACGCCAACACCCAACGCAATCACCGGCAAGGTCGACACCTTGAGCCCAATACCGAGCAACGGCATCAGCGCTTCGCACAGCACCGACACAATGGCCAGCGGAATCAGGATGCAGAGTGTGGCACGCAGACTGCGGAAGGTGGCCCAGCACATCAGCAGCAGCGCACCAAAAATGGCGGCATGCATTTGGTAGCGCGCCGCATCCACCGCTTCATTGGTCGCGGCCGTCACCCCCATATTGCCGGTGGCGAGTTTGAATTCGAGTTTGTCGCTATTGCCTTCCGTGGCGAAATTTTTCACCTCCGCCACCAGGCGCTTTAGCGTTTCACCTTGCTGGTCGGTGGTGTTCACCAGCACCTGCATCGCCGAGCAATCCGGATTCAACAAGCCGGTGGCGGTATCGATCGGCGTCACACTTTGCGCCAGCATCGTGGTCTCGCGCGGTAACTGGCGCCATTTCAAATTACCCTCATTGAAGCCCGCATTGATGTTGCGGGCAAGCCCCGGTAGTGAGGTCACCGACTGGGTGCCTTCGACGTTTTGCATGTACCAATCGAATTTTTCGATCATCGTCATGATGTCGTAATTGGTGCAGGCGCCCTGCACGCCTTTGGTCTGCGCGACCACGCCGAGGGTGTTCACGCCGACGGCGAATTTCTGCACGATGGTGGCGTTATCCATGTTGTAGCGCGAGTCGGCGCGCAGTTCCGGCACACCGGAGCCGTAGTCGCCCACTTTCAAATCGTGGGCTTTCCACAAGCCCAGCGCCAGCACCCCGGCAGCGATCGCGACGATGACGCCGGCGCGTTTTTTATCGACACAGCGCGCAGCCGTATGCCAGATTTGCTCAACGCGATGCTCCTGCGTGGTCTCTTTGCCGAGCGCTGTTGTCGACATGGAAAGATAGGACAGCAAAATGGGCAGCAACATTTTGTTGGTGATGATCATCCACGCCACGCCGAGGGAGGCGGTAATGCCGAGCTCCCGTACGATGTCAATCGGGATCAGCATGATGACCGCAAAGCCGAGTACGTTGGTCACCAGCGCCAGCGTGCCGGGAATAAAAATGGTGGCGAACGAATGTTTGGCCGCAGTCAAACTATCGGCACCAGAGATGACTTCACGCTCCCACGATTTGGTCATCTGCACCGCGTGCGAAACACCGATGGAAAATATCAGGAAGGGCACCAGAATCGATAGCGGGTCGATACCAAAACCGATGATCGGCAATGTCCCCAGCAGCCACAATACCGGCATCATCGCGACCACCAGCGCCACCAGCGTCAATTTCAAATCTTTCACGAACCACCACATCAGCACCGCCGTGATGACGAAGGCGATCAGAAAAAACATGATGACGCCGCGCGCGCCAGCCGAAATGTCGCCGACCGCTTTGGCGAAACCGATGATATGAATGCTGTGATTCGGCCCTTCGTACTTGGCGCGTAATTCGTCGAGCTTGTTTGACAGATCAAAATAGTTGAGCTTCTCGACGCGACCACCGTCCTTTGGAATCGCTTCGAGCAATCCTGCCATCACCAGCGCGCCGGTAAAATCGGTCGCGACGGTACGACCGATTTCGTTCGATTTCTGCACGTTGCCGCGCACGATCATCATGTCTTCCGGCGTACCCTGGAAAGTAGCGGGAATGACGTTGCCGCCAGCGAAGCCTTCTTCGACGACCTCGATGAATCTGGTGTTGGGTGTGAACAGCGAACGCACGCTGGGTTTGTCGACGCCCTCGAGCACCAGGATATCGTTGGTCAACGCCTTCAGCTTGGCCATGAATTCAGGGTTGTAGATGTCGCCCTGCTTTTGCACCAGCGCGATGGCGATGCGGTTGGCGCCGCCAAAGACGGATTCGTATTCCTTGTACACCTTCATGTACGGATGCTTCAACGGCACCATTTTGTTGAAGCCCGCATCGACCTTCAACTGGCTCGCCGAAATGGCGAAGCCGACCGTAACGAAGGCAAAAATAATCAGCCACATCTTGCGATTATTGAAAATGATTGCGGAGAGTTTTTGGATTAATTTTTGTACGTTCATGGTGCGCTCGCTGGTTGAAGCTGCGGGTGGTGTCTGCTAAAAATCTGCGGCAGCTTATTGTTTTGGTTTTTCAGAACCTGTAGCGGGTGCCGCTGCGGTCAGCAGCACGTCGCGCACGCCTGCCTCACCGATCAGCAACACGGCATTTGGCGCACCCAGCAGGGGTGCTGCCAGCGCCTTGGTTGAGCCCGAGGGCACAGACGAGAACGATTCGCCGTTATCGCGCGAAACCAGCACCGTTCCCGATAGCCCCGCCAGTACCAGCGCGCCGTCGGGCAGCCGCGTTGCACCCATGACGGAGGCCACCGATTTATTTTCAATCAGCTTCCAATTATTTAACGTCGCATCGGTACTGCGATAAATTTTGCCGCGCAACCCGTAGATCAGCACCGCGCCGTCCTGCGCCTGAATAACCCCGAAAAAGGAGCCCTTGTACGGCGAGACAATTTTCACCCACGTCTTGCCGCCGTCGTCGGATTTGGCGAGCATGCCCGCCTCACCTGCGACGAAGAGTTTGTTATCGCCGAGTTTGGCGATGGCGTTGATGTGTTTATCATCATCGTTGCCCTTGGCCGCCGCCTTATCGTCGATCTCATCGCCGGGCTTGGCGGCACCTTTGCTTTCGTATTTCCCTTTCTTCGGCTCTTGTTTCGATGCCGCCGCTTTGGTGGTTTCAAACAACTTTCGCAAAACCCAGGTCTTGCCGGCGTCGGTCGTCACATAGAACGCGCCGTATGCACCAACCGCAAATCCGTTGTTCGCATCAACGAAAATAATGTCCATCAGGGGCTTTTGATCGTCGGCGGCAGAAAACGCTTTCGTCCAGGATTCGCCTTTATCGGTCGAGGTGAGAATCACGCTGTCGTGTCCCACCGCCCAGCCGGTGTTGCCGTCGAGAAAATATACCGCCGTGAGCAGCGGTGTATTCGGTGGCGTCTTGGCGCGTTGCCATGACTCACCGTTGTTATCCGAATAGACGATGTAGCCGCGATCACCAACAGCGACCACACGGTTGCCAATGCGCGCAGCATCGGTCAGCAGCAGACGCGACATGGTTTGCTTCGACAGCGGCCCGGAAGCCGGCATCACGGCGGGATTGATCTGGGCGTGCGCCTCGAACGATGCAACAGCCGCTGTCAAACAGCCTGCAACAAGGGCAGTAACTACAGTGGATTTTTTCATGCGAACAGGGCCTCGACGAACAGTGAGCGATGCTGACGGAGAAACTGGAGAGTCGATTGTTGACACTTGACCTGCATCGGCCTCGATGGAAAAGCAGCCTCCAGAAACAATTCGGGGACAAATTGATTGTCCCCGAATTTTTACAACTTAGCTACGCGCGCCCTGCATCAATCGATCAACGCGTACCCAGATTGCGCAAGTTTTGTGGCGTGTAATCGCCCGCCGTGCGCTTGATCGGCTCATAAATGACTTTCTCTTCCGAACGCAAACCCATCGCGATGTAGCGACGCGATTGCAGGTCGTAATGCACCTCGACCGTGCCGAACCACATCGGTACGTCGTACCAGTTTTCGCTATGCTGCTCCGAGAAACGCCACAATTGTTCGCGACCATCGTATTTGTCGATGAGGACGACGTTCCAGCTATCTTCGTCAATATAAAAAGTGCGCCGCGCATAAATGTGCGAGGTACCCGGTTTCAACGTCGCATCCACCACCCAGACGCGATGCAATTCATAGCGTGCCAGATCCTGATTCGGGTGGCCTGGACGCAACAGATCGGTGTATTTCAGTTTCGGATCC
>JAYVXF010000101.1:0-6969 GCA_043793345.1 Betaproteobacteria bacterium | reverse complement strand
CCCCGCCCCAAGGGGCGGGGTATGAAGCCAGAACTTCGGAAATCGTTCGCGGCAAGCCGCGGGGAATTGAACCCGAAGAGATTAAAGAGGACTTAAAGGGGTCAGGGTTATTAGTCTCACAACTTTAGCACGCCTTGCCGTGCAATCACGACCTGTTTCGCGTCTGTCTCCAAACGTGGCCTGCCTCGTTGCCGCGCTTGTCGCCTGACACCAGTCGCCTTCTCAATCCTGGCGTAGAAGCGCGAGTTGCCCAGTGGCTGGTTCTGATTGAGTGCCAGCCGAATGTCATCAATTGCCGCGCCGTCAAGCTGCGCACGGAACAAGGCGCGGTAAGCGGTTTGTCTGCTCTTGTCGGTCCGGCCCAGCGCTTCATAGAGGACATGTGGCGTGATGCGGCTATCCGTCGCGCCCAGCGCGTTGTGCCGATAGCTCGTCCATCGATAATGCGCCGGATCATCGACCATCGCCGCGCGTACCGGGTTGAGTTCAATGTAGCGCTGGCAGGTTAGCAAATAGGTGTCCGCCTGAATAACCGACGATTTGTAACGGCTGTCCCACAACGTGCCGGTACGTTTATAGCTGCGGTTGATGTACTGCACATAGCGCCGTCCCAGCGACATGATGAGATTTGGTACGGTCGCCGCTTTTTTGTGGGTGAGCAGCAGGTGCACATGATTGGTCATCAGTGCGTAGGCATGAAGCTGACATTCGTTGTCTCCCAGTGCTTCACCTAGCCAGTGCAGGTAGCTGGTATAGTCCTCCTCGCTAAAGAAGCACGGCTCACGGTTGTGCCCGCGCTGCACGATGTGGAGCGGGACACCATTGATCTGGATGCGGGGACGTCGGGGCATAACGTGAGGTTACCATAAAACAATTGACACTGACCCCTTTTGTAGTGCCTTGGGCGGGACTTTAACCCGCTAGCTCAATTGCTGTTACTGCGAACGTCTGTCCCCTATTATTTGAAATTCCTACAAGCTGAAAGAATGTTTACACTGACCCCAGCGTATTCAACCTGACAATACCGTTGGCGGGAACAACTCCATTACTCCGGCACCCCGGCCTTGCGAAGACCCTCGTAAAACATTTCGTATCCAGCTAGATCCGCATGAGGACCCATCCATTTTTTTATTGAGGAAATATTGTTCACTTTTGGCGCCGTCATGATGAAATCAGTGAAGGTCGCCTTCGCCCGCTGTACTCGACCCAGATTCGCTTCGGCCGCCACCTGAATGAGGCGTACTTCCGAAGCGACACGAAGCGGCATTAACGCTGCACTTGTTCGCGCCAGTTCAGCCGCTTCGGCGTTCTGGCCGAGGACAAAGTGAATTGCTGCGGCAAGTGACATCGACCGCGCCGACGAATCCTCGTGCAGCGATTCGTCGATCAGAGCCAGTGCTTCCTTCAGCCTGCCTAACTTGAAATAATTCAACGCTTTTGCCGTAAGGAGATAGGGGTCCCCGGGAATTTGTTCCAGCATGCGATCGACCAGCACGAGAGCATCTTCAAAGCGGCCATGCAAAACGTACAAATTGACCTTTGACAGAGTAATGAGGCGATTGTTTGGATAATGGACCAAATATCTTTCAATCGCTTCCGCAGCAATTTTCTCTTGCTCCAACAGCTCTAGATCTGCCGACCACGAATTCCGGCATTCACACAAATTTACTTGTATCGTCAGCAGTAGTGCCAGCTTGTCGTTTGGTGCGAGCGCAAGCGCGCGCCGCAACAGTGGCATGACGACATCGTAGCTTTTCTTGTCGTAGCTCCATGCAGCGTTTGCCAAGTAAGAAAGGTCACGAGCATCAAGGACTTCAAACCTCTTACTCTTGGTGTGCGCAAGCTCAACTTGGAATGCCATACCTGTCAGGATTCCATACGCCTTGAAGAATTGTGAGCTGTACATACCTAGTACTTTTCCGACGGGCCAACTGAAATCACTGGTGCCAAGAACGCGATCTGCCTCCGTGTCAATGATTGAAACGGTCACATTGTAGGCATCGCCCACGCGTCTTACGGTACCACGAAGCAGAAAATGTACATTGAGGGCGGCACCTATTTCTCTTGAGGACGCATGCTTCTTGAGCGCTGCCTCCACACTATCGCGGGATACGATTCTCCCCGGCTCAAAACTTGCAAGCCGCTTGAGGAGAGTCTCGGTCACTTCATCGGCAAAGGCAATTGCTGCCTTGTCATTATCCGGGGCTGAAAGCGGCAACACCGCAAAACTCATTCTTAAGTCTTGCGCGGAATAGGGAACAACGGTAGCCCTGTTGGCCGGAATCATTGCGTCGTGACGCGTCGAGAGCCACCCGCCTGCAGCAATTCCTGCAAAAACGATGAGCGATGCCCCGATGATCCACGGCCGACGATTGACGCTGGTTGGCGAGGGGCGCACATCTGTTCTCTGCGGGAAACTCGTACTGGCAATGGCAGGTGTAGCATCTACGCGTTGCGGGTGGAGGATTTCGTATGTCCGCTCGACAAATTTCGCTAACGCGCCTTCGTCGGTCAGTCGCGACCACTGTCGTTCACGAAATTTTTCGGGTACGCGCGCTTCAGACTCTTTCGTTTCATCAATAATAACTGGTAAGAAGAACGCCTTGTCGTCAACCATCAGTTGCGAACGATCTACTGCAAGCCTCCATTCAAGCCGGAAGTAGCCCTCCTCGCGCTCTTGGGTATTGGCAGAGACAATAGGTACAAACAGGGCGCACTCCTTGATCTGTCTTCGGATCGATGCGTCCCACACGTCGCCGCCGCGCAATTCATTTTGGTCGAACCACACCACAAGTCCGGCGGCACTCAACGCGTTACTGATACGACGGGCTGCATGGTTATCCTGTGACGCGTATGAAATAAAAATTGCACGATCCGCTGACATTATTTCCACCCTGCAAACAGCCAAGTTTGGAATAAAAGGGGTCGGCGACAATTGTTTTCCAACGCATCACTTTGCAGAGCCGCAAACAGGCGCGAAAGCGGATCGGGCGTACTCATGAGGGATTTAGTCGCCGCGCAATTTCAAGCATGCGGGCTTCATCGCGGCGTTGAAACTCCACGTGCGTTGCGCGCGTCACACCGCGTGGGCGGGGCGGATACAGCGATTGAAACATCGCGTCCATGCGGCGCGCGCGTCGCCACGCTTCCTGTGGGTTCAGCTCGATTTCGTGGCGGTTGGCGTTGCCGACAATTTTCATATTCGTAGTGTAGGGGTGCGCCGGAAGTGCTTCAAGCGGTTTCTGTAATACGTGCAATGCGCTCCGCACAACAGTATCAATCTCAAGCACCGGAGCGCCTCACAGGCCATAAATGCCTGAAACACCGCACCAATGCTAGTGTTTCAGGGATTTTTGCGGGGTAAATTACGCCGCCAACCGAATCGGAATCCGCTTCTCTTCCACCGCGTGGCAGGCCACCTGACCACCATCTGCGTGATCGATCAAGAGCGGTCGCTCGACTTTGCAACGCTCGAACGCATACGGACAACGCGGATGAAACGCGCAGCCGGTCGGCGGGTCGAGGGGATTGGGAACTTCGCCGGCGATGGGCGTGCGTTGCTTGCCGGTCATTTTCAAATCGGGAATGGCGGACTGCAGCATCTGCGTGTACGGGTGCAACGGGCGCTGGAAAATGCGCCTGGTTTCGGCGACCTCGACGAGGCGGCCGAGATACATGACGCCGACGCGGGTGGAGATGTGCGAGACCACGGCAAGGTTGTGCGAGATGAAAAGATAGGTGAGGCCGAATTCGCGTTGCAGGTCTTTCATCAGATTCAGAATCTGCGCCTGCACCGACACATCGAGTGCCGAGGTCGGCTCGTCGCAGACCAGAAATTCCGGATTGGAAGAAAGCGCACGAGCAATCGAAATGCGCTGGCGCTGGCCACCGGAAAATTCGTGCGGGAATTTTTCTGCGTCGAGCGGCGAGAGACCGACTTGCGTGAGTAATTCGTCGACGCGTTTTTTCAACGCGACCGAATCCTTGATGAGGTGATGCGAAAGGATCGGCTCGGCGACAATTTTGCCGACGCGCCAGCGCGGATTCAGGCTGGCGTACGGATCCTGAAAAATCATCTGAAAGCGTTTGCGCAGATTTTGCAGCTCGGCCCCCTGCGCCTTTGCCATATCGACGCCGTCGAAAATCACCGCGCCACGTGTTGGCTTGTAGAGGCCGCAGATCACACGCGCGACGGTGGATTTGCCGCAGCCCGATTCGCCGACGAGAGATAAAGTTTCACCGCGATTGATGGTGAAGCTGATGCCGTCGACCGCTTTCAAAATTTGTTCGGGCTGGCCTTCGAGCACGCGGTTCAGCCACGGCTTGGAGACATCGAATTCGCGCGCCACGTCGCGCACCTCGAGGAGGATTTTTGACGGTGTGGTGTTCATGCGGGCACACCCGTGGTCTCTGGCGAACTGACCCCATCCCGACCTTCCCCCTGCGAGGGGGAAGGAGTCTTCGTTTGGAGGGCGTGCAGCCAGCAGGCGGCTTCGGTTTTCCCGGCGGGCAGCAGATTGGGACGCTCGCGCATGCAGCGACCGTCAGGCACATCGTTGACGCGCGTACAGCGCGGATTAAATGCGCAGCCTTTTGGAATCGCGGTCAGGCGCGGCATTGCGCCGTCGATTTGCGTCAGGCGCTCGACTTCATCGCCGACGCTGGGGATCGCACCCATGAGACCCACCGTATACGGGTGTTGCGGATGGTGGATCACTTCGGAAACGGGGCCGATCTCGGCGATGCGGCCCGCGTACATCACCGCTACGCGATCAGCCGTTTCGGCAATCACGCCCATGTCGTGCGTAATGAGCATGATCGAGGTGCCGTGGTCGCTGCAAAGTTTTTTTAAGAGCGTGATGATCTGCGCCTGAATGGACACGTCAAGAGCCGTCGTCGGCTCGTCGGCAATGATGAGCTTCGGTTGTGCAGCAAGGGCTAACGAAATCACCACGCGCTGGCGCATGCCGCCGGAAAACTGGTGCGGATAATGATCGATGCGTTTTTCCGCCGCCGGAATGCCGGTCTCCATCAGCAGCTTGATCGCACGTTCACGCGCTTCCGATTTGGATACGTTGAGATGCGTCTCAATCGTCTCGGTGATCTGGCGACCGACGGTGTACAGCGGATTTAACGAAGTCAACGGATCCTGAAAAATTGCGCCGATTTCGCGGCCGCGAATTTTGCGCATTTCTTCGAACGGTAAATTGTCGATGCGCCGACCGTTCAGTAAAATCTCGCCGCTGGCGATGCGCCCCGGCGGCTCCAGCAGGCCGATGACAGCGGCACCAGTCAATGATTTACCGGCACCCGATTCGCCGACCACGCCGAGCACTTCACCGGGGGCGATGTCGAAGCTGATGTCGTCGACTGCGGTTAACGTGCCGCGGCGCGTCGGGAATTCGATGCGCAGATTTTTGACTTGTAGCAGTGGTGTCGTCACTTGATCATCCTATTGAGATGCTGCGTATTTAATTCGACTCATCGTCGTGGCCACCGATCTGCTCCTTCCCCCGGCAACGGGGGAAGGCTGGGATGGGGGCGATGCACTTGTCGAGCGCAGTATCCGGTTACCGGCACTCCCCCATCCCAACCTTCCCCCGCGATTGCGGGGGAAGGAGTCGCCACCGCAGAGATCGCGAGAACAATCGATTGAGTCACAAACAAAAATAAATATCACGCTAACGCAACTTCGGATTGAGCGCATCGCGCAACCAGTCGCCAAGCAAATTGATCGACAACACCAACACCACCAGCGCAATCCCTGGAAATACCGTAATCCACCATTCGCCGGAAAACAGAAAATCATTACCGATGCGGATCAAGGTGCCCAGCGACGGCTGCGTCGGCGGTACACCCACGCCGAGAAAAGACAATGTCGCCTCGGTGAGGATCGCGGTACCGACGTGCAGCGTGGCCAACACCAGTACGGGTCCCGTCACGTTTGGCAGCACATGCGAAAACATGATGGCTAATTTCGAGCGGCCGATCACGCGCGCAGCTTGTACATATTCCTTGTTGCGCTCGACCAGCGTTGAGCCGCGCACGGTGCGTGCGTACTGCACCCAGCCGGATGCGGCGATGGCAAAAATCAGCACGTAGACAGCGATCTGGTCGTGATATTCCTTGCCGACAGCGGCGCGTGCCACGCCGTCGATCAATAGCGCGATCAGGATGGCGGGAAATGAAAGTTGGATGTCGGCGATGCGCATGATGAATGCATCCACCTTGCCGCCGACATAGCCACTGATGAGCCCCAGCGTGATGCCAATCATCATCGACAGGATGACAGCGGAAATGCCCACCAGCAACGTGACCCGCGAGCCGTGCATGATGGTCGAGAGCACGTCGCGGCCCTGATCGTCGGTGCCGAAAACGAATTGCGATTTACCATTGGCAATCCACGAAGGCGGTGTGAAGGCATCGAGCAGATTGATGGTCTTCAGGTCGAACGGATTGTGTGGCGACAGCCACGGTGCGAAGGCTGCACCGATGATACAAATCAGCGCAGTGATGGCCGCGATGATGACGAGGGGATTGCGTTTGAAGCTCCACCATACATCGCCGTCGAAGAAACGTTTCATTGTGTCTTGCATGCTAGTGGCCTGTAACAGTCAATTCGGAAGTGAAAGGCGTGCGTGGGCGAGCCGGATGCCAGACGCGAGCCGCGTCGAATAGCCATCGCGTATTCGCAAGGTGAGCAACGCCGCAGCCGGCCGTCCATGCACGCAAGGCACTTTCGAATTGACTGTTACAGGTCACTAGTGCCCCCCGCCTGAACGCTCTGCGCGCAAGCGCGGATCAACGACGTAATACAGCATGTCGACAATCAGATTGATCAGTACAAAAATAAAGCCGACCAGGCACAGGTACGCTGCCATCACCGGAATGTCGGCGAATTGCACCGCTTGAATAAACAACAGGCCCATACCCGGCCACTGAAACACCGTCTCGGTAATAATTGCGAAC
>JAYVXF010000100.1:0-20703 GCA_043793345.1 Betaproteobacteria bacterium | reverse complement strand
GCGTTTCCCGCGTTGCTGCAAATCGTTCAGTCGCACAAATAATAGCGCGCGGCTGCCATGCATCGCATCGTCATTATCGGTGGGGGCGCAGGCGGTCTTGAATTGGCCACGCGTCTCGGCGATAAATTTGGCAAGCGCAACATTGCGAAGGTCACGCTGATTGATCGCAGCCGCACCCATTTGTGGAAACCGCTGCTGCACGAAGTGGCCGCTGGCAGCATGGACATCCACGCCCATCAACTCGATTATCTGGCGCAGGCGCGGTGGCATCACTTCACCTTTGTGCTCGGTGCGCTGGAAGGGCTGGATCGGGCGCAACGTGCGGTGAACGTCAGTGAGGTGCGCGATGACACCGACGACGTGGTGCTGCCCGCGCGGCAAATCGAATACGACACGCTCATCATCGCCATCGGCTCGCAATCGAACGACTTCGGCATCCCCGGTGTGCGCGAACACGCGTTCACCATCGACAATTCCTGGGACGCGCATTTATTTCACCGCCGTCTCGTCAACGCCTGCTTCAAAGCCAATTTCGCCAACGATGGACGGGTGCTTAATATTGTCATCGTCGGCGCCGGTGCCACCGGTGTCGAGCTGGCGGCCGAATTGCACAACACTACGCGGGTGCTGGCCGCATACGGGCTCGACCATTTCGATCCTGAAACACAAATCAAGCTCACCATCGTCGAAGCAGGGCCGCGCATTCTCGCCGGGCTGCCCGAATATCTTGCCGAAGCAACGCACGACATTCTCACCAAGTTGCACGTCGAGGTGTTGTGTACCGAGCAGGTCATCGGCGCGCGCGCGGGTGTGCTCGACACCGCGTCGGGAAAATCGTTACCGGCCGACTTTGTCGTCTGGGCGGCAGGAGTGCGCGCACCGGATGTGTTGAAAGATCTCGACGGTCTGGAAGTGAATCGATTGAATCAGCTCGTCGTGTTGCAGAGTTTGCAAACCACGATTGACGCAAATATTTTCGCGCTCGGTGATTGCGCTGCGTGCCCCTGGGAAAAGGGCCGCAACGTCCCGCCCCGCGCGCAGTCTGCACATCAGCAAGCCAGCCACATGGTCGGCACGATCAAGCAGCGCATCAAAGGCAATACGGACGCGCTGCGGGAATTTCGCTACCGCGATTTTGGCTCGCTCGTATCGCTGGGCAACTACAGCTCGGTCGGCACGCTGATGGGATTCGCCTCGCGCGGCAGCGTGCGCGTGGAAGGCCTGCTCGCCAAACTGTTTTACATCTCGCTCTACAAAATGCACCTGATGGCGCTGCACGGCTTCTGGCGCATGGCGCTCGACACGCTGGCGCGCATGATCAAGCGCCAGACCGAGCCGCGGGTGAAATTGCATTGACGATCTTACAACCGCAATGAACGATAAAGCATTCAGCCAGCACACGCCGATGATGCAGCAGTATTTGCGCATCAAGGCCGAGCACGCCGAGACGCTGGTGCTTTACCGCATGGGCGACTTTTACGAATTGTTTTTTGATGATGCAGTGAAGGCGTCGAGGCTGTTGGGCATTACGCTCACCACGCGCGGCCAGTCAGCCGGCACGCCGATCAAGATGGCGGGCGTGCCGTTCCATGCGTTGGAGCCCTATCTTGCCAAACTGGTGAAGCTCGGTGAATCGGTGGTGATCTGCGAGCAAATTGGTGAGGTCACCAACAAAGGCCCGGTGGAACGCGCGGTGACCCGCATCGTCACGCCCGGCACCTTGACCGACAGCGCGCTGTTGCCTGAGGTGAGCGATGTTTTGGTTGCGGCGATTTTCGTTCGGGAAAATAGTTTGGGCATCGCGTCGCTGTCGCTGGCGAGTGGGCGTTTTCGCGTCATGGAAACTTCGCCCGCACAATTGAACGCAGAGCTTGAGCGCTTGCAGCCGTCCGAATTGGTGGTCGCCGAGAGCGCAAATTTCAACGTACCGGGTGCGACCACCCGACGCATGCCCGATTGGCAATTCGATGTTGATTCCGCCGAGCGGCTGCTCTCAAAACAATTCGGCACCAGCGATCTCAAGGGCTTCGGCTGCACAGATTTGCCGGTGGCAATCGCGGCGGCCGGCGCGTTGCTGCAATATGTGCAGCAAACGCAGCGCGGCGTATTGCCGCACGTCATCGGGTTAACCGTCGAGCGTAATGATGATTTCATCCGCATGGATGCAGCGACGCGGCGCAATCTGGAAATATCGGAAACAATCACCCGCGAAGCCGCACCGACGCTGTTTTCGTTTCTGAATAACACCGCCACCAACATGGGCGCGCGACAGTTGCGCGAGTGGCTGCATCATCCGCTGCGGGATCGCGCAGTCGTCAAGGCGCGACTCGATGCCAGCACCGCGCTGGCACCTCATGTCGCTGCGATCCACGCCATCATCCGCGACTGGGCCGATGTCGAACGCATCGTTACGCGTGTCGCTTTGAGGACCGCGCGGCCACGCGATTTGTCGGCGTTGCGCGATGCGCTCCTCGATTTGCCGCAATTGAATTTGCAAATATCAACTTTACAAACTCCAGCACTGGTGCGGCTTTCAGCGGCATTATCGCTGGAGAGCCGCATCCACGCTTGGCTTCAGGCCGCCCTCAAGGATGAGCCCGCCTCCAGTCTGCGCGACGGCGGCGTGATGCAGGACGGCTTTGACGCCGAGCTGGATGAATTGCGCGGTATGCAATCGAACGCCAGCAGTTTTCTGCTTGCCCTTGAAGTGCGCGAACGCGAGCGCACCGGCATCAACAATCTTCGCGTCGAATTCAATCGTGTGCATGGCTTTTTCATCGAGGTCACGCAAGGCCAGCTCGACAAAGTACCGGACGACTATCGGCGTCGGCAAACACTGAAAAACGCCGAGCGCTACATCACGCCGGAATTAAAAGCTTTCGAAGACAAGGCATTGTCTGCCGGCGAGCGGGCGCTGGCGCGCGAGAAATTTTTATTTGAGGCGCTGCTCGATCAATTGTTGCCGCAGGTGCCGTCGCTGCACGCGATGGCGCGCGCGGTGGCCGAGCTCGATGTGCTTTGCACCAACGCGCTCAATGCAGCGCGCTTTAATTTGCAGCCGCCAAAGTTTGTTGACGATGATCGCATCACCATTGAAGGTGGCCGACATCTGGTGGTGGAAAGTCAGGTGGAGAGTTTCATCGCCAACGATTGCGATCTCTCGCGTTCGCGGCAGTTGCTGCTCATCACCGGCCCCAACATGGGCGGTAAATCGACCTACATGCGGCAGGTCGCGCAGATTGTATTGCTCGCACACACCGGCTCGTTCGTGCCCGCGCGTTTCGCCGAGATCGGTCGCATCGACCAAATCATGACGCGGATCGGCGCCTCAGATGATCTGGCCGGCGGGCGCTCAACCTTCATGGTGGAAATGACCGAGGCCGCAGCAATATTGAACAACGCAACCAATAACAGTCTGGTGCTGATCGACGAAATCGGCCGCGGCACTTCAACCTTTGACGGTCTCGCGTTGGCCTATTCGATTGCGCGACATCTGGCCGAAACAACCCGCTGCTATTGTTTATTTGCCACGCATTATTTTGAACTGACGCACTTGAATGCCGAGCTTTCAAATCTCGCCAACGTCCACTTGGATGCGGTCGAAATGAAAGACAAGATTGTTTTTCTGCATAAGCTCGAAGCGGGGCCTGCCAATCAGAGCTATGGCTTGCAGGTTGCGCAATTGGCTGGCGTGCCGAGGTCAGTGGTGCGCGCGGCGCGGAAGCATCTGGCTAAATTGGAAACCACTGAGGCAATCCCGGCAGCGCAGGCAAACTTGTTCGCGCCTGCGACAAAACCAATCGAGTTAGCACCACATCCGGTGCTGGATGCGCTCGCTGATCTCAAACCGGATGAGCTGTCACCGCGCGAGGCGCTGGAAAAACTGTACGCCTTGAAAGCGCTTGGCGAAAAAAATAATCAGTGATGCACACCGTGCGCGCCATGCACATGGCCATGCGAGAGCTCTTCGGCCGTCGCCGCGCGCACCTCTTTCACCATGCACGAAAACAACAAGCGCTCGCCCGCCAGCGGATGATTGCCGTCAATCACAACCTGGCCATCGGCAATATCGGTGACGGTGTAGACGATCCAGCGATCATCTTCTTCGCCCGGTGGCACGCCTTCAAACTGCATGCCCACGGTGATATTGGCCGGGAACACGCTCTTTGGCTCGACCCGGATCAGCGCCTCATCGTAGTCGCCGAACGCATCTTCCGGCTGTAGCGAAATGTGGAATTCCTCGCCGACCTGCTTGCCCTTTAAGCCCTGCTCGACCAGCGGAAAAATGCCACCGTGATCGCCGTGCAGGTACACCATCGTTTCGGCTTCATTACCCAGCGCGTTGCCATCGCTGTCCTTTATTTTTGCTTCAAGGGTTACCACGGTATTTTGTTCAATGACCATGTATCTGCCTGACAAGTTTTAAAACGGAGGCAACGTGTTCACGTGGATTCAAGTCGCGAAGGATGTGCCGCACCATGCCTTTTTTATCGATCACGAATGTCGCGCGCTGCACGCTGGTTTGCACCACGCCATCGGCACCATTGGCGGCGTGGTCGGTGGCGACTTCGTATTTTTTCATGACTTCGCACTCGGCATCCGACAACAACTGAAGTGACAGGCCATGCTTGTCGCGAAACTCTTCATGCACCAGGCAATCGTCACGCGAGACGCCGAAGACGACGGTATCGCACTCGTCGAACGATTCTTCGTGATCCGAAAAGTTGATCGCCTCCATCGTGCACACGGGCGTGCCATCGCGTGGATAAAAATACAGGACGACATTTTTCTTGCCGCGGAAGCTGGAAAGCTGGATCATTTCCATGCTTGCGTCAGGTAGTTCAAATGCGGGGGCTCTCGAACCAACGTGTAACATTGTCGTCCAGTGCAAATGTGAAATTACATCGCGGCATACATCGCGGCATACATCGCGCCAAATTTTGTCGACCAAATTTTTCGCGTTGAAATTACTTGACCACAAATTTATTCTAACGCATTTTGTTTAAGGCACTGCAACACCTCTTTTCAATGTTTCCACCCGCCCCCAAAAAAAACAATCCTGAGTCACCGTCACCAACGTTGCCGCTGCTCGGTGGCATCAGCGCGGAAGTTTTTTTGCGCGATTACTGGCAGAAGAAACCGCTGCTGATCCGCAACGCGATTGCCGGGTTCACCGCACCATTGACCAAAAGCGAAGTACTCACGCTGGCGCTGCGCAACGATGCCGAAAGCCGGCTCATCACGCGCGATGCAGATGCGTGGCAGATTGAACACGGCCCGTTGTCGGCAAGTGATTTACGTAAGGTGAAAAATAAGTTTTGGACCGTACTGGTGCAGGACGTGCAACATTTTTCATATGAAGCGCACGATCTGCTCGCGCGTTTCAACTTTATTCCACATGCGCGAATCGATGACTTGATGGTGAGCTATGCGGTTGCGGGTGCCGGCGTAGGTGCGCATTTCGACAGCTACGATGTTTTTCTGTTGCAGGGAACAGGCACACGGCGCTGGCAGATTTCTTCGCAGCGGGATCTGCGTTTGACACCAGACTTGCCGCTGAAAATTCTTTCGCACTTCAAACCCTCGGATGAGTTCGTGCTCGAAACGGGCGACATGCTGTATTTGCCGCCAAGTGTTGCGCACAATGGCATCGCCGAAACCGACTGTCTGACTTGGTCAATCGGCTTTCGCGCACCAACGAAACAGGATTTGAGCGTGGCCTTTCTGGATTACCTGCGGGATGAGCTTCAATTGGCGGGGCGCTATGCCGACCCTGAATTAAAATCCACGCGCCATCCAGCCGAAATCGATGCCGCGATGCACGCGCGTTTTACGAAGCTGCTACGCGGTGTCCAATCTGCTGCGCGTGATCCGTTGATGATCCGCCGATTTACCGGTTGCCACCTTACCGAGCCAAAATCGCATGTCGTTTTCGATCCCCCGGACACGCCGATGACGGCGAACGCATTCGCAAAACTCGCCATGCGGCATGGGGTTGAACTCGATTTGAGAACGCGAATTTTGGTTGACGACGAAAATATTTTCATCAACGGTGAAGCGCACGCGCCGATTCACGCCGTCGCGACACTCATGCGCGAGCTTGGCGATAAGCGCGTACTTCCGGCGTCGACCGTCGCCAAAGTCGATTCCAAAGCGGCGTTGGTGTTTTTGTACAATTCTTATTGCGACGGCGTGATGACGATTGCACGCCATTGAAAACAGCATTGATGACATGGGTTGAATTGCCAAGGAGGCGCAAATGAACGAGCCACAAGCAAACATTTCTCCACCGGAAAAAATCTACCGCCTGATGGAAACGCGTGCCGAAGCCCGCGCCGCGATCGATGAAGTGCTGGCGCTGGCGGCGCGCGAAATCCGCATATTTGACGCCGACCCGAAGCTGTTGAAAGAGCGCGAATTCGGCCAACCCGCACGCATCGAGACGCTGCGCAAAATGCTGCTGGCGAGCCGCGATCACAAGTTGCGCATCGTACTTCACGATACCCGGAGTATTGAGAGCGAAGTTCCGCGCCTGATCGCGCTGCTCACCCAATTTTCAGGGCAAATTCAAATTCACCGCACGCTGGGGCAAGCTGCTGAAGCGCATGACCCGATGGTGATCGCGGACGACGCGCATTTTTGGCACAAGCTGCATATCGACCACCCGCGTTCAGTGGTGACATTGCACAGTGCGGTCGATACGCGGCCATTTTTGCAGCGGTTTGAGGAAATCTGGGACCAAAGTGAATTAGCGGTTACCGGCAGCAATCTTGGCTTGTGAGAACAATTGCCGCGTTGGTATTGTGCGCCGCACCACGATGCTGTTATACTCTTGGGTCGGTCGAAACAGCATTACAGCATCAAAGGTAGCTTAAGTTTTTTTAAGTGTCATGGTGATGGCTGGAAGGTCACAGCAGCCGATAAAAATTTTGATCAAATTTTTTCTCAAGGGAATTACATGAATAAGTCAATACTCATCGCTGCAATCGCTGCAATCGGTCTGGCCGCTTGTGGCAAAGAAGAACCAAAAGTTGTGCCAGCTCCTAAAGTCGAGATGGTTGTTCCTGCTGCTCCGGTCGCGCCGGTTGTTGCGCCATCGATGGATGCTGCCAAAGATGCTGCTGGCAAGGCAATGGACGCTGGTAAAGACGTTGCCGGTAAAGCCATGGACGCTGGTAAAGATGCTGCTGGCAAAGCCATGGATGCTGGTAAAGAAGCTGCTGGCAAGGCAATGGATGCTGGCAAAGAAGCCGCCGGCAAAGCCATGGACGCTGGTAAAGACGCTGCAAAAGACGCAGCTGCAAAAGCTGTTGAAGCTGCAAAAGCTGCCGCTCCGAAGAAGTAATTTCCTCGAAGCAGCAACGCAAAAAAGCCGACTGAACGTCGGCTTTTTTGTTGACCCGTTTAGCGACCAGCGTTTGCGATAAAAATAATAAAATTAGGCGATCTCTAGCACCGGCGCGGCGTTCGACGGCATTTTCGCCCAGGAGGCGCACCGTTGCTAGCGTTTGCCTGCCATACGGTCACCGCTGACCCGTCCCTAAATCTGCCGCCAATCGAAGCCGCGTTCCTGTTCGGCAACGCCAATCCAGCCCGCCTCACAGCCGAGCGCGCCCGCCAGTGCCGCAGTCGCCAGCGCCGGTAAATTATTACGCTGCGACAAATGCGCGGCGAAAATGTGCTTCAGGCGCGAACAATCAATCGCCGCCAGTAACGAGGCGGCGGTGACGTTGTCGAGATGCCCGAATCTGCCGGCCACGCGATTTTTGAGACTGGGCGGATAGGGGCCTGTCATCAACATGTCCAGATCGTGATTGCATTCGAGCACCAATGCGTCGCAGCCGGACAGGGTGTTTTGAATATGCGCGGTAATCGAGCCGGTATCGGTGAGTACGCCGAGACGCGCGTTGCCGTCCGAGAATACGTATTGCACCGGCTCATAGGCGTCGTGCGGCACAAAATACGGTGTCACGTGTATCTCGCCCACTGAAAACGCCGCGTGCGGATCGACAAAATTAATTAGCGTTGAGGGCAGCGCGCCAGCGTTTAGTACCTTGGCAGTTCCGTGCGTGAGCCACACAGGAAGGTTGTGTTTGCGGGCAAACCGGACGACACCGCCGATATGGTCTGAATGTTCGTGTGTGACCAGCACGGCGTCGATATCATCCGGCGTCAGCCCGACGCGTAGCAGCTTTGCCTCGGTCGCGGCGAGACCAAAGCCGCAATCCATCATCACCACCGTCTCGCCCACCTGCACGATGAGCGCGTTGCCCTCGCTGCCGCTGCCGAGGGAAGTAAAACGCAGGCTCAACGCAAATCCTCAACAATCAAAACGGGTCCGGCATGAAACATGGCGAACCCGTTTGAACTTAAGCGCATCGAATTTTTTCTGGATGCATCGCAGCTATTTGAGCTGCTCCAGCAGCAGGCTCAAGATGCGCTTGGCGGTGCTCGAATTATCCGGCTTGCCATCGGCACCCTGCACCATGACATCCGACGTGCCACCGGCTTCGGCGACAAAAATACGATACTGCGGCTTCGATAGAGGATCGTCTTTGCGCCAGAACATGAGCTTTTCGAAAAAGCCCTTGCCACCGCCGCTCGCCTTGGCTTCTGCATCAGGGTCGATGTAGCGCACAAAGAAAAGTCCTTTGGAGCGATCACGATCTTCTACCGTGAAGCCGATGCGATCGAGCGCCAGGCCGACACTGCGCCACGCGCGGTCAAACGGATCGTTCACTTTCAACGAACCACTTTTGTCCGGCGCGTAAAAAGCACGCGCAGCCACGGTCGATGTGGCCGGTCCGCTAGCCGTTGTCGTCGCAGTTGCCTTGCTCGCCGCCGTGCCGGCACCAAACTTGACCATCAAGCGCGCCAGCATTTCGGCTTCGAGCTCTTTGTCGGCCACGCGCGGTTGCCATCCGGTGCTGGTCTTCTCGCTACCGGTGTAAATTTCTTCCAGACCACGGTGACTGATATAAACGTCGGTTGAACCTGCTTCGACGCCGGGCTCCAGTCGGGTGCGGAATTTATCGCGGTAGCCGGTATCGTAAAGGCCGTCCAACAGCCGCCCGATACTACGACGCACGATGTCTTGCGGAATTTTTGCGCGATTTTCCGCCCAGTCGGTTTCCATGATGCCGACTTCCGGACTTTCGCGCTTCAATACGAAGCCCGACTCGGCCCAGAATTCCTTGATGATCGGCCAAGCCTTGTCGGGCGACGATTTCACCACCAGCCAACGCTGCTCACCAGCGCGCTCGATGCGTGCGCTATCGACTGTGGGCAAGACCACATTGCCGCTGGTCGGTGCAACGCCACGCTCGCGGTTGTAGGTCGAGAACGTGGTCGCCTTCGGATCAGGAATCACAAATCGATCATCAACCACCGGCGAGGTGAGATCAGGTGGCACGTCCAGGGAAGCAATCTTGCCGCCTTGGGAACGATAGTCGGTATTTTTGCCCGATGTACCGAACAACCCGCACCCGGTGAGAACAACACTTACGATTGCGGCGGCAACAGCGGCCAACAAATTACGCTTCGAGCTCATCTATGCGACTTCCTTTAACTTTTCATGAATGCCTGCCGCGTGCATCGCTTCCAACAGGAGGCCATGAAATTTCGCGTCAAACGGGGTGAGTGGCAGGCGAATACCGGAATTGATCAGGCCCATTTGCTGGAGCGCCCACTTTACCGGGATGGGATTGGATTCAAGGAACAACTGGTTATGCAGCCCGAGCAGGCGATTGTTGATCTCGATCGCCGTGGCGGCATCGCCTTTGAGTGCGGCAACACACATCGCGTGCATCAGGCGTGGTGCGACGTTGGCGGTGACCGAGATGGTGCCGTGCGCGCCGAGCAACATCAGCGGTAACGTCGATACATCTTCGCCGGAATAAATGCCAAAATATTTCGGTGCCCGTTTCAACAAATCGGCTCCACGCGCCATGCTGGCGGTTGCATCCTTGATGCCAACGATGTTGGGAATTTCTGCCAGACGAAGCGCAGTGTCATTGGCAAGATCGGCCACGGTCCGACCCGGTACGTTATACAAAATGACCGGTAAATCGGTCGACTCGGCAATCGCCCGGAAATGGCGGTATTGCCCCTCTTGCGTCGGCTTGTTGTAGTACGGCACGACGGAAAGTGCATAGTCGGCACCGGCGAGTTTGGCGAATTCAGTGAGGTGAATCGCTTCCTTGGTCGAATTGCCGCCGGTACCGGCGATGACCGGCACACGCTTCGCGGTGTATTCCACCGCCGCTTTGATCAGCGTGCGATGTTCTTCAACATCCACCGTCGGCGATTCACCGGTCGTGCCGACGATGACGATGCCATCAGTGCCCTCTGCAACGTGCCAGTCGATCAATGATTTCAGGCGACCAAAATCCAGCGCACCATCGGGCAACATGGGGGTGACAATCGCGACAAGGCTTCCAGTCAACATAGGGCTTTGGGACAGGTTCGGTTAATCTGCCATTTTAGCGTAACTAACGTCCAAAAGCCGTAGCGGACGAGCGGTGTTTTACCCTGCGCGTACTGCTGCAATCCGCTGCACCCTCGCAGGCTTCGGTGAATCCACATAAATATCTTCAAACGCGACGACTTGCAATTGACCGCGAACGACCTCAAGCAATTCGCCCGACCGGAGCAGAAAATCCGCACGCGAGGGACGGCCATACGCCTCGTTGCCCGCCGCAAAAGTTTCATAGATGAACGCGCCACCCGGTGCGACGGCCGCGATTAATGTCGGCATCAACTGGCGGTGCAGGTAATTGGTGACGATCACGCCGCCAAATTTTTCGTCCGCATACGGCCATGGATCGGCTTCAAGATCGGCTTGGCGCAAATGTACGGTTGCGGGCACGTCAAGAAATCCGCTAACGTCGCGATCCACCGCATCCACCGTGTGGCCGTTCGCCGCAAATAAACGTGTGTGCCGTCCCGCGCCGCACGCGACATCCAGCACCCGTCCACCTTCTGCAACCAGCGCGGCAAAACGCAGCACCCACATTGATGGCGCGAGTTGTAAATGGTTCGGATTACCGTTGAGCGTCATGCACCAATCATAAACGAGGCTCTGCGATAATGCTGGCATGACAGGCCTTGCGAAAAAAATCATCAATCGCGCGCATTGCGAGGCGCTAGACGCCTGCGATCCGCTGCGGGATCATCGCGGGCGTTTCGAGCTGCCCGAACGCACCGTTTATCTGGACGGCAATTCGCTCGGCGCGTTGCCAAAGGCGACAGCCGCACGGATCAACGACGCGGTGCGCGACCAATGGGGCCACGGCTTGATTCGTTCGTGGAATACGCACGACTGGGTCACGCTGCCGCAGCGCATCGGTGCGAAGCTGGCGCGACTGCTGGGCGCGGCTGATGATGAGGTCATCATCACCGATTCCACGTCGGTGAATATTTTCAAGTTGCTGGCGGGCGCGTTGGCGATTGAGGATGTGGCCGCGCGGCGGGTAATTCTTTCCGAGCGCGACAATTTTCCGACCGACCTTTATATCGCCGAAGGACTGAACGCGCTGCTCGGTGGCAGGTACACATTGAAGCTGGTGGACGCGGCGGAAATTGAAAACGCGCTCGACGCCGATGTGGCGGTGGCGCTGATTACGCAGGTAGATTATTGCACCGGCAGGTTGCACGATATGGCGCGCTTGAATGCGCGCGCAAAAAAAGCCGACACGCGCATTGTTTGGGATTTAAGCCACAGTGCCGGTGCCGTTCCGCTTGAGTTGAACAAACATGGTGCGGAGCTTGCCGTCGGCTGCGGCTACAAATACCTCAACGGCGGGCCAGGAGCGCCCGCTTATCTTTACGTCACAAAATCATTGCAGGCAAATTTTGCGCAGCCGTTGTCCGGCTGGTTCGGGCATCAAGCGCCGTTCGCATTCGCCAGCAGCTACATGCCCGCGCCGGGCATAGAGCGCATGCTTTGCGGCACACCCTCGGTGATCGCAATGGCCGCATTGGAATGTGGCATCGACACGTTCGACAATACATCGATGGATGCGGTACGCAAAAAATCGTTGGCGCTATCCGAATTATTTCGCACGCTCTTTGATCAGCAATGCGGCGAACTCGACTTCACCTGCGTGTCACCGGTTGATCCGGCGACACGCGGTAGTCAACTCTCGTTTGCACATGAACACGCTTATGCGATCATGCAGGCACTCATTGATCGCGGCGTGATTGGCGATTTCAGGCAGCCGAATTTGATGCGCTTCGGTTTCACACCTTTGTATTTGCGCTTTGTCGATTGCTGGGATGCCGTATCGACGCTGCGCGAGGTGATGATAAGCGGCGCGTGGCAGGCGGACAAATATCAGCAACGGAACCGCGTGACATAAACCCGATCAAACACAAATCATGACGACACTTGCGCCAATCAAAATCGATTTTGACCTGCCGAAGCGGATGCAAATCACGCCAGGTGCTGCGTGGGCGAAAGTGCTTGCCGAGCCAACACCTACAGAGCGGATCGCGCTAAAAGAGCGCATCAAGCGCCTGCTCAAAGAGCAAAATGCGGTGCTGGTCGCGCACTATTACGTGCATCCGGATTTGCAGGATCTGGCCGAGGAAACCGGCGGCTGCGTTTCGGATTCGCTGGAGATGGCGCGCTTTGGCCGCGACCATGCTGCGCAGACGGTGGTCGTGTGCGGCGTGCGTTTCATGGGTGAGACCGCGAAAATTCTCAATCCGGAAAAACGCGTGTTGATGCCGGAGCTGGAAGCCGAATGTTCACTTGATCTCGGTTGCCCGCCAGCTGAATTCAGCAAATTCTGTGATGAACATCCCGGCCGCACCGTCGTGGTCTACGCCAACACCAGCGCTGCCGTCAAGGCGCGCGCCGACTGGATGGTGACCTCGAGTATCGGGCTAAAAATCGTCGAGCACCTGCACGCAAAAGGTGAAAAAATCATCTGGGCACCGGACAGGCATCTGGGCAATTACATCCAGCGTGAAACCGGCGCCGACATGCTGATTTGGCAGGCCTCATGCATTGTTCATGACGAATTCAAAGCATTCGAATTGGCAGAATTAAAAAAACTGCACCCGCAAGCAAAGGTATTGGTACACCCGGAATCGCCCGAGGCTGTCATTAAATTAGCCGATGTGGTGGGCTCGACGACACAGATCATCCGCGCCGCGCAGACACTTCCCGCCAGCGAATTTATCGTCGCGACCGACAAGGGTATTTTTCACAAAATGAAAGCGGCCGCACCGGGGAAAATATTCATCGAAGCACCCACCGCAGGGAATTCTGCCACTTGTAAAAGCTGCGCGCATTGCCCGTGGATGGCGATGAATGGCTTGGCGAATCTGGCTGAGGTGTTGGCCACCGGTAAAAACGAAGTCGTGGTCGACGCCGCCATCGGTCGACGCGCCAAGCTGTCCATTGAACGCATGCTCAATTTTGCCAAGGGGCTGGATTTGGCAAAGCTTCCGGTCAAGAATGCGCCGGGAAGTGCTACCGGTATTGGCCCCGCGTAGCGCTTTCGCGGTCGCTCGCCATCGACTAAAAAGTGTCCCGCGCCAACGACGCAAGCCCCGTAGCTGGGTTACACTCCAGTCTTCAAGCACGCGATTGACCAAGCCGCAAAATTAAAACAATCGGTCATCGCCAACAGCAACGCAACGCTACCGACGCTCAAGATGAGTCAAGACGCATTGAATAGCAACGATAGCAGCCCGCCGAACGCGGGCGAAATCGATCCCGCGCTTCTTGCCGAGCTTACGCGCGCGCTCCTGCCTTATCTTGGGCCCTATTCCATCACCACCGTCAAGCGCGTCAGTCGCACCACCAACGACGTGCTTGAGGCTGTGCGCCTGATCGCACAGCACATCGATGATCTTGGCAAACGCGAGCTTTTCATCAAGAGTGCCAAACGGATTCTCAGCAATGTGCGCGCTGATGCGCGCCCGGCGGCAGCCTCGCGCACGCCGCAAGCCAACACCGGCGGGCGTCCTGCATCGCCGATCACGCCGGAGCTGATCAAACGTGGCGAGGCGGCACTTGCGCCGATCATCGGTCCGCTTGCCAGCGTGTTGGTGCAACGTTATGCAAAAGCGTCCGAGAACTCGCGGGATTTTTTTGAACGCCTGGCCGGGCATTTGCGCTCGGTCGAGGAGCGCAATACGTTTTTTGCCAGTATTCGCGATTCGGGTAGCACCGCTGCGGCGAAGGACTAGCCTGGCGCATTGCGGCGGCGGCGACCGTTTCTGTCATTTTTTGGGGTTCCCAAGATGGGCTTAAGACTTAAATTCAATCTCATGTTGCTCATCATTTTTCTGGCCGGCTTCGCGACCGTCGGCGTGGTGGCAAAACGCTATCTCGAATACCAGGCCATCGACGACGCGAAGCGCGCGGCGATGGTGGTACTCGACGCCGCAAGCTTTGCCAAACTCGATCCGCGCATCGCATCCGGACTCGGCTCCCGGCTGGTTGACATGAAAATCCGCGAGTTCTCGCCGGAAGAAATTCTGAGCGGCATTGAAGGGCAGGTTGCACAACGTTTGAAAGCCAACAGCAGCGGCCAGATCGCCGACGTCGTCACCTCATCCACCGGCGAGCGGCGGTTGGCGGTTGCGCGCACTTTTCGCGCGGCAGAAACAGGTGCCACCACCATTCGCCTGGCCAACATTGATCTCGCACCGATTCTTGTCACGGTAAATCTTGCCTTGACGACGCTGATGAGCTCGATTGGCGTGGTGTTTTTTGCGGTGTTTTTTGTGCTGAATTTGATGCTGGACCGGATGATCGTACGGCCCGTCGCCGAGATGGCGTTGCAGGCTGATGCGGTTTCGATTGGCGACTTTTCGATTGCCGAATTCACGCCAAAATCGAGCGATGAAATCGGCGTGCTCGGTGTGGCGTTTAACCGCATGCGCCGCAGCACGGAGGAGGCGATCAAATTATTGAAGGGCGCTAATTTCTAGCTGTGGGCTAGCTGTGATACAAGCTGCTGCCCCGGTAATGCGCCTGTAAATGCCGAAGCCCCACCAGAATCGCGGCACTGGCCGGTAACGCAAGCAACACGCCAAAAAAACCAAACACCTGCCCGAACGCGAGCAGCGCGAACAACACCGCCACCGGATGCAGCCCGATGCGATCCCCGACCAGCCACGGCGTGACCGCAAAGCCTTCGATCAACTGCCCGATGGTGAACACCACCCACACCAGGGCGACGCCGTTGATCGACGGAAATTGCATCACGGCCGCCATCGTGCCGAGCACCAAACCGGTTCCGCTACCGAGATACGGGACAAACACCAGCAGCCCCGTGATGAGCCCGACCGGCAATGCGAAGTTAAGCCCGACCAGCCACAGACCCACCACGTAAAACACCGCCATGATCAGCATCACCGAAAGCTGGCCACGCAAAAATTCCGATAACACCGCGTCGACTTCACGGGCAATGGTGCTGACGGTGGCGTGGTAACGACGCGGGATGGTCGTATCGATGCTGGCGACCAGAATGTCCCAATCGCGCAGCACATAAAAAAGCACCACTGGAATCAACAGCAAGTTGATCAAAAATCCCACCACTGCCAGACCACCGACGCCGACGGATGAGAATATTTTCTTTGCCACGCCCGACGCGTCCGAAATATTGTCGGTGATGAATTGCTTGAACGACGATGAATCGAGCGTGATCGCAACACCTGCCTTTGCATTGATCCACGGAATCACCTCGGTTTTCAGTTTTTCGATAAATCCGGGAATGCCCTCCGCGAGTTGGCCGAATTCTTTGTAGAACAGCGGCAGCACAATCAACATCAGCACCACGACCGACAGCAGCAGCAGTAATACCGCAACTGCGGTGCCGATGCTGCGCGACATGCCGCGTGTTTCAAGCTTGTCGACGAGTGGATCAAAAATGTAGGCGAGAATCGCGGCGGCAAGGAACGGTGCCAGGATCGGCGAGAGCAGCCACAGCAGTGCACCAAAAACTAAAAAAATGATGCCAAGTAACGCAACATTCCAATCAAGCCAGCGTTGCGAAATTGGCGCTTGTCTGGCGCGTATGCGCTCAATGAAGGCGGGCGTCGCGTTGGGTCGTGTGTTGGCGCGTGCATCAGAGGGGCGGCGAGCGAGCATTTCCAGTAAAATCCTAATGGTTGGATTCAACCATCGTAACTCATAACCCGCGTCAGCCAGCAGTGTCGGCTTGGCAAGCATCGGCCATGACAAATTCTCTCTCTCCCCTGACCTACAAAGCAGCTGGCGTCGACATCGATGCCGGTGATCAACTCGTCGAAAACATCAAGCCATTCGCCAAGCGCACCATGCGGCCGGAGGTGCTCGGTGGTATCGGCGGCTTCGGCGCGCTGGTGGAGGTGTCAAAAAAATTCAAGAATCCGGTGATGGTCTCGGGCACCGATGGCGTCGGTACCAAATTGAAACTCGCGTTTCATTTGAACAAACACGATACCGTCGGCCAGGATCTGGTGGCGATGAGCGTGAACGATATATTGGTGCAGGGAGCTGAGCCGATTTTCTTTCTGGATTATTTCGCCTGCGGTAAATTGGACGTGGCGATTGCCACCGATGTGGTGAAAGGTATCGCCTACGGCTGCGAATTGGCAGGCTGCGCCTTGATCGGTGGCGAAACGGCCGAGATGCCGTCGATGTATCCGGAAGGCGAATACGACCTCGCCGGATTCGCGGTGGGTCTGATTGAAAAAGAAAACATCATCACCGGGCGCAGCATCATTCCGGGGGACGCCGTCCTCGGCCTCGCCTCGAGCGGCGCGCACTCGAATGGGTATTCACTGATCCGCAAAATCATCGAGCGATCCGGTGTTGATTTGCACGCCGAGAAAAATAAACAACTGGCGCTCGATTTGATCGCGCCCACGCGCATCTACGTGAAACCAATGCTGGCCTTGATGAACGCGCATCCTTCGATGGTGAAAGGTATGGCGCACATCACCGGCGGCGGCTTGACCGAAAATATTCCGCGCGTGCTGCCCGATGCGGTCACCGCTGTGATCGACAGAAAGTCGTGGGTGGCGTCGCCCATATTCGCGTGGCTGCAGCAGCACGGCAAGGTCGACGACGCCGAAATGGCGCGCACATTCAATTGCGGCATCGGCATGGTCGTGATCGTGGCGCAGGAACATGCGGCAACCGCGATGGCGCATTTGCGAGCGAGCGGTGAAAGCGTCGCCGTCATTGGCGAAATCCGCACGCGTGCATCGGGTGAAGCGCAGACGATGGTTGTTTAATATCATGCAAACTCTAGCACTGGCGCGGCGTTTGGAGCACAAATGCTTGAAGAGCCGCACCAGTGCTAGAGTTTGTCGTTTCCATCTTCCTGCGACGCGCAGCCGATGAAATCCATCGTCATCCTCATTTCCGGTCGCGGCTCGAACATGGAAGCGATCCTTGCTGCGAGCCTGCCGCTCACCATCAAAGCCGTCATCAGCAACCGTCCCGATGCAGGCGGCCTCTTCACTGCCGCGCAACGCGGCGTGGCGACCCGCGTGGTCGACCACACGGCGTATGCATCGCGCGCGAGTTTCGACGCGGCGCTCGCTGAAACGATTGATGCATTCGCGCCCGACTTCATCGTGCTGGCGGGTTTCATGCGCGTGCTGACGGCGCAATTTGTTGCGCGCTATTCGAAGCGCATGGTCAACATCCATCCTTCACTACTGCCCGCGTTCCCGGGCTTAAACACGCATCGCCAGGCACTTGCGGCCGGGGTGAAAATTCATGGCGCGACGGTCCATTTTGTGACGCCGCAATTGGATCACGGCCCGATCATTATTCAGGCCGCCGTGCCGGTGTTGCCGGATGACGATGAAGCCACGCTGGCGCTTCGCGTGTTGGCGCAGGAGCATCGCATTTATCCGCAGGCGCTCAAGTGGCTCATTGAGGATCGCGTGGTTTTCACCGACAACGATGTCGTCGGGATTGCCGGATTAAACGTTTCTGTGGGTGTTGGGGATCAGCATTTCCTCGTACCGAAAGAATAGCGTCATGTGGCGTTTGCCCGCGAAAGTTTTTACCGCCGTTTGTCTGGCCTCGATTGCGCTCTCCGCACACCCGGCATTGGCAGAGGCCAACGAGGCTGCGCCGACATCGGTGAAGGCGACATACCAGGTTTACAAAGCCGGCATCTTGATCGGCACGATAGACGAGCGATTCACGCGCGAAGGGGAGCATTACAAAATCGTTTCCGCAACCGAAACCGCTGGGCCGCTGCGCCTGTTCCTGCGCGACACGCTCACCGTGACGTCCGAGGGCACGATCAATGCGGGCGGTCTCAAACCGGACAGCTACCAATTTGTCCGCCGCAACGACCAGCAGAAAAATATTTCAGCCGTGTTCGCATGGGACAAGCATCAGATCGAGTCGCGTCACAATGACGAGAGCGAGACATTCAGGTTGCCGGAGGGCACGCAGGATCGGATCTCGGCGATGTACCAATTCATGTTCAACATCCCGCGCGCCACCGAGGTGAGCGTGTGGATGACGCAGGGCAAGCAAGCCGAACAATACCGCTACCGGAAACTCGGTGAACAGGTACTGACGGTGAATAAAGAAAATTTCTCCACCGTCTACTACGCCCGCGAAGCGAAACAAGGCGAGGCGAAGGTGCATTTGTGGCTGGCCAAGGAGAAATATTTTTTGCCGGTGAAAATTGTGTTTGAAGACGCGAACGGCGGCTCGCTTGAGCAGGTGTTGACCGCGCTGCACACCGAATAACGCGGCGCTGGAAAGCATATCGCGTGGCGCGATCTCGCAACGATCATCCCTGGCTGCGCACACATCGATTGCTGCTGGCAGCACTCGGCATTTCGCTTGTCGTGCATGTGCTGGCCACGATCGGCACGCCGATTTGGTTTAACGGCTGGCGCCAAACGGAAACGGTGCGATTCGATGCGGTGTTGGTGCCAATGGCGACCGCCGATTTGAACGAAGCGGTCGTCGCGGCAAAACGTCTATCAACACCGACTACGCCACCCAGAATCGCGCGCAAGCGCGCACCCCGCCCACCGACACCAAAATCGGCTGCGAACTTCGCCGCACCCGAAAATGCCATCGCGGTCGAACGAGCCGCTGCCAGCGACGAAGCAGGCACCGTCGCGAACGATGCCGACAGCGGCGGCAAAGTGGCGGATGCAAATGCAGATACGCCGACCACAGCGGCGCAATCTCCCATCGTCGACAACGCGCCGCCGGTGGTAGCCGAAAAGCCCGCGTCATCCGACCTTGCCGACCTTATCCCGGCCACAACGCCGCCCGTGGAATTACCCAGCCGCGTTTCCATCGCCTACAAGGCGACCACCAGCATCGCCGACGGCGTCGCGCACTACACATGGAAGCGCGACGGTGACAAATATTCATTCGAGAGCACCATTGCGGCATCCGGTTTTTTTGTGAATATGTTCGCTGGAACAATTACGCAGCTAAGCACCGGCACCGTGACCGCTGCCGGCCTTCTTCCGGATGAGTTCACCATCCGCCGCGGCGAGAAACCGCCTGAGACAGCAGAATTCCTACGCGCGACCAAAGAAATTAAACTGACGCGCGATGGCCAGTCGCGTCAACTGCCCCTGTCGCCAAATTTGCAGGACACGCAGAGCTTTTTGTTTCAACTGGCGATTGAATCGGTAAAACTCAAAACCGTTGATGATCGACTGACGATATTGGTGACCAACGCCCGTGGCGTTAACCGCTATACGTTCAAAAAAGTCGGCGAATCGACGGTTGAAACCCGCTTTGGAAGCGTCGAAACGGTTCATTTGGTGCGCGAAACCACCGAGCCGCGCGATGGTTATGAGGTGTGGTTATCGCCCAAACACCACTACCTGCCGGTCAAGCTAAAGTTTTTCGTGGATCGCTTTCCAGCGGAATTGATTGCGACAAACATCACCTCTAAGCCATAATAGCGGGCTACAGCCGCCATCTAGCGCCTCCCAAAGCGCCACCCACTGCCGATGTCATTTACTCCCGCCCAATTCAATACGCTGGTCGAAGCGCTGACAATCGTTTTGCCGCTTACGTCGCCCGCAGACGTGCAGCTAAAGCGATTTTTCAAAGAACACGCCAAGCTTGGCGTGCGCGACCGCGCCATCATTGCCGAAACTGTCTACGCGGTACTACGCCATCGTCGCGCCATCGAGTCGATCGCCACCGACGGCGTGCCGCGCAAGATGGCGCTGCTCGCCCTCACCCGCTTTCAGGGGATGAGTTCGCGCGAGTTAACCAACGTGTTGAAAAAAGCCGAAGTCACGTGGCTCGCCGACACCAAACATTTCGTGCCGAAGAAAACGTCGCTGGGACTTGAGGCCGAGTTACCCGATTGGGTGGTCGCGCATCTGAAACTTAGCATGAGCGACAAGGAAATTCTGGCGCTCGGTCGCAGCATGATGAATCCTGCGCCGCTGGATTTGCGCGTCAATACGGTGAAGGCCAAGCGCGACGCGGTGATGAAACTATTGCAGCGCGACGGCATCGTTTGTGAGGCCACACCCTGGTCGCCCATTGGTATACGGTTACAGACCAAAGTGGCGCTGGCAAAACACCCCGCGTTCCTCGAAGGCTTCATCGAAGTTCAGGACGAGGGCAGTCAATTGCTGGGCATGTTGATGGAGCCCAAGCGGAGCGAAATGGTGGTCGATTTTTGTGCGGGCGCGGGCGGTAAATCGCTGCTGCTGGCCGCCATGATGGGCTCGACC
>JAYVXF010000099.1:0-7020 GCA_043793345.1 Betaproteobacteria bacterium | reverse complement strand
GCTGGTACGCCGCGCGAGATCAACTCCACCATCGCCATGATCGCTATCATTTGCGGCGCGGATTTCTTTGCGTAGTTGGCGTCGTCATAGCCCCACCAGTCCCAGCAGCCATTGACCGCTCCCTTACCAGTCTGCGGGTACAGCACCACGATGTCGTTGCTGTCGGCCCAGCGGTTGTAGCCCGCGTTGCGCACGAACACATCGCCTACGTCGCTGCTGTTCTGCCGACAGCCGTGAAGGGCCACGTGCAGACGGCACGAAGCCCCTGCGGCGCAACTTTTCGGCACGTACACCCAGCCGGTCACTCCCATTCCGTGCCCGTTGGCCGGGGAAGACTGATCGAATTCGCTTAAGCTACCTTCGACCGTACCGGACTTCTTCGCATTGAGCGATCCATACAAATGCTTGAGCAATGCGCCCGCCAGATCGAACTGGCAGTTGTTGATAAACGGCGACGCCTTGGTGAGGCAGGTCGCACCAAAGTCATCGGTGACGAAGGCGTGTTCGCTGGCGATTTCTTTGCTGTGAATGATGTTTGCTGCGGGAAGAAAGTTTTGGTAGTAAGTTTGTAACGCGCTGCTGGTCGCCTCTTTCACCACGCTGTCGTTGGCACCGGAAAACAGATACACGTTCGACGCGGCCATGTTGCTGGTAGGATCGATCAATCCTTCTTTAGCCCATTTGTTGGTGGTGGCGACGAGCTCGGCAACCGGGATCGCTGCGCTGCCCAGACAGCGGGTGAGCGCATTCACCACCGAGCCCTCGGCGCAATTGAACGGGCCGCCCGCGATCACGGCGACACCTTTCTTGAAACTGGACGAGTAAGCGACATGCAATTGCACCGCCATGTAGCCGCCGGATGATGCGCCGGAAACCGATGTCTGGGTCTTGTCGATGTTCAGTGGTGCCAGCGGCGTGGCGGAGGCGGCGGAGGCAGCCAACGCAAGTGTGGCTATGACGGCACGAAAAAGCGTAATAGTCATTCCAATCTCCTCAATATTACTCATCAGTCAGAAATAATGGCGACAGTTTCAAATCAGGGTTCGTCATTCCCGCGAATGCGGGAATGACGGTGCACGATGAATATTGTCGTCAATATTCCTGACTGCTGTGTAATTGCTATTTTTCATCAACCCGATGGCTTCCCTCACCGCTTATTGCGAATCGGCACGTTCATTTCGTCGGCCTTGATCTCACGAACCAGCTCGGGCACCGCCCAGGCCACCTTTGGGTCGACCTTGATCCTGAAGTGGTACATGCTCTGCATGGCTTGATGATCCTCTTTTCGGAAAGTCATCTCGCCTTTGGGCGTGTCAAAACGCATGCCCTCCATGGTTTTGATCAGCGCGTCGGTGTTGGTGTCGCCATTGGTTTTTTTCAGTGCCGTCACCACCGCCATTGCCGCCGCAAAGCCGCCTGCGGTAAAAAAATCCGGTGGCGTTTTGAAATGCGCGACGTGGCGACTCACCAGCGCGTCATTCACCGGGTTCTTGGGAATGTCATAGTAGTAATAAGTCGCGCCTTCCATACCGGGGAAGTTTTTGTATATCGCCATCGCTGGCAGGATGTTGCCACCGGTGACGATCTCGATGCCATAGCGCTTCAGATCCAGGTCGGCAATCTTGAATGGATTGCCACCGGCCCAGATAATCCAGATAAGTTTGCGACCGGGCTTGTCTTTGAGTTTGTCGATAAGCCGCTGTGCGCCCGCAGTAAAGTCGGTAGTCGCAGCGGGCAGGTATTCTTCGTACACGATATTGGCTTTTTTGATCGCCGCCTTGAATGCCTTCACGCCGTCTCGCCCGAACGCGTTGTCCTGTCCCAGGGTCGCGATGCTCACGCCGCTGATGTCCTGTGCAACCGCATTGGCGATGGCATCTTGCGAGCTGTTGCGCCCGGTGCGAAATATATATTTGTTCCACTTTTCGCCTGTGATCGCGTCGGCAACGGCGGGCTCGACCAGCAGGATTTTTTTGTATTCCTCCGCCACCGGCAGCATCGCCAGGGTGGTGCCGGAAGCGGTCGCAGCGACAGCGATGTCGGCCTTGTCGTCGGCGTATGCGGCGGCCAGCTGCGACTTGCCTACGTCCGGTTTGCCCTGACTGTCGCGCTCGATCAGTTTTATTTTTTTGCCTGCCACCGTCATGGTGCCGCTGGTCGCATAGTCCAGCCCCATCAGGAAACCGGTCTGGGTTTGTTTCACGTACGCCTCCAGCGGCCCGGTTTTGTCGTAAACAAAGGCCACGCGGATTTCTTTCGCTTGGGCAAAGGCCAACGTTGTGACGAGCGCCGTGACCAACGCAGCCGACAGCGCCATCGAAAATCGAGATCGCATGTTTTTTCCTGATTGAGCAACATTTCTACAAGCTGTGCACATTTTGCAACACCAACTAACGCGCACCTTGCACTCCCTTAAATACTTTGATACGATAATTCATCAACTAATGAATTTTAACGCTTTTTTGTTTTAAGCGGCAAGTTCTACAAAAAACTACCTTGAGGAGAAAAGTATGAAACTGAAATACATGAGCGTTGCCATTGCAGCGCTGTTTGTCGGTACAGGATCGGTATATGCCCAGCAGGCGGTGCCAACGAGTCCCGCGACCACAAAGGCGGACGCAAGCGAAAAAGTTGAAGTTATTACGGTCACGGCGCGGCGGCGTGAAGAACTGATTCAGGATGTTCCCGGTGCCGTAACCGCGTTTTCCGGCGCTGCACTTGAAAAGGCGGGAATTCCGGACATCACCGGTCTGGCGGACTTGATCCCGAATACAACACTAAAGACTTCACGCGCGACCAACACCACACTTACCGCATTCATTCGCGGTATCGGCCAACAAGATCCGGTGGCTGGATATGAGCAGGGCGTGGGCATTTATTTGGACGACATTTACCTCGCGCGCCCACAGGGCGCTTTGGCAGACATTTATGATCTCGCGCGCATCGAGATACTGCGCGGGCCGCAGGGCACACTCTATGGTCGCAACACCATCGGCGGCGCAATTAAATATGTGACGCGCAAACTATCCGACAAACCGGAATTGAGCGTTAAAGCGACGTTTGGTAGTTATAGCGAAAAGGATTTGGTTGTCAAAGGCAGCCTACCCGTGTCCGACACATTTAAAATTGGCGGAACCATCGCTTCATTCAACAGGGACGGTTTTGGTAAAAACGTTATCAATGGCAACGACAACTACAACAAGGATGTCCTTGCAGGTCGCATCAGTGCCGAGTTCACGCCGACAACCTCCCTTTTCATCCGCTTCGCCGCAGATCGCACGGTCGATGATTCACTTCCCAAGCAGGGCTATCGCCTGACTTCAGGCCCGGCACCGACTAGTTTGCCGCCACTCGATGGCAAATACGACACGCGCGCCAACCTCTATTCGGTGCTCGGACACGCTCAACAAGTTATTAATAAAGGCGAATCACTACTGGTGGATTGGGCGATTGACTCTTCGCTATCGTTCAAGTCGATCACGGCGTTGCGCGCCGATAAATCCTTCGCGCCAATCGATTTTGACTCGCTTAATACGCCATTGTTTGAAGCGCCTGCGATCTATAAAAATAAGCAGTTCAGTCAGGAGTTCCAGTTCACCTACACGGGAACGAAGTGGCAAGGCGTTGCCGGTGTGTACTACATGAAAGCAAACGCGTTCAACGAATTTGACGTGTTGGCCAACCTTGCAGGTGGACTTGCGCTCCGTTCGCTCTATACGCTCGACGACATCGATACGAAGACCTATGCGACGTTTGCCGATGTCAGCTATAGCGTGACAGACACATTCAATATAAACCTCGGTGGACGTTACACGAACGACCAGCGTCGCGCAGCAATCATCGCGAAAACCTATCTTGGACTGGCTGGATCGCCATCGCTTGGCAACCCTGGCGCCGTTTTGCTTGCTACGAATACCGATTTGGGAAAGAGTGACCTGAATCGCACCGACACCAAGTTCACGCCCAAGATCGGCTTCGGCTGGAAGTTTGTCCCGGAACACAATCTCTACGCGTCCTACTCGGAAGGATTCAAGGGCGGATTCTTTGATCCACGCATGAACTTGGGGGGGAACCCAACCAGTGCGTTGTCGCTTGAAAAACGAAAAGGCGTCAAACCCGAAGAGGTCAAATCCTATGAGATGGGCCTGAAGTCTGCGTTTAATAACGGTCGGATTCAGACCAATGCCGCAGTGTTTTACACCGACTACTCCAACGTTCAGGTTCCTGGTTCGGTTCCTACGTTTGATGCCGCTGGTAACGTCACTGGTTTCGCCGGCAATGTAACCAATGCCGGTAAAGCAAAAATCAGCGGCTTCGAACTGGAGGCGCTGGCGCGCGTCACAGACTCGTTCAGCGTGAGCGGCATGGTCGGTTTCATCGATGCTAAATACAAGGAATGGATCGTTAGCAACGGCCTTCTTGGTAGCGCGGCGGCACTAATCAACGTCGCCAACTCAGCGGAATTCCAGAACACGCCAAAGAAATCCGCCAGTATCACGGCGACCTACGAATGGCCAATGGCTATTTTCGGCAGAGCCGGTGGTTTCGCGTTGTCCAACAGTTTTTCCTACAAGAGCAAGGTGAACCAGTTTGAATTCGTGCGCCCGAGCGGCGCGTTACAGTTTGACCGTCTCGTGTCCCAAAACATCCAGCTGGTGCAAGAGGGTTATTCGTTGTGGGATGCCGGTCTGGTCTGGACCAGCAAGGACAACAAGTTGCAGGTCGCCCTGAATGGACGCAATCTGACGGACAAGCGCTACAAGGTCGCTGGCTACGCGTTCGGCGATTTCTCCAACACCATCACGACCTTTTATGGTGATCCCCGCATCGTCAAGGCATCCGTCACACTGAAGTTCTGACCATACCGGCGGCGCTAACAACGCCGCCGGCTTTACTTTGTGGCTGGTTTCCTGCCGCGTGCGCAAACGCTACGGAAGCCGGCTGCACAATATTCCACCATTCGCGGCTCAATCGAGGCGAGATCATCCGAGCGACAGAGCCCGCCACTGACGCGGTCGAGACGCCCGGTACGCGAAAGAGCGAGCGTGAGTGCCCCAGTCAGAAAATGAAAACACCAGAACAATTCTTCCTCGCGGGTATCCGGAAGCGCGCGCTTGACAACCGTGATCAGCCGATGCACCAGCGGATCGAAATACGACATGATGGAAGGAGCGACATGGGAAGCGTCATTGTTGACCAACGCGATCAGGCGAAAATAATTTTTCCAGCCGTCGCCGCCATTGCGGGCACGTTCAAGCAACGGCAACACGAAGGCGGCAACCGCGCCCTCGACCGTGACCTTGTCGCCATGCGTGGCCTCGTAAACGTCGAAAGCTGCCATGCGCTCGGAAAAAACCAGTTCCGCGCGTCGTTCCAGAACCGCGTCGAACAATCCCTGCTTGGTGGCGAAATAATAATGCGCAAGCGCGGCATCAAGGTTAGCCAAAATCGCCACCTCGCGCATCGTGACGCCATCAAAGCCGCGCTTCGAAAAAAGGTCTTCTGCGGCGTCGAGAATCCGATCAGCTGCATCGACATTGCCAGCCGCTTTACGTGGCCGACCTACCGTGGCGCGCTTTGGCTTTGGCTTCGGCTTCGGCCCGCTACGAGGCCGCGCGGTCTTGCCGTCGTCACGGCTTATCTTCATGTGTGGTCACGCATGGACATCCAAACCACCGTGGCGCGCTGCTGTTATTGCTTTCATAAATTGCTCAATTTGAATTTTTTTTATTGTAATTCTTTTCACGCGCACTCATGAACTATATCGATGTCTTTTACCAGAGCGACGACGGGCTCCGGCTCTACGCCCGCGATTATCCTGGGCCGACAGTGGACGCACCGGTCATCCTCTGCATGCCCGGATTAACAAGAAACAGCAAAGACTTTTCGGATCTGGCAAACGAGTTGCAACAATCCCGTCGCGTTATATGCGCCGACCAACGCGGGCGTGGGCGCTCTGCGCGCGACACCGATCCTTCGCGCTACCACCCCGGGCGATATGCGCGCGACATGCGCACGCTGCTGGACGTGCTGCACATTCCGCGGCTGGTCGTGATCGGTACCTCGCTCGGTGGTCTGATGGCTCTCTTGTTGATGGCATCCGAGCCGCAGCGCATTCAGGCTGCGGTGCTGAACGATATTGGACCGGAAATTGATCCGCGCGGCGTCGCGCGTATCGCCGCCTACGTTGGCAAAACCGCACCAGCGACCACTTGGGATGAAGCGGCGCGACAGACGATGTTGATCAATGGTGAGGCGCTCGCCGATTTCAACAACGACAACTGGCACGCCATGGCGCGCGACCTTTATGTTCAGGAGGGTAGCGCGCCGATATTGGATTACGACCCGGCAATCGCGGATGGACTGAACGCGGGCACCGCTGCGCCAAACCTGTGGCCGCTTTTCGATAGTGTGGGTGAAAGACCGATGCTCGTCATACGCGGGCAAACGTCAGATATCTTATCGATGGAAACACTGGCCGAGATGTCGCGGCGACTGCCGCAACTGATTTCGCTAAACATCGCAGGCCGCGGCCACGCACCGACGCTCAACGAGCCAAACGCCAGGCTTGCGATTTCAAGATTTCTTGATGGTTTGAACTAGCAGCCTGTCGGACTCAAGGAATCGAAGCGAAAAATGAGCTGGGCGAGGGCAGATTTTGCGAGTTTTCGCCTTGCGGCGAAAGCCCTGCTTACCCCACTTCACGCATTTCAAGCCAATGGTTGTTCCATTGGCGATGGAAGGCGGGGAAATATGCACCGGCCAGATCATTTTGCAGCCGATTACCCTTGAGTCCGACAGGCTGCTAACCTCGCGTTTCAAGCGGGCAAAAAAAAACGGCAACCCGAAGGTTGCCGTTTTAATTTACTGCGACTACCGTGTTTCCAAACCTGTTACAGCGGCTTGATCGTGGTAGCTTGTTTGCCTTTAGGGCCGGTCGTGATTTCGAAAGAAACCTTTTGGTTTTCTTTCAGCGACTTGAAGCCATTGCCATCAATAGCCGAGAAGTGTGCGAAAAGA
>JAYVXF010000098.1:0-7054 GCA_043793345.1 Betaproteobacteria bacterium | reverse complement strand
TGATATGCCCATAGCGGGATGCGAGCTTTTCAACCCGCGCCGAATGAATCAGCGTCATGCCGCGATCCAGCGCATCCGGAATGGTGGTGACCAGCATGGATTGTTTCGCGTTGGTCGGACAGCCCATCCCGCAATAGCCCAGATTCCAGCAGTCCTTTACATTGCGGCGAATCGCGGCGGACGGTATGCCGATTTTTTCACAGCCGCGCCGCAAAATATCGTTGTTCTCGTTCGGCGCAACGGGCCATGGTGCGATGTTCAATCGCGCCTCCATTTTTGCGAACCACGGCGCCAACTTCGCTTCGGTAAATTCAGCGAGCCCCCAATATTTTTCCCAATGCTTCAAGGTTGCCGGTGGTGTGCGAAAACTCGATGTCCAGTTGACGGTGGTAGAGCCACCGACCGCGCGGCCTTGCAGAATGGTGATGCCCTTGTCTTTGGTTTGGCGACCGGCCGACTCCTGGTATAGCTGTGGGTAGGCGTCGCGTTCGCGCATCCGGAAATCGCTCGAGCTTTTGAATGGCCCTTCTTCAATCATCAATACGCTAAGCCCCGCTTGCGTAAGCATTTCAGCCGCTGTACCGCCACCGGCACCGGAGCCGACGATGACGACATCGCATTCAATTTGCAAGTCGCGCGTCATGCGCGTGCCGTCGATGACTTTCCAGCCACGTGTGGCATCGGCCAACGCGATCTTGATCGGGTCTTTGATGATCGATTCGCTCACTCCAATCCCAATTCTTTTCCAAACGGTGGGCCGCCATAACCGATCTGTCCCCACGACAGGGGATTACCGTACCAACACGCGACGATCACGCGCGCCAGCGCCTGGTAGCCTTGTTGCAAAAGCGCGAAGCGACTCTGCCGCCAGTTGTCAAGAAAGTTGGTGACGTCATCCTCCGACGCTTCATCCCACGGCTTTGATACACCCGCAACAAAACGGCGCGTGAGACTGAAGGTCAACAGACTCAACAACTCATCCACTTCTTTTTGCACGGCCGGCGGCAAGCCTGCGATGGTGCGATCAAACGCTTCGACGACTTCGTTGATCGCGATCACGCGCGCAGTCGATTCGTCGGGCAACGCGCCTTTCAACACGGCAGCGGTGAGGGCGGCAATGCAGACCGCATCCTTGTTGGCGATTTTTTTTAAATCCAGCGAGCCGGGCTTTTGCTCCTGCGCAAAAACGTTGCGATCCAGTACCCGCGCGGTCATCAGCACGCAGGCGCTGGCGACCCCGACTTTGAGGAATGTGCGACGTGAGCTGCGCATATTATTTGAGCAAGAACTTGATGAGCGAATCAAAGCGCTTGCCGTACGGCGGCTTGAATAACGATAAGCCATTCAACGCGGGCTGGTGGTAAATCGGTTTCAATTTGGAGAAAGTATCAAAACCAAACTTGCCGTGATACGAGCCCATGCCCGACGGCCCGACGCCGCCGAAGGGCAGATGATCCTGCGAGATGTGCAGCAGCGCGTCGTTGACGGTTACACCGCCGGCGACGGTTTCGTTCAGCACGCGCTGGATGTGGTCGTCAAAGTTGCCGAAGTAATACAGCGCCAACGGACGCGGACGGGCGTTGACATAGGCAATCGCATCGTCGAGATTGTCGTAGGGCACCAGCGGCAGGATGGGGCCGAAAATTTCTTCCTGCATCACGCGCATATCGTCGGTGACGTTGGCCACCAAGGTGGGCGCAATTTTCTGCGTGTTCTCCAATGATTCGTTGGCCGGCGACATCGGCAGTACGGTGGCTCCGCGTGCGGCGGCTTCGTGAAGGTAGCCTTTGAGCCGCTCAAGATGGCGCGGGTTAACGATGCTGGTGTAATCGGGGTTATTGGCGAGCGTCGGATACATGCGCGCCACCACGGCTTGTGCCGCCACCGCGAACGCCTGCTCGCGCGCACGCGGCAGCAACACGTAGTCCGGCGCGATGCAGGTCTGGCCCGCATTCAAACATTTGCCGAACAGGATTTTTTCAGCGGCCTCATCGATTTTGCATTCAGGACCAATGATGGCGGGCGATTTTCCGCCGAGCTCAAGCGTGACCGGCGTGAGATTTTCCGCTGCCGCTCGCATCACCTGTTTGCCGACTTCGGTGGAGCCGGTGAACAGGAGATGATCGAAAGGCAGCGCTGAAAATTCGCGCGCCACATCAGCGCCACCATTGACGACCGTAACGTGATCGGGCGAAAAATATTTAGCGACGAGTTGCGCGAACAATTCACCGGTCTTCGGTGTGAATTCGCTCATCTTGATCATGACGCGATTGCCCGCAGCCAATGCACCGGCCAGCGGCGCAACAGCCAACAGAACCGGATAATTCCACGGCACGATGATGCCGATCACGCCGAGCGGCTGTGGGCGCAGCTCGGTACGGGCGGGCAGGAACCACATCGAGGCCCACGAACGCTTGGGCTTCATCCACGATTTCACGTGTCGCCTGGCACCATGCACGGCAGCACGCGCCGGGAAAATTTCCAGCAATTTAGTTTCGTGCTTTGAGCGATTGCCAAAATCAGCGCTGATCGCAGCGGTGATATCGGCTACGTTGTCGGTCAGCAGACGATCAAGTTGGGCGAGCGCGTCGCGGCGCGCCTGCACGTTCGGCATGCGCGCTGATGCATACGCGTTGCGCGCGCGGCTGAGGGCGTCGCGCAATGAGAGTGAGATGTCAAGTTCAGACTCGCTTAAATCCATATTTCGGGAACGGGGGAGAAATGAATTGATCACTAGAATACCAGTGAACTTTTAGTTGGCAAACTCTCTATTAGATTGATTGCTCTAAACTATTGCGGCGCAACAAAAGGAGACGACAAGAATGCTGGAGCGCCTCAAAAAACTTCAACAATTGCGCGGCGCCGAGTCGGCTGCCGCGAGTCGCGACGCGGGCTTTCAAATGCGCCTGAACGCGGTTAAAGCGTGGCAGCAGGCGCGTCTCGCGCGAAGCTACGCCGACCTTGCAGCGGACACGCGCTACGCGCCGGCGATTGCATTTTTTCTCGATGAGCTATACGGCGTCAAAGACTCGACCATGCGCGACCGCGATCTGGTGCGCATGTACCCGACGATCAAGCGGCTGCTACCAAAATTCGCCTTCGACGCGGTGAACGCAGCGCTTGAGCTCGATGTGCTCGCCGAAGAATTTGATCAGGCGTTGGCCAATGCCTTAGGCAGGCAGCCGTTGACCGAAGCGAATTACCTCCAGGCATTTCGTGACGTGGGGCGGCGCGAAGATCGCTTGCGCCAGATCGTTTTGATGCAAGCGGTGGGTGAAGGGCTTGACCGCATGGTGAAAAAACCGCTGATTTTTTCCACGCTCAAAATGTTGCGCGCCCCTGCGCAGCTGGCCGGTCTTGGCGAGATGCAGCAGTTTCTTGAAAGCGGATTCACCGCGTTTCGGCATATGCAGGGTGCTGATTATTTTTTGGCGACGATAGCTAAGCGGGAAAAAATATTGATCGGTCGGATATTGGATGGCGAGGCCGATCCGCTGTCGGTGATTGATGATTGGAATCAGCAGTGACGCAATGCCGACTTTCGATATCGTCACCGCTGCGCCACGGGCGGAACGCAGGCATGGGGTCTCAATACTGTTCGCTTACCAAAAATACCCCGTTTGCCCTGAGCCCGTCGAAGGGTCTGATGGAAGCACCCTTCGACCGGCTCAGGGCGAACGGGGACTAAACGAACGGGTTGGTGTCAGGTCTTGCATTGTCACGCGTAATTGGAGCAGGCCACGGTTAATTCCAAACAAATCACTCCCGCAGCATATTGAGACGCAGATCGCCATTGCTCGCGCCTCGCCGACATAAAAAGCCACGAAAGCCGCGCCAGTGCTAGACTTTGTGACCGTCATTCCGGTCGCAGACGGCATCGTCCGCCTGATGGTCGCAAGCGGCCCAATGGATTCAGGAGAATGACCAATGAATACGCAACACAGCATACTTGAACAACAAGCTACTTTTAACACCGGCGTCCGTGTTGAGCAAATTGCGCGCTTGGTCGGGCGCGGTACGGTCTGTTTCGCGGCCTTGATTACCTTTTCACTGGGGATGTCCCCTGTTGGCGCTGTTGCGGCCACCTACTATGTGGATTCCATTTCTGGTAGTGACGCCAACCCCGGCAGTACGCAGGCAGCGCCATGGAAGAGCGTCCCGGGCATGACGGGCGCCAGTGCGTGGGGTGCGATCAGCGCAGGCAACAAAGTCCCGGCTGGCAGCGTGATCGAGATTAAAGCGGGTGCGACTTTCACCGGCAAGCGTTGGCTGGTCGATGCGACGTATTATCAGACTGGCACTGCGTCCAGCCCGACCACCGTCCGGGTAAGCCCAAGCTGGGGTTCCGGCAACGTGGTCATCGATGGTAGCGGGGCAAGTGTGCCCCTCTACAATGGAGGCGTGCAGGTTACCGATATTAACTACATGATCATATCCGGCGCCGATGCTACCCGTCGTATTGAGATCAAGAATTACTCTGCGCACGCCGGAATTCTTCATTACAAATCGGGAGACGGCAGTATCCGTGCGGTGGGAAATCAATTGCAGTGGTTTGAGTGCCATCACTCGGCCAATTACTGCGTCAGTAACGCCTGGCAGGATGCTTTGCTCTATGAAGATGGCCTCGCGCATGACAACGGTGCGTTGGAAGGCGGAGGCATACCCGCGAGTGGCGTTGGCATTATCATGGGCGAGGCCGTGGACGCTACTGGCAACAACAATATTCTCCGGCGTGTGAAATCCTACGACAACGGTAAAGGTGCCAGCCAAAATGACGGTAGCGTGTCGTTCGGCTTCCAGATCACCGGGGGCGTGAACACCCTGTTTGACCGGTGTGAAGCCTATGGCAACGGTCGGGATGGTTTCGACGGCGGTCGGGCAGACAATGCCGGAAACGCGAGCATGATTTTCTTGAACTCCTACTCGCACGACAACGGTGAAGATGGTTTTGGATTGAACGCCGGCCCCACAGGCAACGTCACTGCGATTCATATCAATACGGTCGCTGCGCGGAATGGTCAAGCGAACTGGACCATCTACGATGGCGCACATATTGAAATTTACAACTCTGTCGGTCGCGCTTCAAGCGCCAATATCCATGCATTCATGGTGAACACGCCGGCAACGACCGTAAAGATTCGCAACTCGTATATGGGCGTGCAGTCAGGCGGAAAACAGATTCACTACTACAACCCCGGTCTCTATGGCTATCCCGTTTTCGACTCGGATTACAACCTGTGGGTGCCCAATGCATCGAACGCGGAAATTTTTGACGACGATCAACTGACGACCTACACCGCACCCATCACCAATGGCTGGACGCGCGGCGCAAATGACAAATATGGTATTTCGTTTGTGCAGGCATTCACCAACGTCGCTGGCGACGATTATCACCTCGCCAATGCCACGGGCCCTGCCAACAATGCTGGCATCTACCTTACTTCGCCTGCCGGCGTCAACATCGACCGCAGTGGCGTCACGCGTGCCAATCCACCTGACATCGGCATCTACGAGTTCGGCGTCACGGGCGTGCCCTTGGCATTGCTGGCGGTGCAATCGCGCAAAACCCACGGTAGCGCGGGATCATTTGACTTGGCCATCGATACCCAGCCCGTCAATGGTTTGGTCACCGTGGAGCCGCGCGTGATCGGCACGGGGCACAACATTATTTTTCAGTTCAATGGTCTTGTCGGTTCACTGGGATCCGTCAGCGTCGCGCCGGTTGGTACCGCGTCGGCCACGTTTTTGGGCAGCGAGGTCACGGTGGCAGTGACGAACGTACCGGACATGCAGCGCGTCACGATTACGCTCGTCAACGTGAATGGAACGCCGACCCCGTTTCCAATAACCATGGGCTTCCTGATTGGCGACGTGAACAATTCGCGCTCGGTAAACTCCAGCGACATCAGCAGCGTAAAGGCACGATCCGGACAGCTAACCACGGGCGCAAATTTCTTGTTCGACTTGAACACCACTGGCAGCGTCAATTCGTCCGACATTTCAACGGTAAAGGCGCGATCAGGTTTTACGCTGCCGTAGATCCGCGCCAATTGCTTGAGCTTACACAGCAGTCAGGAATATTGACGACAATATTCATCGTGCACCGTCATTCCCGCGAAGGCGGGAATCTAAGTTTGCCTTCGTTACCTTGGATTCTCGCCTTCGCGGGAATGACAACCCCTGATTTGAAACTGTCGCCATTATTTCCGACTGATGAGCAATGAAATCATTGTCCGCTGATTTGTGTCCAGCCATCGTGCCACTGTCGTACGTGCGGCTACATTTTTCCTGTCATTTCGAACCCGGCTTCATCGGGTGAGAAATCTGCTTTATGTCAAACAAAAGAAGAAGCAGATTTCTCGCTGCGCTCGAAATGACAGTGGTGCGGTTTCCCGGCGAGGCTACTAACAATAGGGGACGTAACAATAAGTAACAATAGGGGACGTACCACGGTTGTTTTTCAAACAGAATCAAAATGGCCAGGGTGAATTGTTTTGGAGAAAAACGCTGACTTTTTTTCTCTTCATATTTCGCGCGCATTCAACGAGACCGCGAAAATCTCCTGCGGTACTGGTTTCTGCCACCCACGCCAGACTCAAAGCTTAAAAATTGCCGGCGCAACTTTTGCGGTATCCGCCGCCGACCGCGCGGAACGCTTCACCAAGTCCGCGTCGAGGGTAACGAAATCATCACAGCCTTCGCTCAACGCATGATGCAATGCATCCGCGAAATCCCATCCTTGCGCGGATTTGGCCGCTGCCGAGAGAACGGCGGCGCGTTCGCCCAGCACGACATTGCCTAATGCGGCGATACCGGTAATTGCTTGCGCCACCACTTTTGGCCGAAACGCGTATCGTGATCGCAGCACCCATTCCAGCTCAAGCATCACCGTTACCGGAATATAAATTTTGTGCTCGCTCAACAACGCTTCGGCGCGCGCGGACTGTGCGGTGTCGTCGCGAACCAGTGCGCGCACCAATACGTTGGTGTCGATTGCGCGCATGACCTACGCTTTGTAATCAGTCACGCGCATGGCGCTAACCGGTATGGCGGG
>JAYVXF010000097.1:0-7136 GCA_043793345.1 Betaproteobacteria bacterium | reverse complement strand
CCTTAAGTCATCCAAGAGCACTTGATCTGCACAGTTCCTATTGTCGGGTTCGAGTTCATATTTCATTTCTACATCCCCAAACACATCCTCAAATTCCGTTGCACCGCTTTCAACGTCGCAACCGGAACAACACCCAGCAGCTTTGCTTTCCGCGCCTGCCAATCAATCGTTTGCAATTGAAACGTCAACACGACGCCATTGGCGCCGCAATTGGCGGGCAACAACACTTCCGCCGCGTTCGCTGTGGTCGCCGTTCCCTGATGCGATGTGATCGGGCACACCATCACCAGTTTGCTGGCATCGTTGTATTGCTTCACGGAAACAACCAGCCACGGGCGCGCGCCCTGCTGTTCGTGCCCTTTGGCATCGAGCTCCGGCTTGAACGCGATGATGTCCCCCTGTGCGGGGATGCTCACCGGATTTCTTTCCCGCGCGCCTTACCCATACGCACCAAGCCATGTGTTGATTGGCTCGCTTTGACCGCCATGAAGAACGCCTTTGCATCCGGCGTCGATTCGATGCGCTGAATAACCAGCCGTTTGCCATCGATTGCCAATTCAACCTTGGCACCTTCCTCAAGCCGCATCTGTTTGGCAAACGCAGCCGGCAACCGGAACGCGAGGCTGGAGCCCCACTTTGAAATGGTTTGGGTGGACATGGTTACGTCTCGAATATGGATATATAAAGACTATACATCAAAAATGTTTCCGCCCCGGTTCAATGCTCCGACTTCATCCCCGCCTTCTTCGCAATCTTCCCCAGCCGCTCCCGCTCGGTCGCGATAAATTTTACGAACTCAGCCAGCGATCCCGGCGCGGGCTCAATACCGGTGGGAATAAAGCGATCCTGCAATTCCTTCGATTTCAACACGATCTGCAGTTCCGCATGCATGCGCTCGATCACCGCTTGCGGCGTGCCTTTGGGAGCGAACAGTCCGGCTCAGTGACCAATTTGCACAGACGGAAAGCCTTGCTCTGCGGTAGTCAAAATCGACGGGTACGCGGAGATGCGCGTTTGCCAGGTGGCGGCAAGCGCTTTCAATTTGCCGGCCTTGATGTGCGGCAGCACCACCACGCTCGATTCGGATGTGGCCGTCACCTGATTGCCGAGCACGGCGGTAACACTCTCCTGCCCGCTCTTGAACGGGATCGGCGTAAATTGCGCGCCGCTCGCATCCTTTAACATTTCGATGACGAAATGCGGTGTGGAGCCCGAGCCTGCGGTGGCAAAATTCGCGCCGCCTTTGCCTTGCGCTTTCGCGTAGTCAACAAATTCTTTGAGCGTATTGAACGGTGCGCTCGGATGCACGACGATCACCGACGGGCTCACTGCGATCATGCCGACGGGCATCAAGTCGCTGTCGGCATACGGAATTTTTTCATTGAGAAAACTGTTGGTGATGACACCGGCGGCTCCAACCAGAAATGTGTAGCCATCGGGTTTGGATTTGGCAACATAGTCGGTGCCGATCATCGCGCCAGCGCCCGGTTTGTTTTCAATGATGATGGGTTGACCGATGCGTTTGGCCACCGCCTCGGCCGCCGCGCGGGCAACCAGATCATTCGCGCCTCCCGGCGAAAACGGCACCACCCATTTGACGGGGCGCTCTGGCCACGTTTCAGCCGGGGTCTGCGTCGCGCACAAAACGATTGTTGCGCCGAATATTACGGCCAGAAATTGTCGGAAAAAATTCATCGGGTTCCTCATTGTGTTCGTCGTTTGAAAATTGCATTATTTCATTATGCCGCAGCGGCTCGCTCGCACGCTATCCTGAATGGCGCTGAATTCCGCGCTACAATCCTGACCAACCAGTCAGCTTCGGAGTCGCCGCATGTCCGACCACATCGTTCTTTCCTCGCACCCGAAAGCGCACAAGCGTGGCGCGTTTTTTGATATTCATTGGGGCGCATTGAATCCCACCGAGCGCGGCCCCGTGATCGCGAGTCTCACCGATCTCGCGCAGCGCAACGCCATCGGCACGCACTCGGGCGCGTATGCTGTGTATCGCGCGCTGGCAGTCGCCTCGGGCGCGCTGCAACGCGACCATCGGCCCGATCTCACCAATACCGCGCCAGCCGAAATGATTGGCCCGCATCCGCAATGGGGAGATGCCGACAAAATCGTCTCGATGGATCCGTGGGGGCATCTGGTGTCGTCCGCATTTGCGGCCGAAATTCTAGCCGGTGCCGATGTGCGCCCGAGCATTGCCGTCACCAAGGCACACATCAACATGCCGGAGCTGAAGGCAGCCATCGTGGCGGGGCGGTTGAAGCCTGACGGCGATATTCTTACGGCGAACGGCGACGTAAAAGTGACCAAGGCGGCGATCGATCCGGTGTGGTATTTGCCGGGTCTTGCGAATCGTTTCAAGGTGAAAGAAAGCGCGTTGCGACGCGCGCTGTTTGAGCAGACGGCGGGCATGTTTCCAGAGCTGGTGACGCGTCCCGACTTGAAAGTTTTCCTGCCGCCGATTGGCGGCATGACGGTGTATTTTTTCGGCGACATGAGCAAACTCGGCAAACCTGAAACGAAGATCGCCTGCCGTTTGCACGACGAATGCAATGGCTCCGATGTGTTCGGCTCCGACATCTGCACGTGTCGGCCGTATCTCGCGCACGGCATTGAGGTCTGCATCGACATGGCGCAGCAGGGCGGCGTTGGTCTGGTGATTTACAACCGCAAAGAAGGCCGCGCGCTCGGCGAAGTCACCAAGTTTCTGGTCTACAACGCGAGGAAACGCCAACCCGGCGGCGACCGCGCGGAAACTTATTTTGCCCGCACCGAATGCGTGGCCGGTGTGCAGGACATGCGTTTTCAGGAATTGATGCCCGATGTATTTCACTGGCTCGGCATCACACGCATCGACCGCTGGGCATCGATGAGCGACATGAAACACGGCGCGCTCGTCGAGCAAGGTATTGAGGTGGTGGAGCGCGTGCCGATTCCGGATGCATTGATTCCGGCTGACGCGCGGGTGGAAATGGATGCGAAAAAAGCTGCTGGATATTTTTCCAATTACATGCCAGACGCGGAAGAATTGGCAGTGCCGAAGGGCCGTGGATTGGAAGAATAAATTTTGAACGACGTGAATGATTCAGGCGGATGGCACACACCGGTGCCCGAGTCGCATCCTGCCGCGCGACTGCTTTCAGCGTCCGCCGTGCGCGAGCATTGCGAAGAAATATTTGCGTATGTGAAGGCAGGAAATTCACCGCATTTCGTTTGGCACGCGGAAAAACTATCGGCAACGGCCGCCTATGTGGCTGACGTCATTCGCGAACGCTATCCGGATTTGAAGGTGCCCTATCACAGCCGCTGGCGACATTTCGAAGCCGGTGGTGTGGATCGATGGATGCGTGTCGCCACTAATCACGGCTTGATGCGCAATGACAAAATAATCGAGCGCGTCAAGGCGCGAATCGATCTGGTGATACCGAGTGTGCTACTCGATGCTGGTGCCGGTGCCGATTGGCGCTATCGCGATGCAGCCACCGGGCAAACGCTTAACCGTTCTGAAGGGTTAGGCATCGCGAGTCTGGCCTTGTTTGAAAGTGGCGCGCTGTCGGACGATCCCTCGCAACCGCTGCGCAGTGATGCCGCCGCACTCGCACGCATCCAGCCGCAACAAATCGCCGACGCATTTCAGGTGAACAAAAATAATCCCCTGATCGGTCTCGACGGACGCGCGGCGTTGCTGGCGCGCCTCGGTGTGATTGCCGCCGCGGCGCCTGCGGTGTTTGGCACACCAGCGCGGTTGGGAAATTTGGCGGATTATCTGTTGACGCATTCGCGCGACAAAAAAATCGAAGCCGCATTTATCCTCAATACCTTGCTGCGCGCTCTCGGGCCGATGTGGCCGGCGCGCATGACGTTGGAAACAATTCCGCTGGGCGATTGCTGGCCGCATCCCGCCGCGTCAGGCGGGCGCGTACCGTTTCACAAGCTCACGCAGTGGCTCACCTATTCACTGTTGGAGCCGCTGCAGGAAGCGGGTCTCATCATCACCGGCGTCGATGCGCTCACCGGCTTACCTGAATATCGCAACGGCGGATTGCTGCTGGACATGGGCTTGATCGTTGCGCGCGATGCGACTTTTCACACGCGAATATTGACGGTGGATGATGCGATGGTGATTGAATGGCGTGCGATCACCGTTGCAGCGCTTGATCGATTGGCCGACATGGTGCGTGACACACTCGGTCTCGATGCAACAAACTTTCCGCTTGCCTGTGTGCTTGAAGGCGGCACGTGGGCTGCGGGAAGAAAAATTGCTGCTGAGCGCCGCGCAGATGGCGCGCCGCCGGTCAATATCGACAGCGACGGCACGGTATTTTGAACAACGCATTTTGCAAACACGTATGGAGAAAATAATGCATCCCAAATTCCCGAACCTCAACGTCATCGACCACCCGCTGCTGAAACACAAACTCACCTACCTGCGCTCTGAAGAGACCACCACCGATTCGTTTCGCCGCCTGGTGAAAGAGATCAGCCAGATGCTCGCCTATGAAGTCACCCGCGATTTGCCGACCGAGAACATCACCATCCGCACGCCGATCACCGAGATTTCCTCGCCCGTGATCAGCGGAAAAAAACAATGCATCGTCTCGATCCTGCGCGCGGGCAACGGCATGCTTGACGGCATGCTGGAGCTGCTGCCTGCGGCGCGCGTCGGCCACATCGGCCTCTATCGCGATCCCGAAACGCTGGAGCCGGTGGAATATTATTTCAAGGTGCCCGAAGATATTGCCGACCGCATCGTCATCGTTGTTGATCCGATGCTGGCCACCGGAAACTCGGCCGTGGCCGCGATCAATCGATTGAAAGAATACGGCGTGACGAGCGTGAAACTGGTTTGCCTGCTGGCCGCACCCGAAGGCGTTGCCACCATGCTCGCCCACCATCCTGACGTGATGATCACGGCGGCCTCGCTCGACGAGCGTCTCAACGAGCACGGCTATATCGTGCCGGGATTGGGAGATGCGGGTGACCGAATTTTTGGCACGCGATAAGACGCGCTATAAGACACGCGACAAGGAACGCAATAGGCCAACGCGCGCGGTGGTTGTCCAAGCGTCACCACGCCGCAAGGAGCATATTCGCGTCGCTGCGGTCGCCGACATTCTGCTTGCAGCCGAAGCGGTATTTGCGCGCGCCGGTTTTTCGGGCGCGACCATGGCCGAGATTGCGATGAGCGCGAATTTACCGAAAGCAAACCTGCATTATTATTTTCGGACCAAGGCCTGCCTTTATCGGGCGGTGCTCGACCACACCTTGACCTTGTGGCTCGCTGAAACCGATGGCATTCGCCGTGACGCGCATCCTGTTGCGGCACTCGGCGAGTATATCCGCGCCAAGATGCGGCTCACCGCGACGCACCCCGATGCGTCACGGGTATTTGCCAACGAAATGCTGCACGGCGCGCCGCAGATTGGCGGCTACTTGCGGCGTGAATTAAAAGCGTTGATTGATGAAAAATCGTTGGTGATTGCGCACTGGGCGGATCGAGGGCTGATGGATCGCATCGATGCGCGGCATTTGTTTTTTACCATCTGGGCGGCGACGCAAACGTACGCTGATTTTCAGCCGCAGGTTTGCGCGGTGCTGGGCAAAAGCAAAATCACGCGCGCTGAGTTCGAACGTGCTACCGAACAACTGGTGCGGCTGGTGTTAAAGGGTTGTGGAGTGCGCGACATTCAATAGCGCACACCGGGGGCACCATCTAAAGCAACCGTCATTCCCGCGAAGGCGGGAATCCAAGTTATCGTTAGTTTCGTGCTGCTGAACAAAATTGGATTCCCGCCTTCGCGGGAATGACGGTTCTCATTTAGCGCAGCAAAACTATTTGCTAGACACTAGCGCTGGCGCGGCTTTCCAGCCTAAAACGGCTGAAACACCGCACCAAATGGCGTTCTACGCGATTTTTTCCTGCTTGACAGTACGCATTACTTAGCGTAACTTGTGAATGCGCCGATTTGACGATCAGCTTGCGGGCGCAGGGAAAGATTAACTCCCGACAAATACGGCTAAAGCGGCTATCGCGAATTTGCAGTTTCAAGAAGCCCGATTAGCATGAAGCTGATTGGGCTTTTTTATTGTTGGCTATGATCGCTGCACCACAGACCGCGCATTTCTCCGAGCCGCTCGCACTTGCCAGCGGCGCAAACCTGCGCGCGTACGATCTCGCCTTCGAAACCTACGGCACATTGAACGCGGATAAGTCGAATGCGATTCTGGTGTGTCACGCCTTGAACGCCTCGCACCACGTCGCGGGCACCTACGAAAACGAGCCCGAAAATCTCGGCTGGTGGGACAACATGATTGGCGTCGGCAAGCCGGTCGACACAAATAAATTTTTCGTCATCGGCGTCAACAATCTCGGCTCCTGTTTCGGCTCTACCGGGCCGTTGTCGATCAATCCTGATACGCAGAAGGCTTACGGCGCAGACTTTCCGCTGGTGACGGTGGAAGACTGGGTCGATTCGCAGGTGCGCTTGATTGCAGAATTGGGGATCAACAAACTCGCCGCAGTGATGGGTGGCTCGCTCGGCGGCATGCAGGCGATGTGCTGGGCAACGCGCTATCCACAGCAAGTGGCAAATGCGTTGGTCATCGCCGCAGCACCCAATCTTTCCGCGCAAAACATTGCGTTTAACGAAGTCGCGCGTCAGGCGATTTTGACCGACCCGGATTTTCATGCCGGACATTTTGCCGAGCATCACGTCGTGCCCAAACGCGGCCTCACGGTCGCTCGCATGATCGGCCACATCACCTACATTTCGGACGACCAGATGGAGGCGAAGTTTGGTCGAGACTTGCGCGCGGGACTCAAATATTCGTTCGATTCGGAATTCCAGATCGAGTCGTATCTGCGTTATCAGGGCGAAAAATTTTCCGGCTATTACGATGCCAATACGTATTTGCGCGTCACCAAGGCGCTCGATTATTTTGATCCTGCGCGCGAACATGGCGGTAATCTTGCTCGCGCGCTTAAACCTGCGACGGCAAAGTTTTTGGTGATTTCGTTCACCACCGACTGGCGTTTTTCACCGGCGCGTTCGCGTGAGATTGTGAAGGCGTTATTGGCGGAAAAGAAAAACGTCACCTACGCCGAGATCGAAGCACCGCACGGACAC
>JAYVXF010000096.1:0-7141 GCA_043793345.1 Betaproteobacteria bacterium | reverse complement strand
GCTTTCAGTGCGACCGAGTCGTAGCCCTGTATCAAGGGATAAAGAAACTCATGCACAGAAATCGGGATATTGCCTTCAAAGCGTTTGGTGAAATCGTCGCGCTCCAGCATGCGCGCGACGGTCCAGCGCGACGCGAGCTGGATCATGCCGCGTGCGCCGAGCGGATCGCACCACTCGGAGTTGTAGCGGATTTCGGTTCTCGATGCATCCAAAACCAGACTCGCCTGCGCAAAATACGTCTTGGCATTGGCGTCAATTTGTTCGCGCGTGAGCGGCGGCCGCGTGGCGTTGCGACCGCTCGGGTCACCAATCATCGACGTAAAATCGCCGATCAAATAAATGACGGTATGCCCCAAATCCTGAAACTGCCGCATCTTGTTCAACACCACTGTGTGCCCCAGATGCAGGTCCGGCGCGGTAGGGTCGAGGCCGAATTTGATCCGTAGCTTGCGGCCGCTTTCCAGCTTCTTGCGCATTTCAGCGTCAACAATCAGTTCGTCGGCACCGCGTTTGATGATGGCCAATGCGGCATCGATTTCAGTTGAGACGGTCATGTGCTTATCGTAAAGTAAAGTGCGGGATTAAATGAGAGGATGCGAATCAGGACGCTATTCTGATATTCTTCAAAGCCTTGCGATTCGGAAACAAACCAGAAGATAATTATTTTTTCAGGACATCATGACTTTCACCGAATCCAAAATAGTAGCGCAAAAAACACTCCTTAGGCTTTGGCGCGTGCTGCCGAAACGCGCGTTAATCGCTGTATCGGTGTTATTGGCGTTGCCGATTTTTGGCGTGCTCACCGCCTTTGGCGTTGCCTCCGACACCCAACTCGACAAAATCGAGCGGCACGAAATGCTCGTGCCGCTCAGTCTTCCCGCGTTCGAACAAAGTGCGCAGCAAAACGAGCAATTTCGGGCCAGCGAGCGCGTGCAACGCGGCGACACCGTCGCCACTTTGTTACAACGCCTTAATGTAGACGATCCTGCAGCGTTCGCGTTCCTGCGCACCGAGCCCGCCGCAAAGACCATCTTTCAACTTCGCCCCAATCGGACTTTGCATGCAACGACGAACGCAGACGGCAAGCTCTTGTCACTGGACTATCTTTACAGCGCGGAAGAGTATTTGCACGTCGCGCGACAAGACAGGGGCTTGAGCAACAGCGGTAACTTCAGCGCTGAAAAGAAGACCATCGTACCAGCCGCTCAATTGGTGCGCAGATCCGGCGTTATCCGCACTTCCTTATTTGGTGCGACCGACGACGCCGACATTCCTGACGCGGTCGCCAACCAGCTCGCGCGTATTTTTTCCACTGACATCGATTTTCACGTTGATTTGCGCAAAGGTGATCGATTTTCTGTCGTTTATGAAATGTTGTATCAAGATGGCGAACCGCTAGGCGCGGGCCGTGTACTTTCAGCAGAGTTCACCAATAAAGGCAAGGCATTCGAAGCCTACCTGTTCACCGATGCTGAGGGCAGTGATGGCTATTACTCGGCCGAAGGTCAGAACCGGGCGAAGTCGTTCCTGCGCTCCGCACTCGCATTTTCTCGCGTGTCATCGGGATTCGGCGGGCGCTTTCATCCATTGCTGAAAAACTGGCGCCAGCATACCGGCGTCGATTTCGCCGCACCACGGGGCACGCCGATCTGGGCGACGGCCGATGGCACGGTCGAATTTGCTGGCGTCAAAGGCGGCTACGGCAACGTGATCGAGATTCGTCACTCCGGTAGCGTCACCACGCTGTACGGCCATATGTCCGGGTTCGCTGCAAATGTGCGTCGGGGGACACGCGTGAGTCAGGGTCAAACCATCGGCTATGTCGGCGCGACCGGCTGGGCGACAGGGCCGCATCTGCATTACGAATTCAAAATCGCGGGCAGCCATCAGGATCCACTGAGAGTGGCATTACCCAAAGCGGAGCCACTCGCACAAAAATACATCGCGGCGTTCAAGCAATCGGCCGAGGCACAGAGCGCGCAGCTCGCGTTGCTGCGCGACACCAGCTTCGGCAAGTTTGAATAAACCATCATCGCTTTACCTAGGCGTGATGTCGGGCACCAGCACGGATGGTGCCGACGTAATTCTTGCCGATTTTTCAAGCCCGATTCCACGCGTAATCGGGTTCCATAGCGAAGATTTTTCTCCGCCGTTGCGCGCAGAATTGCTGGCGTTAAATATTGCCGGTGAGAACGAAATCGAGCGCAGCCAGCTCGCCGCCAACGCGCTGACTGATGTATACGCGAGTTCCATTGCTAAACTTCTCAATCGCACCGGCGCATTGCCAAGCGATGTTGTCGCAATAGGTTGCCATGGTCAAACGGTGCGACATCGTCCAGACCTGGGTTTCACTGTTCAATTGAATAGCCCGGCCCGACTCTCAGAATTGACGTCAATTGATGTCGTCGCCGATTTTCGTTCCCGTGACATTGCTGTAGGCGGCCAAGGCGCGCCGCTGGTGCCGGCGTTTCATGACGGCATTTTTCGCACCCCGGATGAAACTCGCGTAGTTGTGAATATCGGCGGCATCGCCAATATCACCATTCTGGAAAAAGACAAACCAGCATGGGGATTCGACTGCGGACCGGGAAACTGTCTGATGGACGCGTGGATCGACAAACATCTCGCCACGCAGTTTGATGAAAGCGGCGCGTGGGCCGCACAAGGTCAAGCACTGGCGCGGCTTTCCGGCCTGTTCCTGAGTGAAAAATATTTTAATCAAGCACCGCCCAAGAGCACCGGTCGTGATCAATTCAACCTCGCGTGGCTGCAACAACGCCTCACCGGAAACGAGAAGGCCGTCGATGTGCAGTGCACATTGCTTGATCTCACCGCGACCTCAATTGCCAACGACATAAAGCGTTTCGCGACGGACTGTCATCGGGTGCTGGTTTGCGGGGGTGGTGCACAGAATGCCGCGCTGATGACGCGCATTGCGCAACAACTTCCCGGCACAAAAATCGACAAGACCGATGCGTTCGGCGTTCCGGCACAACAGGTCGAAGCACTTGCGTTTGCATGGTTCGCCAAACAGGCCATCGAGCGCCACGCGCTCGATCTGCGCGCCACGACAGGTGCGAGACACGCCGCAGTTCTTGGCGCGATCTATCCCAGGTAGCTAAGCCGTTGCGGCGGCCAGCGCCTGCTCAATGTCCCAGATGATGTCGTCAATCGTCTCGAGGCCAATCGACAGCCGCACCATGTCAGGCGGCACACCTGCTTTGATCTGGTCTTCCTCAGACAATTGCCGGTGCGTAGTGGAGGCCGGATGAATCACCAGCGATTTCGCATCGCCAATATTTGCCAAGTGGCTGATGAACTGCAGTGACTCAATAAATTTGATGCCCGACGCAAAGCCGCCCTTGATGCCAAATGACAGCAGCGCGCCCGCGCCTTTGGGCATATAGCGCTTCACCAGATCGTGATAGCGGTTCGATTTGAGCCCCGGGTAATTCACCCACGCAACCTTGGGGTGCGATTGCAGAAATTGGGCAACGGCCATCGCATTGATGCAATGCCGCTCCATGCGCACCGGCAGCGTCTCAATTCCCTGCATCAGTTGCCACGCACTGAACGGCGCCAGCGTCGGGCCAAACACGCGCATGACTTCCATGCGTGCCTTCATCGTGTACGCAAAATCACCGAAGGTCTCAAAAAATCGCACGCCGTGATAGCCGGCAGACGGCTCGGTCATCGATGGAAACTTGCCATTGCCCCAAGGAAATTTTCCGCTCTCAATCACCACGCCGCCCATCGTCGTACCGTGTCCACCCATGAACTTGGTGGCGGAGTGCACCACGATATCCGCGCCGTGTTGCAACGGCTGGCAGAGGTACGGCGACGCAGCGGTGTTATCGACAATGAACGGCACACCGGCCTCACGCGCAATTCTGCCGATCGCTTCAAGGTCCACCATATTGATGGCGGGATTACCCAGCGTTTCAGAAAAAATGGCTTTGGTATTGGGACGAATCGCGGCGCGAAAATTCTCCGGCTCATCCGGATCGACCAGCGTCGCATCGATGCCAAGCTTTTTGAAATTGACATTGAACATCGTGTGCGTGCCGCCGTAAAGCTTGGACGACGATACGATGTGATCCCCCGTTTCAACAATATTCAACAGCGCCACCATCGAAGCCGCCTGCCCGCTCGCCGTCGCCACCGCTGCACGACCACCTTCGAGCGCAGCACAGCGTTCCTCGAATGCCGCAGTGGTTGGGTTTGACAGCCGCGTGTAGACGTTGCCGAAAGTTTGCAGATTGAACAGCGACGCGGCGTGATCGGCGCTGTCGAAAACAAACGACGTCGTTTGATAAATCGGCAATGCGCGTGCGCCGGTGGCAGCGTCGGGAATTTGTCCGGCGTGCAGTGCAAGGGTTTCGAATCCGAATTGGCGGTCTGGCATGATGTTCTCAGGTGAGGCGAAGGGGAAAAGTTTAGCGGTAATATGTCCGTGGCATCAAATGTCCAAACTCATTAGCTGGCGCGGGTTTGCGGGTATTTTCGGTCTGGGAGGCTCGCCAAATGGCGGTCTACGATTGAATGTGCTAGGAGTCGATGGAAATACTAACCGTCAGTCACCAATCATCCGGCAAACGACAAGCTCGCTTAAAACGATGTCATGTCGCCACACGCACTCCGCTACTGCCAAGCCATCACACGTACTTCCGCGATTGCTCAAAAGGTTGATTGCCATTGAGACGTAAGAAGGAACATAACATGACCATACGCACACAAGACCTGACGAAAACTGATTTCACCGCCGTCCTCGCGAACCCACGCAAGCGGCTGACGATCACGCACCCAGGGAAATATCTGGAAACGGAATTCATGGTGCCGCACAAGCTCAGTGCGAGTGCGCTGGCGAATTTATTGCATGTTCCTGCCAACCGAATCACCGCCATACTCAAAGGCCAACGTGCGATCACCGCCGACACCGCATTGCGACTGGCGCGCTATCTTGGTACATCGGCAGAGTTGTGGCTGCATTTGCAAAAAGACGATGAGCTGCGGACGGCTCGCGAAGAAATTGCTGCAAAGATTGATGCGTTGGTCCAACCGGTGGCGGCTTGAATTGCACATGGTCGAGTGAAGTCGCGAAAATGTTTGGTGGTTTGGCTCGGGGGTATCCTTCCCAAGACAATTCACGCTACCCCCTTAAAATTTACGCTGGCACTTTAGAGTTCTGACGAATTGATCGATACGTGATAGCCTTGGCTTTGCAAAGCAATCAACACGATTAGGAATGAAAATGAGCAAAGTTAGCAAGCACGTTGTGCCGAGGCCTAGCGGGGGTTGGGCCGTAAGGAATTCCGGAGCCGCACGCGCGTCCCGTACCTTTGACACGCAGGCAGAAGCCGTCAAGTACGGACGGAGCGTTGCGAAAAAAGGGCACGCCGAGTTGTACGTGCATGGCAGAGACGGAACGATCAAAGAAAAAAATAGCTACGGACACGATCCATTCCCGCCCAAAGACAGCAGGTAAGATCGTCGCATGGAGTTTGAGAAGAACGTCTTCATCAATTGTCCATTTGATCGGGATTTCTACCCTTTACTGCGCCCACTACTATTCACGGTTATTTACCTCGGTCTGAAACCGAGGATTGCGCTGGAGGAAATTGATTCTGGGCAGCCGCGCATCGAAAAAATAATCAAGCTGATTTCGGAATCGCAGTATGCAATTCACGATCTTTCCCGCATCGAGGCAAAAAGTGCGGGCGAACTCTACCGACTAAATATGCCATTCGAATTGGGACTGGATGTTGGTTGCAGACTATTCGGCGGCAAACAGAAAAAGCGCAAGAAGTGCCTGGTTTTGGAAACCGAAGCCTTTCGGTACAAAGCGGCCTTGTCAGACCTGTCGGGTTACGATATTTCAAGCCACGGTAATGATCCGCCTCGAGTCGTAGCCGAAGTTCGCAATTGGCTAAAGAACGTGTGCAAATTAAACGCCAGCGGCCCGACAAGTATTTGGGATGCGTTTAACGATTTTATGGCGAACAATTACGATGCGCTTAAGCTAAAGGGATTTTCTGATAGTGATATTGAAGGATTGCCCGTTTCGGAATTAATTGAGTGCATGGAGTCCTGGGTGGAGACAAAATAGACAAAGCACTGGATTAAGCTTTTCAATGTGGCAACCATTTTTGAAATGCGATATTGCAAGACTTGACCCTGATGGTCTTGTGACATGAGCCCGGACCAGATAATGCGGGCGACGCAAAAGATGCTGAAGACGTGCGCCTAGCCCGCAAAGCCGACTCGTCGATCCGGCCGTTTCCACTTCGTATCTTGCGGAAACGGCCTCTGAGCCATGCTGGACTCGCCGGTCCCGGACTATTTTTTCTGGAGAAGAAATTCGCGCTCGACGATGGGCACCAGTGCGGCCGTGAAGCGGCTGGCTTCGGACGCAGTCAGGTGCGACCATTCCGGCGACTCGTAGCCCTGTAGCGTGGGATAGTCCTCGAAATGAATCCCGGGTACGCCGGTACGCTGCAACAGTACATCCCAGGTGATTGCGCGAGGCAAGACTTTTTGTTCAAAGGCGTAATAAGCGCCTACGCTCGGCGGTCGCACAAAAACCATTTGAACGCCGCGCGCGCGCAGCGTCGCCACCGCCTTGACGGCTCGTTCAATCTGTTTGTCGTAGACCGCTTTCGCTTTGGCGGGGGTATTCATGCCGGGTGGCGGCGGACCCGTAAAATTTTGCGCCCAGATGCTACGCGCCAGATCGCGGTATTCGGTGTCCACCTCGACCTTGCGCCACATGGCAGTGTTGCGATCGATTTCGGACACCCTCAGCTTGCGCACTGGCTTGCTCGGTGGAACTCCGGCACGCACCGGCCATGCTTGCCGTCTGACCACCACATCGAGGGCGAAATCGGGATCATAGAAAGCAAGCCAGGGTTCGAGCAGGTGCTGCGAAATCCACTGGCCGCTGCGATCCGACGGTGCCTGCTTGTGGTAACGCGATATGGCATTGCCACGATACGCAAAGCCGCTGAAGAACAGGCCAGGCGTCACGCCGATCAACAGTCGGCCCGTGAAATTCGCGTCGGCCGCCAGGTCTTCGAGCACCGGAACCGGGGACGTGCCTTCAAGCGCGAGTTGAATCGGCCGCTCGCCGGTTGCCCTTTCCCAC
>JAYVXF010000095.1:0-7141 GCA_043793345.1 Betaproteobacteria bacterium | reverse complement strand
ACGCTTGGCCATATATTTATGCCCTGCGACAACAGGCGGCAGCGGCGACAGGCAGTACTGGGGTACGGGTATGATTCGTGGGGAAACCTCAGGGTCAGCGTTATTTGTTTTGAAAACAATGTAGATTCCCCTTCGATTTGCCGCGCGGTCAACACCGCATTCCCAGCAACACCGCACAATCACCATCCAGGACTACAATCCCCACAGCGACCGCTCGCAGCCAACCTGGCCCAACGAGATTTATCTGTCGCTTTGCGCAACGGTCGTTGAATTTGCATTGGTGGCGCGACAGATAAACGCTTATTGTGGGGAGTGATCCATGACAACGCTTCGGCCATTACTCATCATTCTTGTAGCAGTTGTGACAGGTTTCCACGCGTCGGATGGCGTGGCCGCGAAGGCCAAGAAATGGGAGAAGCTGGCGGCCTGCAAATATGTGGAAGACAAGAACAATGACGGCGATAGCTTTCGCGTCAAGTGTGGCGAAAGAGATTTTGTCCTTCGGCTCTATTTTGTTGATGCGCCTGAGACAAACCTTCGCGATGCAGAACGCACACATCTACAGAGCGAGCACTTTGGGGTTTCTCTCGAAGAAACCATGAAGGCTGGCGTGAAGGCGACTGAGGTTGCGCGCGAGACGATGAAAGGTTCATTCGATGTGTGGACGAAATGGATCAACGGTGGTGGCCGCAGTAAAGAGGGTCGATACCTCGGGCTCATCGAGGCGGATGGAAAGAGTCTGATCGAAATTCTGGTAAGCGGCGGGCTGGCTCGCGTTTTTGGGTCGAAGGTGCCGCTGCCGAACGGTGAGAAATCAAAAGATTACATAAGAAGACTCGCTGCGATGGAAACTGAAGCCAGGAGGCAACGCGTTGGTGTTTGGGCGCATTCGACAAAATGATGGGCTGAACTGGAAAAGTGAAAAAGGGGTTATTCGTTTTGAAAATATTCACCCCTTCAAGTTGGTGGCGTGACTCGCAACCCACTGCTTGAGCACTTCATCCATTTGCGTTTGCCAGCCCGCGCCACTCGCTCGGAAAAATTCCAGCACCTCAGGGCTATAGCGAACGCTTACCAGTTGTTTTGTCGGCGCTACTTGCGCGCCACGCGCACCCTGTTTTCGTTTGGCGGCAACGGCTTCGCGTGCCGCCGCATAGCCGCCGCCCTTGACGACGACTGCGCCTGCCCACTGCGCCTTTTCTTCCTTGGTCGCGCGGCGCGCTTTGCCGGGTGTCGCATCGAGAAGTGCGATCCATGCTTTTGCGTTAGCGGGTGGTTTCTTTGATGTAGTGTTTGATTTCATGTTTTTCCGCCTTTCTTAGGCTAATCACGTGGAAGTCCTCGTCCCGTTCGGTGTAAGTCAAATGAACCACACTGCCTTGAAGCCAGCCAAGCGCACAAAGCCGCTGTTCGCTGTAGTCTTGCCGAACATCCTCGTAGACGATGACAGCGTGATCAAAGATCGCTTCGCAGCGAGCGAAGTCAATTCCGTGGGCTTTGATATTTGCGTGTCGTTTGTTTTCATCCCTAGTTGGCATCGAGTATTGTAGCTACAATAAAACATTCACGTCAAGTCAGAGACTGCGAATATTTTCCTGCGGGCCATTTCTCGCCGTGCAGCCGTACGGGTATTTTGCGTTTCCGGAACTACGCCACTTAGTGGCATAATTACAATATGAAGCGAGTATTCAAAACCCGCCATTTCGGTCGCTGGATGCGAAAGACGGAACTAACCGACAACGCGTTGTGCGCGGCGGTGCATGAGATGGCGCAAGGACTGATCGATGCAGACCTTGGTGGTGGAGTAGTGAAAAAACGGATCGGGCTTGCAGGTCGAGGCAAACGTGGCGGAGCAAGAACATTGGTGGCCACCAACAAGGGTAGTAGATGGTTTTTCGTCTATGGATTCGAGAAAAATGATCGGGCCAACATCGCAGACGATGAACTGGCGGCATTGAGGATATTGCGTCGCAGTTGCTGGCCAGATCAGGGCAACAACTCGATGAAGCGGTTCAGGATGGTTCGTTACAGGAGATATGCAATGACAACAAAGCCTAAAGCCAAGAGCCGAATTTTTGAAGCTGTGCACGAGACGGCTCGTGATTTGCATCGACTGGGCTTCATTGATAAACGCAAAATGCGCAAGTTCGATGTGCTGTGCCTCGATCCCATTCCGGCGTATGACAGTGAAAAAATTCGTGCGCTGCGTGATCATCTAAAGTTGAGTCAATCGGTGCTTGCTGCGGTACTGAATACGAGCCTCTCGACAGTGCGCAAGTGGGAAGTCGGCGACAAGCATCCGAGCGGCCCATCATTGAAGTTGCTCAATCTGCTAGATCGCAAGGGATTGGACGCTGTGCTTTGAAATGACAGTAACTGAAGCAGAATATCGAAGAATGAACGCGACGCTGCCGTTTGGCCGAGCCGTTGCGTGATTGTCAGTAAGCGATTTTCATAGCATGAAGTCATGCAGATGGCCATTCGGCGGGCACGCTAGACCGAAAACCTGCCAGAAGCCGCGCCGGTGCTAGTGAGTGCCTGATGAGAACCTATATTAAGCTCAATTTTCCGTCATTCCCGCGTAGGCGGGAATCCAATTTCGTTGAGAGATCACGACCTTATGAAAACTTGGATTCCCGCCTGCGCGGGAATGACGGGGTTTTTAGAAGTTCCCTAATACGCAAACGGCACATAACGCGCCAGTAGTAGAGCTTGTCTCCAATCGCCGCGATCAGCAATGCAATAAAAACCCTTGCCCAGATCTTGCGATTTACTCCCACACAACATAAAATGTGTGTACATTATGAAAATGTATCTACTAGGGGTCTCATATGCACACTGCGCGAATTTTCAACAACGGCAACAGTCAGGCGGTTCGCTTGCCCAAGCAATTCCGGGTGGACGCCAATGTAGTCTTCATACGCAAGGATGCGGTGACGGGCGATATCGTGCTGTCAACGCGTCCGGCCGAGGGCGGGTGGGCGGAGTTTTTCGCGTTGCGCGATAAGACGCGAATGCCGAAAGAATTCATGAGTGCGCGGCCGATGAATGTGATTGAGACAGCGCGAGATCCCTTCGCGGTAATTGCCGCTCGTACCAAGCCTGCTGTTGCTGCGTCAGCACGCCGGAAGGTGCGCTAGTGCGCTATCTGCTTGATACGGATACCGCGAGCTATGTGATCCGTGGCGCATTTCCCGCGCTTGACGCGCGGCTCGCATCGGTGACGCCGCGTGAGATGGCGATTTCCGTTATCACCCGTGCCGAGTTGTTGTTTGGACTGGAAAAGCGCGGCAATCCGCGCGGGCTTTCGCGCGTCGTGCATTCATTTTTGGATCGCGTGACCAACCTGCCGTGGGACAACGCCGCCGCCGACACATTCGCAAAAATTCGTGTGCGGCTGGAGAAGCAGGGGACGCCGATTGGATTCGCCGACACCATGATCGGCGCGCACGCACTTTCACTGAAGGCAACGCTGGTGACCAACAATCTTAAGCACTTTCAAAAAGTGAAAGGGTTGGCGCTTGAGAACTGGATTGCATAAACAGGGTTGAACCGGCGTGACGATCAATATGCGATTTTCATGGCATAGAGTCATGCACATCGCCATTCGGCGCGGAATTCTAAGGAGCCAGCGTGAATTGTTTTGCGAAAACAATTCACACTGGCTCCTTTAAATTCCCTTTGCGTTGAGGTGAGTGTGTGGCGGTGTGAGCGTTGTGGTGAAAACTGAAGTAGTGGGGCTGGGCCAGGGAATTTTGGCGAAAATAACCCTGACCCCTTTGATTCTTAAAATAACCCTGACCCCTTTGATTCTTACAGCTCAGTCGTCGCCCTCCTCATCGCTGCGAAACAAGGATAGATCAATCCCGTTTGCCATGGCTGCGTAGCCGGTATCGTTCGGGTGCAGATGGTCGCCGCTGTCGAATGCCGGCAGCATTCTCGCTGGATTGGCGGGGTCGCGAATGATTTTGTCGAAGTCGATCACGGCGTCAAAGGCGCCGCTGCTACGAATCCAGTTGTTCACCGCCAGGCGTTTGACCTCACCCGCAGGCGTGAAATAGCCGGGGAACGTGGTGCCTTCAAAAGGAGTCAGCGTGCCGCCGTAAATTTTCAGACCCCGCTCATGCGCGCGGGCGATGAGTTGTTTGTGGCCGGCAATAATCTCGTCAGCCGTAACGACCTCTGCGGGTTTGCCAAAGATGCCGGGTATGCCGATATTGTTGATGCCTTCGAGCAGGATCACGAACCTTGCGCCCGGCGCGTTCAATACATCGCGATCAAACCTCGCCAGCGCGTTCGGACCGATCAGGTCGAACAAGGTGCGATTTCCGCTGATGCCGTGATTCAGCACTGCCACATGCTTGAACTCATTGCGCGCCTGCAGGCGGGCAGCGAGTACATTGGGCCAGCGGCGATTGGTGTCGGGTGTCGATGCGTAGCCGTCGGTAATCGAGTCGCCGATGGTGACAACCGCGGTATTTTTCTTCGACCCGACAACGGTCGCACCGCTCAGGAAATACCATGAGAGCGCGGTCGCTGACGAAGGCATGACGTCGGCGGCAGTGAAATTGCCAGCACCCGAAATGTAGGTCGTGCTCAGGCCGAGGTCGTGGTAAGTTTTCGTCGGCGTGGCGTTCGGCAGAAAGATACTCACCGAGAGATTGCCCAACGCAGGCACGTTCAGATCGACCGGGTCGCTCAGCACCGGGGCACCCGCCGGAATGGTGATCGACGATTGGCCCGAGAAGGTCAGCGGTCGAAGTGTGCCTGCAACGATGCCTGCGCCGCTGCTTTGGCGCGCAACACTTGCGGCGCCAATCTTGAGCGGCGCGCTACCGTATTCATTGGATAGCCGAATCCGGATCGTGGAGCCGCCAATACTGGTGCGGATGATCTGGCGAACGGTTTGGTTATCGAATTGCGCGGGCACCGGCAGCACAAATGGTGGCTCGCCGGTCTGCGGGCTCGCCGTCCATGTGCCTATCCACCGATCCTGCTTGCTGTCATCGGCCGTCGCGGGCGACGATGCCAGAAATGTGGTTGAAACAACTACGGACGCGGCGGCCAGAAGCAAACCGCGCCGCATAAAACTCGCCGGCGCGCTGTTTCGGCGACCGGCAAGCAACCGTAAGAATTCGCGATTCAGTGTTGACATTATCGTTTCCTCTGCTAGTGGGTTGAAATACGGGACGAGCGACTGCTTTAGAATTCTGTTCCCGGCGCCGTGCACTGTCAAACTGCAAGCGCTTGAATTGCTGACACGTGTGCCCAGTTGCAACAGTGGAAAAAATCTGCTGAGCAATCGGTGAATTCAAAGGAGCCAGCGTGAATTGTTTTGCGAAAACAATTCACGTTGGCTCCTTAAGCGCGCCTTGATTGAGACAAAAATTGCGGCGTGATCCGTTCGCGCTTATTTGCAGACAGGTTCTTGCTGTTTGCCCTGCTCCGTTTTAAGTTCTGCGCTTCCGGTCGCAGGCGGTGGTTCATGGTTCTTCCCCCAAAAGCGCTTGGCGTCATTCAAGTCGGCAATCAGGGGATCCATGCCGGCAAGATTTGCCAATGTGCGCGCCGCGAACCAGCCTCTCGCAAAATCGACGAAACGTTCGGGTGGTGCCAGGCTTTCGATATGTGTCATGGCGATCACATCGTCGTTGGTCTCGCCCAGGAGATCCTGCATCCGGCCAAGTATTTTCTCGTATCGTTCGACCCGCGTTTTCGAGAAAAGGCTCGAGAAGAAATCGACCGCATAGCGCAAACGTTTGGCGTCGATCCGTACCTGATGGCGCGCTTCGGGCGTGAGCTCGGCTAGCGTCGCGCTGTCCTTCAGCAATCGGCGGTGACGCCGGCGGATGCCTTGCGATGCAAACTGGGACAGCTTCATGGCGGGAGCGTCAGCAGTATTGGCCGCCGCCGCGCCGTACGCTGGCAACAGGGTGAGCTCGCCCGGTATCGCGGCCCAGCGCGCGATGGCCAGCACCAGCAGCGTTGCGCGTGGCGAGGCGAGCGCCGCGCGCGCGAACCTTCGCCCTTCGGCTTGTCGCTGCCTTCCCGTGGCCATCAGCGCCTTGGCAAGGGACGGATCGCCAAAACCATCGAGCAGCACCGGCAGGTTGTCCATCAGCAACACGTCCCAGTCGCGCGCGTCGCCCAGCGCGTCCGCCAGCCATTTCACTTCCATGCTAATGGCCTCCGCGTTGGCTGGCTTGAAGGTGCGTATCGCCGAACGCAAACGCCGCATTGCCACGCGCAACTGGTGGATATATTCGGGCGCGTCGCTGTTGAGTGCGCCGTCGACATTGGCAACATAGTGTGCAAGGCATGAGGAGACGATGGATTGCAGCGCCTGCTGTGATGTCCACTTGCGCTTGAGTGCGGTCGCGTCGGCGCGCCTTGCCACGCGCGGCTCGGGCCAAAACAGACGGTAGCCGCGTTCGGCCTTGCTGAGGTTTTCCGGTCTCAACGCAATCTGCGTCGCAAGTGCCGTGGCGATATCGAATACGGCAGCGGCGCTGCCTTCCAGCAATTCAATCTCGACTTCGGAAATGGACGCTTCACTATCCCCGCAACGAATGACCCCTTGATCCAGCGCCACTTCGACCTGATGCCCAAGCGCGGTCTCGACACGCCACGTGGTTCGATTGAATACGGTCGTGAACGCAGGCATCAGCGTCAGGTGCAGTTGCTTGCTATTGGCAAGTGCTGCCAGCGGCGTGTCACGAAACAGCGAGAGATCGAGTTGCGGCGCGTGAAGCGGATACTCCCACTCGCCGCGGTGGTGCAATCCGCCGGTCGCCGTGCCCGCAGTCTTCAGTGTTTGCAGCCACTTGCCGCCGATCTTGCGCAGCCGCAGGGCCATGGCGTTTTGTTTCAGCAACAGGTCGGGCGTGTCGAAGTAGGCGTTGAACACCTTGCGCCGCGTCGGCCCATCAAGGCTATTTTCACGCAGTAACGGGAGCCTGCGAAACGCGGCGGCGTCGACCGAATCAATCGCCAGCTTGAGTTCGATTTCGCAGTCTTTATCCATGGCCAATAGTCTCACCAATCGAGGGCGAACCCGCGCGGTCGAAAATTTGGAATTGCCGCAGGCAGATGACGTTTTCCGGCGAAACAGTATAAAACACCAGCATCCACGGGCATTTCC
>JAYVXF010000094.1:0-49402 GCA_043793345.1 Betaproteobacteria bacterium | reverse complement strand
CTCGCACGACCTGCGCACGCCGCTGACTTCGATGCAGAGCCATCTCGAAACTTTGGTCAGGATGGGTGAGAAACTTTCGCCCGCCGACCGGCAGCAATACCTCGACGTGGCGGTCCGACAGAGCCACCGAGTGGCCAGGTTGTCGCAACAGCTATTCGAGCTCGCGCAGCTTGAAGGCGAGGAGAGCTTGCCCGAGTCGGAACTCTTCTCGCTGGCCGAGCTGGTTCAGGACATCGCCCAGAAATTCGCGCTGAGCGCACGCGACAAGGGGGTGCGGCTGCTGGCCTCGGCCGGTCAGCGCGGCCTGTTCGTGATGGGTGACATCGGCTTGATCGAACGGGTCATCAGCAACCTGATCGACAATGCGATCCGGCACACGCCAAGCGGCGGACTGGTCCGGCTGGACGCGATGCCGGGTGCACGAGGTGCCGAGGTGAGGGTAACCGACACCGGAACGGGCATTGCGGCACAACACCTGCCAGGCCTTTTCGAACGCGACTCGCCGCTGCGCAAGAGCACCGGGCGCGGCCACGGTGGACTCGGCCTCTTGATCGCCAAGCGCATCCTGGCGCTGCACGGAACGTCGATGTCGGTCGAGAGCGAGGCGGGTCGAGGAACGGTTTTCAGCTTCATGCTTCCGGCGGGGCAGGTCCGATAACGACGCGAACGAAAACGTAAACGAACTGAGCCCGATTCAACTCGCAAGCGCCTCGATGTTGGCGACTATCGAGACCACGAATCCCGCAAGGTCGCGATGCGATTGAAGACCCGCCGTACGAGTTCGCGGGAAAAGCCGCGCTACGCAGTCTAGTGTCGTGACCGCTGCTTCGTATAATGTCGAATCAGCACCAGCAATTGCTCTTCCTGATAGGGCTTGCCCATGTACTCGTTGACACCGAGTTCGAGCGCGCGATTGCGGTGCTTGTCGGCCGTGCGCGAGGTAATCATGATGATCGGAATATTTTTAGTCTTCGCGTCCGCGCGCACGTTGCGTGCAAACTCGAACCCATCCATGCGCGGCATTTCGATGTCGAGCAGGATGATGTCGGGCTCGATGTCCTGCAATTGCTGAAGTGCATCGACACCGTCTTTGGCGGCGGCGACTTCGAAGCCCTCGCGGGTGAGCATGCGGCTGGTAATTTTTCTGACCGTGAGCGAATCATCGACCACCATTACCAGGGGCACGGTGCGCATCAATAGTGGCGCGACCGGCGCGTTGCCTGCGGGTGCGGCGGCGGCGATGGCTTGGCCGAGCGACGGGCCTTTGATGGCTTCCAGCGACACCAGTTCTGCGCCAGCGTCCACGCCGCGTGCGGTGTCTTTGACGGCGCTGAATTTGTTTTCGACGCGTTGCACGGTCTCGATGCTGACCGTCGCGGTTTCGCGGAAGTGCAATTGCACCGGATTGATGATCAAAATAATCTGGCCCGAGCCGGTCACCGTCGCACCCGCCACACCGATCAGCCGCGCCAATTGCGGGCCGATGGATTTCACCACGATCTCGCGGTTGCCGATGATCTGGTCGACCTGCACTGCCGCGCGTTGTTGGCCGCTCTTGGCCAAAATCACCGAGGCTTTGCGCTGGATCGACACGGTGGGCTTGCCGCCGAGCAGTGCCGCCATCGAGCGCAGCGGATATTTGTTGCCCTTCCAGTCGATCTCGTTCATGTCCAGCAGCGGCTCGTAGCGCTTGCCTTTATATTCCTGCACTTGCTCGATCATCACCGACGGAATCGCATACTGCACGTCGCCGACCACCACCATGACGGCTTGCGTCACGGCCAGCGTCAGCGGCAGAGCGATGGTGAAAATAGTGCCGCGACCGGCGGTGGAGGCGATGTCGATGCGGCCGCCGAGCGAGACGATTTCGTTGCGCACCACGTCCATGCCGACGCCCCGGCCCGCGATCTGCGTGACTTCGGTGGCGGTCGAAAAGCCGGCCATAAAAATAAATTGCGTGAGTTGTGCCTCACTGATTTCAGCGTCGGCTGCAAGCAGGCCTTTTGCAATCGCCATGTCACGAATGCGCGCGAAATTCAAACCATCGCCGTCGTCCGATAAAGTCAGCACCACCTCGTTGCCGACTTGTTGCGCGTCGATGGTAATTTCGCCGATTTCCGATTTGCCTTTTTTGACCCGGTCCGCCGGCATTTCGAGTCCATGCGCCACGGCGTTACGCAGCAGATGCTCGAACGGCGGGGTGATTTTTTCCAGCACGGAGCGATCAATCTCGACGCGCACGCCGCGGAATTCGAGGTTGGCTTTTTTGTGAATCTCTTTCGCGGTCTGTCGTACCACACGATAAAAACGATCCTGCAAATTGCCCAACGGCACCAGTCGCACGCCCATCAGCCCTTGCTGCAAATCGCGATTCAGGCGCGCCTGTTGCACCAGCGCGGCTTCGGTTTCGTCGATATTTTTTTGCAGCGACAGTTGCAGCGTGATGACGTCGTTCAGGCTTTCGGCCATGAAGCGCGTCAATTCTTGCGTGCGCGAGAAGCGGTCGAATTCGAGCGGATCAAACGCGGCACCGCGCTCTTCGGCTTCCTTGATGCGCGACTGTATTTGCGATTCGGATTGAATTTCGACTTCGCGCAGTTGCGCTTTCATGCGCGAAATATTTTCGGTCAACTCGATCAGCGACTGCTTAAACGTCAGCATCTCCTGGTCTATTCGCGAACGCGCAATCGACAATTCTCCCGCTTCGTTCACGAACCGGTCGATGATGTCGGCGTTCACACGCAACAGCGATTGACGCTCGCGGCCGTCCGGTGCGGCGTCGTCGCGCACGGCTTGCGCGGCCGCCGCCATGACGGCAATCGCGGCCGGTTTGTCTTTGGCGTGCTCGAATACAGCCGTGACCGGCACGTCGAGCAGAATCGCGCCCTGCTCGCCGGTCAGCGCCCGGTCAAGCGCGCTCGTGAAGCGATCAAAGTATTCGTCGATGACGTCGAATTTCACGTTCGCAGGCGTTGCATCATGGTCCATCGCGACCATTTCAGTTTCGATCACGTGGGCCAGCTCGCCCAGACGCATTAGGCCTGCCATGCGCGCGCTACCCTTCAAGGTGTGCAGGTGACGTGAAAGCTCGATGACCGGCGCATGGTCAGCCGGGCGCGCGCGCCATGTCCGCAAACAGTCGCCGACTTGCGGCACAATTTCTTTGGCTTCCTGGAGAAAGATCGGCAGCAGTTCGTTGTCAACGTCGTCTTCGATGCGGCGCTTTTCTTTGCCTGACTCAAAGGCTGGCTCCTGGTTCGCGACAACGGTCGACTTCACCGCCGCGCTGGCCGCGCCCGCCGCCGCAACGGACGCCGCCGTCGCCGCTCCCAGTACCACAGCGGTCGTGAAGGTTGATGTTTCGGCAGCGGTTTTCGCCGGCGCTGTCGATGGCGGTGGCGTGGTTTCAAGCGCCGATACTGGTTCGACAATGGGTGGTGCAGGAACGGCTGATGGCGCAGTCGGTACCACGGGTGCCGCAGTGGCTGCCGCTGATACCGGGGCGACCGGTGTCATGATTGCCGAGCTCTCAGCGCGCTTGGCCAATTTCAACGCCTCGCGCAGATCCTTCAGCTCCCGCACCACGTCGTCGCGACGCGTAGGTAGCTCGTGGGTGTGCAGACCCATCACCATGCTGCTTAGCGCGTCAACCGCCTGACGCATCACGTTCAAGCGGCCCGAATCGAGCGGCGGCATCAACTCGATGGCGTCCTGCGCCCATTTTTCCAATGCGGCGGCAACATCGGCGATCATGTCGAAATTGGTGGTGCGCGAAGAACTGTTGAGGGTGTGCGCCGCGCGCATGAACTCGTGCGACACCGGCTGTTGTGGCCTGGCTTCGAGTGCCGTCATTTCGTTGTCGAGCGTGGCAATATGCTGTCCGGCTTCGCCGCGATAGATATTGAATAGTGCGTGCGGCACCACGATGGAGCCGACCCGCACGTCGGCCGGCTCGACGACAGTCGTTTCGGGGACGGTAAATGGCGGAGTGAAAACGAAGGGTTCTACCAACGCCGGCAGCGACGCCTCGATTGGCGCTGCGACAACTACTGGTGTCTCGATGATTTGCGGCGTGATTGTTTCAACCACCAACGCGGGCGCTGATTCCGCAGTGAGTGCTTCGCCATTCTTGAGCGCTTCAGCCATGCGGGCGATATCTGCGCCATCCACATGCGCGCCACTGTTGGTCTTCAGCGCATCGACCCACGCCGAGAATGCGTTCGAGGTGTGTTCAACAAACGCCAGCAAGCCCGCGCTCGCCGGCTTTTCGTCTTTTAGCCACTTATTGAATACCTGTTCGCAGTTCCAGGCGACGTCACCCAAATTGGCAAGCCCGACCATGCGGCCCGAACCTTTGAGCGTGTGATAGCCGCGGCGGATGGTGATGAGCGCTTCATTGTCGTGAGCCTTGCCGCGCAGCACAACGAGGTTTTCGCGGATGGTTGCGACCACTTCGCCAGCTTCCTCGAGGAATATTTCCAGTAACTCCGAGTCCACTTCGGTGACCGGTGCGTCGATCAACTGCACCGTTTGCGCCGTCGGTGCGGTAGTCGGTTTATCGGGTGCCATCTCGGCGAGTGCTGCAACGCCGATCTTGTTCGGATCGAACGTCTGATCGATGGCCTTCAACATTTCGTCACTTTGTCGCGCCGATTCATTGTCGGCAATCAGTGTCGCGTCAAGCTTCAATTCCTTGACCGCTTCGCGCAACTGATCCCGCGAGGCAGTCTGCTCGGGTTGCTGTTTCCAGTCCGCGTAAAGCTCCTGTACCTTTTGCTTGGCGACATCGACATCCGCTTCCGACACCGGTGACTTGATCAGGCTGCGGTCAGGCTCTACCGCTTTATCGGCAAGCCCGAAGCGGATCAACGCGGGCAGTAGCGCCTCGCGCGGCTGTGACACACCTTGCTGCAACGCGGCAATGTACAAACCCATGGCGGAAACGCCTTCGGCGACGGCTTCGGCATCGTCGGCCACGCTGGTGATCGCGCCAGAGGCGAATTGCGCAACGCGTTCCTTCAAAAGTGTATTGAGTGCCGCCGCTTCATTCAATTCCAGAATCGTCAGCGCGCCCTGCACTTGGGAGAACATTGGTGCCAGGCTGGTCAGCTCGGCCGGTTTGGACGGGTCGCGGAAGAAGGTGTCGAGTGAGCCTTCAATCGTGGACAGATTCACCTGGACTTCCTGACCGACCTGGAACATCAGCATGCGTTCCTGCGCGCGCTTGGACATGTCGTCCATCAGCGCCGAGCTGCCCGCTGCCGCAGGCGGCAAGGCTGCACCAGTCATTGCGCCTTTCAGGCGCGCAACGACGTTGCGGGCTTGCGCGCCAAAGTCGGTGGACTGGTGAAAATAATTTTCCAGCGAAGACTCGATGAACAGTAGCGCGGTCGCCATTTCGAGAGCTTGCGCTTCGCTCGCGGGCACTTCGGTTTTGCGTAAATGCGCACCAACGGTACCCATGGTCTGCACGACGTCGGCGAGATCCTTGTTTGGCTGCTGTTGCGCCGCCGCGTTAAACGGTTCACTCTGCGTCACAAATTGCTCTAGCGCTGCGTGGTTCCCGCTGGCAAATTTGAGCCAGTTTTCTTTTTGCTCCTGCACCTGATCGCGCAGGCCGCGAATCACCGCCTTCAGCGTGTCGTCGGCACCCAGAACGCCGCGTTCAACGGGCACGGCGAGCAGCTCATCGAGTCGATAGAGTTCGCGGATTTTTTTCAAGCGCTCGGTATTCGCGTTTGATCTGCCGATGACGAGCAGGATGTCCCGGAACAATTTTTCCGGAATTTTCTGTACGCCTTCGATCAGCAGCTTTATTTGCTGATCGATCTTGCCGAACAATTGCACGGCCAATGTGCCGGCTTCGACCGGATTGTTAGCTACGGCATCAAAGAATCCGCTCGCGGCATACCAAAACGATACGGTCGGCGACGTCACTTGCAGCGCCTCAATCGCCAGCGTCGCGTTGCGCATTTCACGGGCACCGCCGACCATATCCTTGTCGCGCAGTAGCCGCAACAGCCCTGACTGATACATTGCGCGCCGCTGCTTGATTGCCTCAGCGAGCATCTCCGATTTTGGCAGCGCCACCGTATTGTCAGGCACGTCCACGCTAAGCGATAAATCGGGCGAAAACAGGTCGATCTCGGCCGCGTCCGTGGCACCGCGCGCTTTATTGACCTCAAGGTAGGCGCGCGCAAGCAGCATCGGACGATCCGGGTCGCCCGCCATCAAGCTGTCGAGGTATGCCGACAGGCTGGCGGTTGCGGTCAGGGCAGTATTAATGCGTTGGGGCGCTTGTGCGCGCGCATTCGGGTCGCTCTCAAGACTGCCCACCAGCTTTTCAATTTCTTCATTGAATCGTGTCGCGGCACCGAGGCCAACCATGGTCAGCGCCCCGGTCACTTGATGCAAGTGCGTCGCCGCGTATTTGGCCGCTTTGGCGTCGCCGGGATTCGCCTTCACGGCCTCAAGGTGGGTGCGCGTCTCGGTGAGCGAATGCTCAATCTCCGCCTTCACCCAGGAGAGCGGGCCGATATCAAACGCAGGTTTCGGATTGAGCGCCATTATTTATTGCGAACAGGATTTCAGTTGGGACATGGATCGGTGTGGTTTGGCCGGCGGCTATAGCTTGAATCCGGAAACCGAGGCCTTGAGATCGGAGGCCACATCAGCCAATTCCTTAATCGACGAAGCAGTTTGTTGCGTACCCGTGGTGGTTTGCCGATTGATCTCCAGAATGTCCTGCATGTTGCGTGCGACCTTGTTGGCTGACGCCGCCTGCGCCTGCGTATCAGCGGAAATGCGCTGAATGAGGTTGGCGAGATTTTTGGTCACCGTGTCAATTTCGCTCAGCGCCTGACCCGCTGCATCGGAGAGCTTCGCGCCCTCCACCACGCCAGTCGTTGATTTTTCCATGGCGGCCACCGCGTCTTGCGTGTCGGCCTGAATGGTCTTGACGATCGCGCCGATCTGCTTGGTCGCTTCGCCCGAGCGCTCAGCCAATCGCTGCACCTCTTCGGCAACCACCGAGAAGCCGCGCCCCGCTTCTCCGGCTGACGCCGCCTGAATGGCCGCATTCAGCGCGAGTACGTTGGTCTGCTCGGTAATGTCGGAAATCAGCTCCACGATCTCGCCAATTTCCTGGGAGCTTTCGCCCAGCCGCTTGATGCGTTTTGAGGTTTCCTGTATTTGTTCGCGGATGTCGTTCATGCCGGAGATCGAGTTCTGCACCGCGAGTCGACCTTTGTCGGAAGCCGCGAGTGAGCGCATCGCGACCTGGGAAGATTCCTCGGCGTTTGACGAAACCGTGGTCAGCGTCTGCGCCACACCCAACACCTGCTGGGTTGTTTCCTGAATTTCTTTCGATTGTTTTTCCGCCGCGTCAAGCAATTGCACCGACACCGCTTGCGCCTGCTGGGATTTTGCCGACACCGAAGTAGAAGCGTTGTTCACGCCGGTCACCAGCGCACGCAGTTCATCGATCGTGTAATTCATCGAGTCAGCGATCGCGCCGGTAATGTCCTCGGTCACCTTGGCGCGTATGGTCAAGTCGCCGTCCGCCAGATCGCCCATTTCGTTAAGCAAGCGCAGGATAGCCTCCTGATTACGCTTGTTTTCGGCTTCGGATTCAGCCGCACGCTTGCGCGCATCCGACAGGAACAGGGCTGCGATCAACCCCAGAAAAATCAACGCGAGCGCGCCAAAAATGAAGGCAAGTATGAGTGGCAGGTTTTGCTTTTCCACCGCGAGTGCTTTTTGCAATTCCTCCACGTTGCCGAGAAGCTGCTCCGAGCCCTGCTGTAGCGCGCGGCCCGACTGCCGTGCCGACACCAGCTTTTGCACGCTGCCAAGAATGGGCTTGATGTTTTCTTCAAACCGGTTGAAAGATTCGCGCAGTTTGGCAACTTTGGCTTTCGCATCGCCGTCACGCAGCGCGCTGATGCCGAGCGCATCCGAACCGGACTCCAGCGCTTTAATCAGCTCGCGGAAATCGTTGGTGTCCTTACCCATCAGGAACGGAACGGTTGGATCGATGATTTCTCCACCCAGAATTTCGGCCGATCCGCGGCCGAGTCGCTCAGAGAGAAATGTCAGACGGTTAACCTTCAGCACTTGTACGGGCGGCGCGCCCGACTGTTGCATGAGACCGGTCAGATCTTGAGACAGCTCGGCCAGTTCTTCGGAGCCCGCGCGAACCTGCGCGATGTTACGGGACAGCTCGGACAGGTCATTTTTCGCCGCCAAAATAGCGGTGGCCGAATTTGCGCCATCCGAGAAACGTTTTGTCAGCTCACTCAGGCGTGAGGTGAGCTCTTCGCTGATTTTCGCGTTGGGAACCGAGTTGTTGAAAGCCTCGCCGCCGTCATTAAGTACGTTCAGGTAAATCTGAAACTGATCGCGGCTATCCTGCAATTGTGGAAACGATGCCAGGTCACCGCGCGCCGAAAGGCCGGCCGATTTCGCCAGCCGCTGCGTATGAAACTGCAGCTGCGAGGTAATGTTGGTGTAGGTGGAAATATTGCTGCGGTTTCTTGCGTCTACAAAAATCGCGCCAATGGTCAGCGCGCCGAACACTGCGGCGATGGTGAGCAAAATCGGTAGTTGCTGCTCGATCGGACGATTGCCGATGATCGGCAGCTTTAGCCCACTCGCTTTCTTGGCTGTTTTGGTGACTTTGGCCGCTTCGACATCCGCCGTTATTTTCCGCGTTTCGGTGGCCGTGGCAGCACCCGCATTGGCGGCATTGGTGGTGGGGTCAGCACTCGGTTTGGAGTTTTTGCCGAGCCCTATCGACGGAGTGCCGAACGGTGTTTTTCTGGGTCCGAACAGCTTATCAATAAAAGGTAGCGAAAACCTGCGGCCAGTGGCTGGCTTGGCCGACGCGCTGCCGGTCTTTTTTTTGTCCGTATTCAACAGGGACGGTAATTTGAGTGCCATGGGCTTCTCCCTTGCTTACAATATGAGATCGTTACCAACGCCGCTAAGCGGCGACTACCGCAGTCACGATTCCTGCTTCGAGAAAACGCGTGTCATGCGTCAACCCCGACAAATCCAATTCGCTCCAGCGTGCGCCAACTGCGTCGCGATAAACACCTTTTATCCATGGCTGGGCGGCACCAGCATCGAGCACTTCGGGGGTGAATAAGGCGGGGTTGTGCAGGCCCAACATCCGGCTCACCAAAAAACCCGATCCCTCGATCAATTTTTCTGCCACCAAAATAACCCGGTGCTCCATTCCAGGCCCAATCGTCGGCTGACCCTGGAAGGCCGCAAAATCGGTGATTGAGTAAAGCTTGCCGCGAATATTGGCAACACCGCGATACCAGGGCAGCGTCATCGGCACGGCAACAATGCTGGGAACCGGAATGACCTCGGACACGTCCGACAGGTTGACCAGCCAATTGTCTTGGCCCACCTGAAACCCCAGTCTTGATAGCACCGTTTTGCGAGACGCAGCATCACGCAAACGCTGCGCCACGCCTTGTTGAAACTCGCGGAGACTGGTCTTTCTTGCCACGGGTCAGCGCGCGCCGAAAAAAAGGCGGGCGCTCAACCCAGCGCCTTGATTTTCGCAATCAATTCCGGCCCACTCACGGGCTTGACCAGATAGTCCTTGGCACCCTGCCGCATGCCCCAGATCTTGTCCGTTTCCTGATCCTTCGTGGTACAGATGAAGACGGGAATATGTTTGGTCGTTTCATCGCGCGCAATCGCACGGGTTGCCTGAAAGCCATTGAGGCCGGGCATGACGACGTCCATCAGGATGAGGTCTGGCAAATCCGCTTTGGCTTTTTCAACGCCCTCTTCGCCGCTGTTGGCGACAACGACGGCGTAGCCTGATTTAACCAGTAACGCCTCGAGAAAAGCGCGTTCCGTGGGGGAGTCGTCAACGATGAGGATTTTTTTGACGGCCATAATTTGCTCCAATAATAATATTCAATGTGTTGATATGTTGGGATTTGTATTTGTGACGCTAAAGTACATTGCCGCGATGACGATCGGGCAAATGTGCGGCCACGGTCTTCAGCAAACTGTCTTTTGAAAATGGCTTCGTCAGATATTCGTCAGACCCGACCATGCGTCCGCGCGCGCGATCAAACAGGCTGTCCTTGGACGACAACATGATTACCGGTGTGACCTTGAATTTTGCATTTTTTTTAATCAACGCACAGGTTTGGTAGCCGTCCAGTCGCGGCATCATGACATCGACAAAAATAAGATCCGGATGATGATCGGCAATCTTGGCGAGCGAATCGAAACCATTTTCGGCCAGGATCACCTGGCAGCCCGCCTGCATCAGGAAAATCTCGGCGGATCGACGAATCGTATTTGAATCGTCGATCACCATGACCCTCACACCGGACAGCGGCTTTGCTTCGCTCACGAGACTGTCTTTCTGAACGGACGCATTAAATTGAATACCTGCAGATTTTTCAATCGACCGCTATCGTACCCGCAAACTGCCATCGATATGCAAGCGACCATTGTCCTGCTGCCGTGCATCGATTGCGTTCACATATACATCTGCAACAGTCGGAAAGGTTATCGCGATTTCAGGAAAGAAACAATAAGGAGCCACATGTTTTGACGATGCCTTTGTAAACAACCGTCACCGCGCATGTCGGGGGATGGGCGCCGCAATCAGAACTCAACCATTTCAAAGTCCTCCTTGCGCGCACCGCATTCAGGACAGCACCAGCTAATCGGCACATCTTGCCAACGCGTGCCGGGCAGGATCCCGTCGTCCGGCCAACCGACCGCTTCTTCGTACATCAATCCGCAAACGAGACACATCCAGGTTTTATTGGCAGGCGATAGCGGTGCATCCATATTCTACTTTCAAGGCTACAATGAGTGATGGCATTCAGCAAACGGTAAGCCCCATCCATCGAAAAGTGTGCATGATAGCGGCTGCACTGCCGGTGTGCCATTCAAGCGTTTTCCGCTCGTCATCCTGTCAAGCCAATTAATCATGCCCGACTTCATCAAAGCCCCCCCAGCCGTTTTATCCTTTGCGGCGAGCGACCCGTCCGGCGGCGCTGGCATTCAGGCCGACATTCTGACGCTGGCAAGCATGGGTTGCCATCCGTTAACGGTGATTACGGCGATCACGGTTCAGGACACGTCGGGCGTTGAGGCGATTTCGCCGGTGGATGCGGATTGGGTCGCCGATCAGGCGCGCGCCATACTCGAAGACATTCCCGTGGCCGCGTTCAAAATTGGCGTGATGGGTAGCGCCGAAAATGTTCAGGCGATTGCAGAAATCGTATCTGATTATCCCGATATCCCGCTCATCCTCGATCCGGTGCTGGCGTCGGGCCGGGGCGACGAATTTGCCAATGAAGATATGCTGGCCGCGATGAAGGAGCTACTGATTCCGCAATGCACCGTGATTACGCCAAATACGCCGGAGCTACGGCGGCTCGCATTAGAGGACGACGAAGATGGCATCGGCATCGAGAAGCTATCCATGCGTCTTATCGGCATGGGCTGCGAGTACGTGCTGGTGACCGGCACCCACGAATCGACGGCTGACGTGATCAACACCATGTTTTTCGAAAAAGGTATTGTGCGCAGTGATGTCTGGGCTCGTTTGCCGGGCAGCTATCATGGCTCTGGGTGTACGCTCGCCTCGGCATTGGCGGCCACCATTGCGCGCGGCCTCGATATTTCCGAGGCGGCGCGGGAAGCGCAGGAATACACCTGGCAAGCGCTCAAATTCGGCTTCCGTCCGGGGATGGGTCAGTTTGTGCCTGACCGGTTATTTTGGGCGCGGGACGATGAAAACGACGACGACGCGATGCCGGCTACCGATCCAAACGACATTCGCCAGTCCGGCGGCGTTCGCCATTAGACCAGCGACGAGCAGATAGCAACTTCATGCGTGGACTGTACGCGATTACGCCGGAGACAGCCGATTCGACGCGACTCATCGAGCAGGTTAGCCGTGCCATCGCCGGCGGCGCGAGTGTCGTGCAATATCGCGCCAAGCGGCTCGCCAGGGATATTGCCAAAACGCAGGCGCTGGCGCTGCGGGCGGTCACCCGCGCCACCGGCACAACATTCATTGTCAACGACGATAGTGAGCTCGCCTTGTCGGTCGATGCCGACGGGGTGCATCTGGGGCGAGACGATGGTGGAGTCGATACAATTCCGCGAATACGCGAAAACTGGGCGGCTCGCTTACCGCATCGGCCTTTCATCATCGGCGTCTCCTGCTACAACGAGCTGTCCCGCGGGGCGGCGGCGGTTGAGGCAGGTGCGGATTACATCGCGTTCGGCAGTTTTTTTTCGTCACTCACCAAACCGCATGCAATCAGAGCCGACATATCCCTGATTCATGCGGCCAAGAGCCGATTCAAGATACCCGTCGTGGCCATCGGCGGTATCACGGTCGACAATGCGCCGCAATTGATCGCGGCCAACGTTGATGCGGTGGCGGTGATTTCATCCCTGTTTGACGCCGACGATATCGAGCAGCGGGCGCGCGAATTTGATTTTCTTTTTCAACCTGAAAGCCATGCTGAACTTCACCAATAGCAAAATTCTGTTTGACAAATCCCAGCGCGTCATTCCTGGCGGCGTCAATTCGCCGGTGCGCGCCTTTCGCGCGGTGGGCGGCACGCCGATTTTTTTCCGCGAGGGCCATGGCGCTCACCTGTGGGATGTTGACGGCAACAAGTTCATCGATTACGTCGGCTCATGGGGGCCGGCGATTCTTGGCCACGCCCACCCCGAGGTGGTACGCGCCGTACAGGAACGCGCGGCCAAGGGCATGTCGTTCGGCGCGCCGACCGAGGCTGAGCTGCATATGGCCGAGCGGCTGTGCGCGTTGTTGCCATCGATCGAGCAGGTTCGTCTGACCAGCTCAGGCACCGAAGCGACCATGAGTGCGATTCGTCTCGCACGCGGCTTCACGGGCCGCAATAAAATTGTGAAATTTGAAGGCTGCTACCACGGCCACGGCGATGCGCTACTTGTAAAGGCCGGCTCCGGCGCGCTCACCTTCGGTAATCCCAGCTCGGCCGGCGTGCCCGCCGAAGTGGTGGCACACACCATTGTGCTCAACTACAACGACATCGACGACGCGGAAAATTGTTTCCGCAAAATGGGCAATGAAATTGCCTGCGTCATCATCGAGCCGGTGGCCGGCAATATGAATTTTGTGGTGCCGAGCCAGGCGTACATGGATACGCTGCGAAGTCTCTGTACAAAATATGATGCCGTGCTGATTTTTGATGAAGTCATGACCGGTTTTCGTGTCGGCTTAAGCGGCGCGCAAGGGCACTTCGGCATCACGCCCGATTTGACCACGCTGGGCAAGGTCATTGGCGGTGGCATGCCGGTGGGCGCTTTCGGCGGACGCCGCGATATCATGGCGCATCTCGCCCCACTCGGTGGCGTGTATCAGGCGGGAACGTTGTCTGGCAATCCGGTCGCGGTCGCTGCGGGATTGAAAACGCTTGAGCTCGTCGCAGCGCCAGGCTTTTTCGACGCCCTCGCGCAAACCACGTCAGCGCTTGTCGATGGCTTGATTGCAGCCGCTGCCGACGCGGGTGTCGCATTCAGTGGCGCGTCGCTCGGTGGCATGTTCGGGCTTTTTTTTCGCGCGACCGCGCCGCAAAATTACGCTGAAGTGATGCAGTGCGACAAACAGCGGTTCAACCGTTTTTTTCACGCCATGTTGAATCGTGGAATTTACCTGGCACCGTCCGCCTTCGAGGCAGGCTTCGTATCGGCAGCGCATACCGCCGCCGACATCAACACCACGGCAAGCGCGGCACGCGAGGCATTTGCCGAATGTTGAACAACCAAATAGATGACTGAATCACGTGAAATTCACAGCCACCATTGATGGCGTTGCGCTCGCGGCGCTGGTATTTGCCGTGGTCGCGATTGCGGCGGTATCGGTCGTCGCCGTCGTCTCGGCTGAAAATCTGATCAGCAGCAACGAAAAGGCGCTGCGCATGCAGCGTACCGTGTCCAGTCTGGAGGCGATTCGTTTTCATTCCTTTGCCATTGGCAACAGCGAGCAAAATTACATCATTACCGGCAAAGACAGCGAACTCACGCCATATCGTGCGGGCGCGGTTGAGATCGAAGCTGAGGTTGGCTACCTCGCTGCCCGCCGGCTGGAACATCCCGACTTGAATGATCGGTTTGACCAGCTTCAGCAGAGCGCCAATGCCTTCATCGCCGACGCACGCAAGATTGTCGACGCCCGCCGCTTGAATGGTGAGCAGGCCGCCATCGATATGGTGAAAAAGCATTACAGCGATGGCAGCCGCGAAAAGTTGCTCAAAGTCACCTACGAGCTGTTAGCCGGCGCCCGCAAGCAGCTGGATGCCCAGGAAGCAGAACAGATGGCGTACGGGGACAAGGTGCGGCGTTTGATCGTTGCGCTCATCTCAACGGCGGCATTCATCCTGATATTTTTATACGCATCGGTACGCAGGTTAAGCATCGCGCAGCGGGCGGCGCAGGCGCGGTTCGCGCATCAGGCCATGCACGATTCGCTCACGGGCCTCTGCAATCGTGCTGCAGTCATGGAGCACATAGACAAAAAACTCGCCGATGGCGAGCAGGAGGCAGCGCTTGGTGGGTTCGCATTGCTGTTGCTCGACCTCGATGGCTTCAAGGCAATCAACGACAATTTAGGCCACGACGCTGGCGACGCGCTGCTGCGACAAGTCGCTGCACGCATCGAGGGTGCGCTGCGGGACTCTGATTTTGTCGCGCGGCTTGGCGGCGACGAATTTCTCATCGTCGTGCCACAGGTCTCGGATCAGGAAACGGCCGCACGGGTTGGCAAAAAACTCGTCGAGGTGGTCGGCAAATCTTACGGCTTAAGCGGACAGCAATCGCGCGTGACGGCAAGCATCGGCATCAGCATGTTTCCACAGGACGCGCGAGAGCGCGAGACGCTCATGAAATGCGCAGATCTGGCGCTGTATGAGGCCAAACGCGCTGGACGAGACCAGTTGTGTTTTTACGAACGCGGCCTTCGGGGTGGCACCCGTTGCTGAGCGCATAACACGGCCACTCAATACGCCAATCGGCTGCAGAACCGCGCCAATGCTGCGTTTCGGAGCATGAGTCGCAGCGTTAGGTGCCACCAACCGACAGTAAATTGATCACGTTGGTCACGCCAACGATGTGACTGGCAATGCCTTCGGCGCGCTGCTTGCGCGCGTTGGTCAAGACTGCTCCTTTCAACGTTACTTCGCCCTTGACGGTATTGACCTCGATGCCTAGCGCGCTTAAGCCCGGGTCTTTGAGCAAATCCGCTTTGATCGACGCGGTAATTGCGGAGTCCCCGGCAATGATGCCGACTTGATCCACTTTGCCGAATACGGCATCGCCCGCCTTATCGACTGCATTGCCGGTGGTGTTGGCAATCGCTGCGCCGGCACTGGTGACCGCAGCACCCGCCTGATCCACTTTCTGTTCAATTTTTTCACCAGCAGCAGCGACACTGGCATTGGTTTTGTCGATAGCACCGTCAAGCTTTTGCCCAACGGTTTTGCCCGAGTCGGTGTATTTATCACAGCCCGAGATCGACAGCATGACGCCGAACGTCATGACCGCTATTGCGAACCGGGTTGGGAGGTAAGTTTTCATGGTCGCTCCTAACTTAACGTCATTTAATTATCGGTAAACATGGTCTGGTTCGACATGGGCAGGCCGCTGATATGGATGTAGGAATACGCCGACAACGCGCACGGCAGCTCCCACCCGTTGGCTCAATGACGATTTCGCAACGCCGTGTCAGCGTTTGTCCGACAGACGATTGCGACCCGCGCTTATTGGGGTAATGCGCGCGTCGTTGCATTATTAGTCGGCAAGTCAACCACCCATATGAACTGTTATTCATTCAACAACCAAGTCGGAGAATCCACATGAAGAAACTTGTCCTTACGCTGGCTGCCCTGTGCAGTGTCGCCGTATTTACCACCGGCTGCAACACCATTGCAGGCGCAGGTAAAGATATCGAGCGCACCGGGGAAAAGATCGAAAACAGCGCACAGAAAAACAAATAATTTTTCTACGCAATGAAATAAAAAGCCGCGCTTGTCGCGGCTTTTTCATGGTCGGTCAGTGCAAGCCGGCAAAGATCCCGGATAAAAAAACGGGCCACAAGAGCCCGTCGAAAGTGACGCCAGTTACGGCCTCACAGGGGAACATTCATCCGCCTTACATATTAAAACGCGCTTTTGCTTCCTTCATGCACACGTCCTTGCTGTCGCCGGCAAAAGCATCGCACTTCTCAGTTGCAACTTTATAGTTCGCTTTGCGCTTTTCGTCGGCGGCATCGGTACGCGCTTCGCTCACTTTGTTGCCAGCCTTGGCGTCTGCTTTGGCGCGGACTTCAACGGCCTTGGCTTCTTTGATGCAGACATCTTTGTCGTTGCCCGCTTTTGAGCCGCACTTGGCTTTAGCGAGGGCGTATTCTGCGCTGGCCACGTCTTCCCTGCCGTCGTATTGTTGTTTGGCCGTGGTTTTATATTCGCCATCGGTTTTTGCAATTGCCTGCGCCTTGACGACGTTAGCCTCCGCAACGCAAACGTCTTTCGCGTTACCCGACAAGCTGCTGCATGCCGCTTTCGCGCTCTTGTACGTCATTTCCGCGTCTTTCGTCGCGGCCTTGTGTTGGTCTTTGGTGATTGCAGCGGTTGCAGCAAAACTGCTGGCGCAGAGTGCGGCCGCGAGTAAGGCGTGAATGGGTTTCATTTTCATGGGAATTCCTTATTGAGTGAGTCGATACAAACAGCTTGATTGATATTGCGTGATGGCAGACGGGGTTTGGCGCGTCATCCCGAGTCCGATTTGGAACTTGGGATGATTGCGCTTGCATCAATACTTCGATGGACGTTCGGAATGAGAGCCGTTGTTGAGTTTCGTCCACTTATCCAATTCTTCTTCGGCGCGTTCTTTGGTGTAGCCGTACTGCTCCTGAATTTTTCCGGAGAGCTGGTCGCGCTTGCCAGCGATCACGTCGAGCTGATCATCGGTAAGCTTGCCCCACTGTTCTTTCACTTTGCCCTTCATTTGTGTCCAGTTACCTTCGATTTGATCCCAGTTCATAACCAACTCCTTTTACCTTTTGCACGTTTTGAAATACGGGCGATTGCCCAATGGAATGCAATAGCCACGGCGTTGATCACGCGATGTTTACTGCTTGCTACCCGGTCGTGCTTCTGCGCTTAACCGCGGAATACGCGACCACCTTCGATGCGCACCCGGTCGCCGGTGCTGAATTCGCGCGGGTTTTCCTGTGTGTAGGTCACCCGGGCACCGCTATCGAGGCGCACCTTAAGCTCAATCCGCTCACCGCTATTGCGGTTTTTTTCGACCTCATTGCCGACCAGCGCGCCGCCCGCCGCGCCGACCACGGTGGCAGCCGTGTTGCCACGTCCACTGCCGACCTGATGACCGAGAACGCCGCCGATGATGCCGCCGATGATGGCGCCGCCCCCTGAGCTTCCACCCTGACCGTCAACAAACGCGATGCTCTCCACATAGCCAAATTGCACCCGTGCCGAATCCTCGACATAGACGGGACGACTATCGGTGCGGGTGGCGCAAGCGCCGAGCAGCAGTGTTGATGCAATCGCTGCGGAAATGATGAGTTGTTTCATGTTCATTACTCCTTGGTGGCGTTGAAATTGTTCAATGCCAGTGAAAAACTTCGGTGAGAAGAACCTGCGTCTTGTAGTACTGATCCATCAGGCAAGTAACTGCGATGCCAAGCAAGCTGATTGCCGAAACCGAAATGATCAGCTTGCCGAGCAGCGCAGTGAGGCCGCCTGACGCGAACACGAGCATCGAGACGCCAACAAATATGAGGCCAGTGCAGATCGCCAAATATTTGAAGTGCTCTTTAGGTTTGATGATGTTCGAGTCCATGCGAACATGTTATGGCGCACCAGCAGGACGCGTTATCGGACAATCTTCTGATTTGATGTAGGACTGCTGCCGACGCGTGCGCCGTCGCCGGTGTGTGCTACTCGGGCGAAGGGTCGCTCTCCACCAACGGGAAAGTCGCGTTGAGCTTGGTACCCTGACCCGCGTCCCCGCGAATATCAAAAGTGCCGCCTAGCGCGACCAGACGCTCGCGCATGCCGAGCAGGCCATGCGACATCGAACGATGTTGCTTGGTCGCCGTAAGCCCCACGCCATCGTCGGCGAGCAGCAGCTTCCATTGCGATTCATCGCGGGTCAGACTGATCGTCACTTGCCTGGCTTTCGCGTACTTCATTACATTGGTCAGTGCTTCCTGGCAGATGCGATAGAGCGTCGTCGACTGTGCCGGGGTGAGGTTGAGATCGCCTTCGGGTAACGAGATCACGCACGCGCAGCCGGTCCGCTCGGTAAACTGCTCGGTCATGGAACGCAGCGCCGCCTCGAAGCCGAGATTGTCGAGCAATGTCGGCCGCAAATCCTCGATCATGCGACGGGTGAATTGGATCGCGCCACCGATTGCCGCGTGCGCCCGCGCGAGGCGGGCGACCGATTTTTCGTCGCTGCGTTTGGCGGCGGCATCGCGCCCCATGACGATATCCATTTTCACCGCCGATAGCGTGCCGCCCAGTTCGTCGTGGAGCTCGCGCGCGATGGTGCGGCGCTCATCCTCCTGGACGCGCAGCAGATAGGCGCTAAGCGCGCGCAGCTCAGCAGCGCGCAGCGCCACCTCGGAGGCCAGCACAGCGGCGCGTTCATCAAGTTGCACCAGCGTAAGCCGCTTTCTCGCCAGATCACGCATGATGGTCACGGCACCGGCCAGCAACAGCAGTGCATTAACGAAGAAAATCGCCGCGAAACCCCAGCGCATGGTTAACTGGATGTCGCTCCAGTTTTGCCGACGCTCCTGAAGCTGTACGTCTTCGCGCGCCAAAAAACGTGATACTTCCTTGTCGAATTCGTCCATCAGTTTTTTGCCCTGATCGCTTAACACGATGGCGCGCGCGTCGTCCTTTCGGCCCATTTGCTGGATGGCCACGGTCTTGGTGAGCTCGGACAATTTTTCCAGTGCAATCTGCCGCAAATGATCGACCAGCGTCTGCTGCTGCAAATTATCCGCGACCATTTCACGCAGCTTGGCGAGTCGCCCCGTGATCTGATTTTCGTTTTCATTCAGCGGCGTGAGGTAGCCCGGCTTGTCGGTGTACAAAAAGCCGCGTTGTGCGCTCTCGGACTCATACAACATCGACTGCACCGCGATAATTTCGGCCATCACATTACGGGACTGCAGAGTCAGCGTGCGCGCCTGATCCAGCTTGGCGACTTGCGAATTCACCACCAACGGCGCACCGATATTGATCAGCAGCGCGAGCGCCAGCAGCGCCAAGCCCACCCGCGAAAGCATTTTGTCGTACAGGTAGTCAAGCAGGCGAGGTGGCATGAGCAGGGAAAGTGTTGAAGCGCGCGACAGGCTGCTCGCGCCAAATGAATCAAAAAAAAGCGAAACGAATCGGCGGCCTGTAGCCGGTGCGGAGCACCTGCCGGATTTTGCAGGAGCCGCCGCAACGGGCGAAGTTTTAACATGTTACCGCACTGGCAGGCCGCCACATCCCGCAACAAATGCGCTGCATTGCTTCGCCCGCAATGAAGTCGATGGCCAAATCGCGACAGGAATATTGCGCCTGCTACTTGCGCACAAAAAGCAAAATTACTCCTGCCAGAATTGAACCCACGCCCGCCCAGATCGGGATATTGATGGTTTGCGTGTCCTTGACCACGAGTGCGATCGGACCTAGCCTGGCCTCGGTGGTGTTTTTGGTATAAGAAAAGCCACCATAAATAAGTCCCAAACCGCCCGCCACGATCAGCGCGATTGCCAACATTTTGACTGCATTCATTTCGCTTTCTCCGTCACTTCGTTGAAAATACGCTGTGCATCGCGGGCGGACAGGAATTAGACGCGGCGACCCTGAATGAGGCGCACCACGATGACCACGATTGCGACCACCAGCAAAATGTGAATGAATCCGCCCATCGTGTACGACGAGACCAAACCCAGTAACCAGAGGATGATCAGGATAACGGCAATTGTTTCAAGCATTTTGGTCTCTCCTTAAAAGTCATCGGTTGGATTACTTGCCTTTGAGACGCAGGTCGTTCTTCACCGATTTCACGCCACCGACAGCGCGTGCAACTTCACCGGCCTTTGGAACGTCACCTGCATCGCTTACAAAGCCGCTCAACTGCACAACGCCTTTGAATGTTTCAACGTTGATTTCAGCCGATTTCAGCGTCGGCTCGTTAAAAACTGCCGCCTTTACCTTGGTCGTGATGACGGTGTCGTCAACGTATTCTCCGGTGCCTTCGTGTTTCGCGGTGGAGGCGCAGCCCAGCAACGTTGCCAGCACGAGCGCAGGGATAATGGTGAAAAGCGATTTGAAATGTTTCATGGAAATACTCCTGAGTGAGATAAAAATAAAGGTTGTTGCATTGCCCTGTTTGAATTTCGTGTTGCTTGGCACCGCGCGGTTGAGGACGCGCCACCAACACCGACACCTTACGGCGCGTCGCCCGATCTGATAATCGGCGTACGCCTACACGCGTGTAGGACGTTTGCGCTTCTGCGCGTAGTCGCTGGGCTTACGCGTGCCGAAATGTGGTCGTGCGCAATGACAAATTTCGCGCTTCGCGCCGAAGTCGTGATCGTATTCGACCGACCGCCATTGCGCTGCGTCGGCATGCGTCCTACATCAAGTCCCATAGTTGTCCGATAACGCGAAAACGCGGCGCTGCATAAGATACGGCTATCGAATGCAAAGTACCTTTTTCAGAAACGAAATTGAAATGAAAATACTCGTTGCCGTTTTTGCCGGCATTACGCTCTTCGCAGCACTACTCGGCTTCACCACGCATGCGATCCCCATTTATTCGCTACTCGGAAAAATGGCTGCGGGCATTGCATTGTTTGGTTTGATCATCACCGTCGCCGCCTATGTGGCCCAGGAAGTTTTGCCGCATACCGACTTTAGCGCGGACGACATCCACCCGTAAATCTCTCGACCGCCGGCCACGGTTATGCGGCTTGTTTACCGTCCCACATTACCAGTGTCACTCGCACACCCGGAGGAAAAAATGGTTCGAATGGATTATCAGCTTGATCTGCAATACAACGTACAAAGCCAGACTGACTTTGTGCTCAATATTTGCCCGGCACGCACCCGTGCGCAGCGCGTACTCAACGAGTCGCTGGTGGTCGAAGGTGCGACGCCGTCGTATACCTTCACCGATCCGGTTACGGCCAATCGCATTAACCGTTTATATAGCGACGGTGGCACGTCGACGGTGCGCTATCGCGGCACGGTCGAAATCGATCACGTCATTGAAGACCCGGCAACGATTGAAGAGCGTGCGCTGCGCAGCATGCCGTCCGAAGTGATTCCGTATATTTTGCCGAGCCGTTATTGCCCCTCTGACAAAATGCGCGGCGTCGCGATGGCAATGTTTGGCAATGCCGCGCCCGGCTATGCGCGCGTCGCCGCCATTTGCGAGTGGGTCACGCAGCATGTCAGATTTAAGCCCGGCGCATCCGACGCCCTGACCTGTGCGATGGATACGTTTGATTCGCGCGCAGGGGTCTGTCGCGACTACGCGCATTTGATGATTTCGATGTGCCGCGCGTTGAACATTCCGGCGCGTTATGTCACCGGTGTCGATTACGGCGCTGATCCCATTTTCGGCCAGCCTGATTTTCACGCCTATGCTGAAGTCTTCCTCGGCCAGCGCTGGTATTTGTTTGACCCAACCGGCATGACGCCGGTGATGGGCCTGATTCGCATCGGCACCGGGCGCGACGCGGCCGATGTTTCGTTCGCAACGTTATTTGGCAACGTCCAATGCTCGCGACCGATCGTGAAAATTGAGCTGGTCTCTAACGACGGTGTGAAAATCCAACCCGCGGCGAGCATGGAAAAGGCCATCTCGACCGCGACCGGCTGCCTTTATTTTGTAGCTGCTCCAGCCGTTCCAGCCGCCCAGGGGATGGCGCAACCAAACCCCATGCCGCAGACGATGCTGGAGCCTTGGCTGGTGCCGGCGCCGGTCGCTGCGTTTCACGCCGCACAAACGGTCTGACAGGAAATCACCATGGATAATTTACAGACGAGACCTTGGGCGGGAATCGTCGCGTTCACCGCCATGTTCGCACTAGCCGGTTGTACAGAAAAATCCGCCCCGCCAATCAAGGCGAAGGCAACCGCCACATCAACAGACATCGACCCACGCTCGCAAGTCATCGGTGTCGAAGCAGGCGGCACTGCGAACGACACCCCGCAAACAAGGTCATCCGCCAAATCCGACATGAGCCAAGCGCAGGAAGCCAGCGCGATGCCGATGGCGGGGCAGGCGAATGACCACTCGACGCTATCGCCAAAGGCTACACAAAAGCCGGTTAACACCGGTAAGTAAGCAACACCGCGCGCGCGAAATCTCCGGCTCGCGTACGCCAAATGCGGTCTACGCAACAATGCTGGCTGGTGTTGCAGTTAAAGATTGAACGTGCCATCGCAAGTAAAAACACTAGCACAGGCGCGGCGTTCAAGCGCGAAATGCCACGGAGACGCCCGCCAATGCTGGAGTTTTCTTGTCGTTAGCGGGTTATCCGCGCGCCTGCGCGAGACCGCCCCGTAAGCTTGGTGCGAATTTCTCCGGTTTCATCCGCCCTCCCTGCGACTCGTCCCGCAGCTTCTGCAATCCGCTCCATGTCCATCGCGCAGGCGTTGCGGCCGCCGTATGCTCACTTCATCCCGTAAACTCTGCCATCAAACCTGATCCAGAATATGTTTAAAGCGCTCGGCAATTTCATTCACAAAACCCCGTGGTGGGGGGTCGCCATTTTTGGCTTCGCTACCTTGATGCTGCTGGTGTTGTTCACCGCGCCGATTCACGTAATGCGGCTGTCTGAAAGTGGTGCCACCCCTGACGAAAAGCGCGCCATCAAGCGCGAGATCGATCTGGCGTTTGGTGACAGCGCGCTCAATTTCGCCGAGGGCATCGTCGGCACCCTCAGGGAACGCACCAATGATCCGTCCAGTCGAGCGGAAATGGATCGTGCGCTAAACGAAATCGACCGCGCGCGCAAAGAGCTCTCCAGCGCGCAGGTTGAAGTCGGCAAGGCGATGCGTTCAGCGGCGGGCGACGCAGCCGAGGCGGCGCGCCTGGCCGCGCGCGATGTCGCCCAGAGCGCTCTCGAGTCGGCGATCGACGCGCGTGAAACCATCGAGGAGGCACGCAGCGATGCGCTCGACAAATTGCGCAACAAGGGCTTCGATACCACGGCGACGGCAGCGTCCTTTGACGAGCTGATCGGCGGCGCGAAACAGCGCGAAAAAGCGGCCAGGGACGCGTTGAAATCGATCAAGGCGATGCGCGACCGCGACGTCGCCAACAGTAACAAGGCGACCGATACGTCCGCCGGGAAAGACGCATCGGGAAAAGTGGCTGCGGACACCACCGGCTTGTCGATAAAAATCGATGTCGACGGCGTGACACCGAAAATCACTGCCCCCGCCGCGCCGATTGTCGCGCCCGCGCCTCGGCCGGCAACTTCGGCTGTAGAGGTCAACAGGGACGGCCTCCACCTGCCACCGGTCATCCCGCTGGCGCCACTCGCACCTGAGACCCGCGCCGATATTCACGCGAAAGTAGCGGGCGACGTGTGGCGCATCGGCGTGGGCTCCGCGCTGATTCTCACCTTCATCCCGCTGTTCGTCATGTTGACGATCGCCAAGGTCTACATCGGCCGGTCGCGTCGCGCGCTGGCGTTTGCCGACAAGAAGACACAGGAAGCCGAAATCAGCAACGTGAACCGGCAGGTGACCGAAGCGCGCCTGCAAGCTTTGCAGGCGCAAGTGGAGCCGCATTTTTTATACAACACGCTCGCCAATGTGCAGGCGCTGACCGAAGTCGATCCGCCGGCGGCCAATCAAATGGTCGGTCACCTTATTCAGTATTTGCGTGCATCGCTGCCGAAAATGCGCGAGACCTCATCCACGGTCGGCCAGGAAATTGAGCGCGTGCGTGCGTATCTGAATATTCTCAAAATGCGCATGGGTGCGCGGCTGGAATTTGCCATCGACGTGCCGGAAGATTTGTTGACAGCACCGTTCCCGCCGATGATGCTGCCCTCGCTGGTCGAAAACGCCATCAAGCACGGGCTCGAGCCGCTGCGCGAAGGTGGCCGCATCGACGTCGTCGTCACGCGCATTTTCACGACCGACGGGGATCGCATCCGCTTGCAAGTGAAAGACACGGGCAAAGGCTTGACCGACGCACCGATCCAAACCGGTGGCGGTGTCGGACTGAGCAATTTGCGTGAGCGCTTGCTTGCGCTGTATGGCGACAAGGCGCGCTTCACGATTGAATCAAATAATGCGCAAGGTGTGGTCGCGACCATCGAGCTGCCCGCAACGCTTGCCGCACAACAAGCCGCATCGCCGACCATGTCTGCAAGCGCCAATTTCCGCGCTGAGCCGGTGACGACCGGCTGGAGCCGCGCGTGGGGTGCCGCCACCAGAACGCATAGCGTGTGGACCAGAATTCTCTCGGCCCTATTTGTCGGTTTGATTGCCGTGCTCGCGGTGTTGCTGGTGGTCGGCCTGATCGCGCTTTATACGGGCTGGTTGCCGGTGCATATGGGGCAATCGCAGCTCGGCGGTTTGGAAGGCATGGCGCTGGGCTCGGTGGGCTTGTTGATCGGCTTTGGCGTGGCCGCACTGGCGATAGCGATTGTGGTCGCGGTGATTTATGGGCTGGGATTTTTGTTTGCCGGCTTACTGATATTTATTCCGCTGGTGATTCTGATTTCGTTGGCACCGACGATGGCACCGTTTGCGGTGGTGGGTTTTGCGATCTGGTGGTTCTGGTGGCGCAAACGCGCCAAGCCGGTCGTCACCGATGCGCCGGGGAAATAGTGGCGGCATAATAACGAAGCTATCCACGCAGAAAAAACCACCATGACGATTACAGCGATCATCGCCGAAGATGAACCCATCCTCCGCGCCCAACTCAAATCCAAGCTCGCCAAACTGTGGCCGGAACTCATCGTTGTCGCTGACGTAGGCGACGGCGAAGCGGCGCTGGAAGCGATCAGTGAACATCAGCCGCAGCTCGCATTTCTCGATATCCAGATGCCGGAAATGACCGGCGTGGAAGTGGCGAAAAGTGTTAGCGCCAATCGCGCATTGCGCTGCCACGTGGTGTTCGTCACCGCCTTTGATCAGTACGCAGTCGAAGCATTCGAGACCGGTGCCATCGATTACGTGTTGAAACCCTACAGCGACGAACGTCTCAAAGCGGCGGTCGAGCGGCTCAAAGAGCGCTTATCCATCGTGCCCGCGCCGCCGCCGCAAAATTTGGACGCGCTGCTGGCGCATCTTTCCGCCAAGCTTACTCCGCACAACGAAAAACTGAAATGGATCAAAGCCAATATTGGCTCGAACCTGCGTTTGATTCCGATTGAAGACGTGCTGTTTTTTCAGTCTGATGAAAAATATACATTGGTCGCCACCAGGGAATTCGATGCCTTGATCAAAACGCCGATCAAGGAAATTCTCGACGGTATCGACACCGAAAAATTCTGGCAAATTCACCGCTCAACCATCGTCAATGCGGCGGCCATTGAAGCGGTGTCGCGCGACTTTCGCGGGCAGGCAACGGTGAAGGTCAAAGGGCGCAAAGAAAATCTAACCGTGAGCCGGCCGTTTTCGCATTTGTTTAAGCAGATGTAAGCAACGGCTTCTGAAGCTCGCGGCGTCGTGCGATGCTGAATCACAGATCGCCGATTGCGCTGCGCCAGCCCGCGCTACAAGAGATTGTCATTTCGTGCGAAGGGAGAAATCTGCTTTTGCCTTGCATCATCAACAGCAGATTTCTCACCCGATGAAGCCGGGTTCGAAATGACAGGAAATTGATATCGCGGCGCATATGCGTTTCACGCTACATTTTGCAAAGACTATAGAACCTACGCCGAGGTCTAGCACCGGCGCGGCTCTCCAGCCATTTTCACGCCAAACGGCAAGCTGGGAGCGGAGTTTCGCTTTGCGCGCACCTGCACACGACTCTTGCACACACGCCGACGCGCATGAATTGGCTACAATCAATCCATCCGCACGCCTAAGCTGGCGAAGTGGAGCGCACCCGCGCAACAAATCAATACGCCTCAATCGCAAAATCCAGTGAGCCAAAAATGATCTACGCCCTCGGCAACAAACAACCCATCCTTCGCGGCAACAACTACATCGCTCCCAACGCCTCCGTCATCGGCGACGTGGTGCTCGGCAAAAATGCCAATGTGTGGTTCAACGTGGTGATTCGCGGCGACAACGACACCATCACCATCGGCGAAAACGTGAACATTCAGGATGGCTCGGTGCTTCACACCGATGAAGGGGTTGCGCTCACACTGGAGAAAGGCGTGAGTGTGGGTCACATGGCGATGTTGCACGGCTGCACCGTGAAGGAGGGCTCCCTGATCGGCATCAAGGCGGTGGTGTTGAACCGCGCCGTGATCGGTCGCGATTGCCTGATCGGTGCAAATTCACTGATTCCAGAAGGCAAAGTGATTGCGGATCGCTCGCTGGTGATGGGTTCGCCGGGGCGCGTGGTGCGGCAGCTAAGTGATGAGGAAGTCACGCATGTGCGCTGGATCGCGCAGCACTACGTGGACAACGCGGCGCGCTATGCAAGTGAACTCGCGCAGATTTCCTGAGGCAAATTTTCCTTCAAATATGTCCCGATGTCTTCAACCGTGCCCACCAGCCCAGACCCGTCGCTAAGCGCCACCCGCACGCGCATCCTGCGTGCCGACCGTGGCGCGCTGCTGGCCTACTCCCTGATGTTGGCGTACGCAAGCCTCAATCCATTTTTCGGCTGGCGCTGGCCAGAAGTGTTCACGTTTTTGGTCTGGCCGAAGTACGTGATTGCATTCGATGTCATGCTAAATATTGCGGCCTACGCGCCGCTTGGTGCGATGCTCGCCGCCGTGTTCAGGGATCAAAGTCAGGCCGCTGCAATCAGGATTAAGCATAGCGCGCAAATCTGGGCGCTTGCGGTCGCGGCGAGTGCTGCGCTTTCTTTTGGCTTTGAATCTTTACAGGCATTTTTGCCGGGTCGGGTGTCATCGTTTGTAGATTTGTTGGCCAATTCGGCTGGCGCGGCGGCGGGCGCAGCGCTGGTTCTGGCAACACCGGGCCGCCTGCTCATCGGCGCGTGGCGGAATTGGCGGCATCGATATTTTTCGTCCTCCGTTGAGACTGGCTGGGGTCTGATTCTGCTTGGCTTCTGGATATTTGCGCAGCTCAATCCGGCGATTCCGTTTTTCGAGGCCGGCCACATAGCGAACCCGTTCGACGCGGCGAATGCGCATCCGTACAACCCATTGGTGTTACTGCCCCAGGCGATCGGTATCACGCTCAACGTGTGCGGATTCACGCTGTTTGTGGCGTTGTTGATGCGACCGAACCGGGGGGTGATGCTCAACGTCATGTTGTTGCTCGCGGCCGGTTTCGTGATCAAGGTGGCGATGGCGGCGCTGATGTTGAAAGCGCCACAGATGATCGACTGGATGGCCCCTGCGACCGTGATCGGGCTAACATCGGGATTGATATTGGCGGCATACTTCTCACGCTTTAGTTTCCGCTGGCGCGCATTCTGTGCCACGCTGTTTGTTTTCGCGGGCGGCTTGATGGCGAAAATCACCAGTATCTACGGCGCTTTTGATGAAACGCTGCGGTTGTTCAGTTGGCCGCACGGCCAGCTCGTCAATTTTGCGAGCTTGACGCGGTGGATGCACGAGACGTGGCCGCTGGTCACCGTGATTTTTCTGGCTTGGCTGTTCGTGACCCATCGCGAGCCGCATTGAACCGCATTGAACCGTACTAAACCTTTACCTCCCTTCAAAAAAATATCACCATGAGCTACTACCAGCATCACGTTTTTTTCTGTGTCAATCAGCGTGACGATGGCCGCGAGTGCTGCAACCAGCATGACGCGGAAGGCATTCGTGACTACGCGAAACAGCGCATCAAAAAACTTAATCTGAACGGTGAGGGCAAGGTGCGCATCAACTTAGCCGGCTGTATGGATCGTTGCGCGGAGGGTCCGGTGATGGTCGTTTATCCCGACAATGTCTGGTATACCTACATCGATAAAACCGACATCGATGAAATCATTTCCGAACACATTCAGCATGGCCGCGTGGTTGAGCGGCTGAAAATTTAATTTCATGGCGAGTCCATTCCCGGTCGCGAAAAGTTTAATTGACGGCGCAGCTGGCGCAATCGAAGTGGCGGTGCACGTCAGCGACCTGCGAGCGCCGATTGCCATTGCCGTCGTTGCGCATCCGCATCCACTATTCGGCGGCAGCATGGACAATAAGGTCGCAACGACGCTTACGCGCGCGGTGTTCGACGCAGGTGCTGCAAGCTACCGATTCAATTTTCGCGGCGTGGGAAAAAGCGACGGTGAGCACGACGACGGGCGCGGCGAGACAGCCGATTTGCTGACCGTGGTCGCGCATGCCAGCGCCGCGCATCCGGGCTTGCCATTGTGGTTATGCGGATTCTCGTTCGGCGCGGCGGTCACGCTGGCCGCGAGCGAGCAGTTACGCTGCGAACAAATGATTTTGGTTGCACCGGGATTCTCGCGCATGTCGCATTGGCAAAACGTGAAAAGCGGCGGCGTGGCACCAGAATCAACACTGCTGATTCACGGCGAAAAGGACGAGACGGTGGCGCTGATCGATTCGCTCAATTGGGCAAGGTCACGCGACATCGCGGTGGTGGTGGTGCCTGACGCCGATCATTTTTTTCATCAGCGTTTGCATATTTTGAAACGCATTATCGGGCGATGGATGGTACAGCAGGCTTGACGCAAGCCGGCTGTTCAGCGCGAGCTATTGTCACCAGCCAGCAAAACTCTAGCGCTGGCGCGGCTCTCATGGCGTTTTCGTGCCAGAAGCCGCGCCAATGCCAGAGTTTTGTCTCCGTGTGCGGCTATTGCATCCGGCGCTTCAGCTCGGTATCCACTGCACCGAGGAATTCTTCGGTGGTGAGGTAGGGCTGATCCGCACTGATCAGGATGGCGAGATCCTTGGTCATCTTGCCGGACTCGACCACATCGACACAAATTTTTTCGAGCGTCTCGGCAAACTTGACGACCTCGGGCGTGCCGTCCATCTTGCCGCGAAAAATCAGCCCGCGTGTCCAGGCGTAGATCGATGCGATCGGATTGGTCGACGTCGGCTTGCCCTGCTGGTGCATGCGGTAGTGGCGCGTCACGGTGCCGTGCGCGGCCTCGGCCTCGACCGTCTTGCCGTCCGGCGACATCAACACCGACGTCATCAGGCCCAGCGAGCCGTAGCCTTGTGCGACCGTGTCGGACTGCACGTCGCCGTCATAGTTTTTGCAGGCCCACAAATAGCCGCCACTCCATTTCAGATTGGAGGCGACCATGTCGTCGATCAGGCGGTGCTCGTAGGTAAGCTTGGCGGCGTCAAACCTGGCCGCAAATTCGGCTTCGTAAATTTCCTGAAAGAGATTTTTGAAACGGCCGTCGTACACTTTCAGGATGGTGTTTTTGGTCGAGAGATACACCGCGTAATTGCGATCCAGACCGTAGTTAAAGCACGCACGGGCAAATCCGCGGATGGATGCGTCGAGGTTGTACATGGCCAGCGCGATACCGGCGGCGGGCGCCTTGAACACTTCCCGTTCAATCGGCGCACTGCCGTCGGCCGGTACAAATTTCATCGTCAATGTGCCGGCACCCGGAAATTGAAAATCGGTGGCGCGATATTGATCGCCGAAACCGTGGCGGGCAACCACCACCGGCTTATCCCAGTGGCTGACCAGACGCGGCACGTTTTTACAGATGATCGGCTCACGGAAAATGGTGCCGTCGAGAATATTGCGGATGGTCCCGTTCGGGCTTTTCCACATTTGTTTCAGGTTGAATTCCTTGACCCGCGCTTCGTCCGGCGTGATGGTCGCGCATTTCACGGCGACACCATATTTGAGCGTTGCCATCGCGGAATCAACGGTCACCTTGTCGTCGGTCGCGTCACGGTGCTCCATCCCCAAATCAAAGTATTTGAGATCGATGTCGAGGTAAGGAAGAATAAGTTTTTCACGAATCATCTGCCAGATGATGCGTGTCATCTCATCGCCATCCATTTCAACAACCGGGTTTTTGACTTTGATTTTGGCCATGGTAGATCCTGAAAAAAATGGGGTTAAGGAAATGCTTCCTGAGTTTCGACGCGCCGTGAAATCAGGCGTGAATTATAAACAAAGCGGGTGGTGAAGTCTTCGATCACGGCAACAACGCACTGACTACGGTTGCTCAACTCTGCTCTTCACGCGGGCTCAAAGCCTTTCGGATTATCGCTTTGCCAGCGCCATGCATCAATGCACATTTCGTCGAGCCCGCGTTCTGCGCGCCAGCCGAGCAACTCGAGAGCCAGCGCCGGATCCGCGTAGCACGCGGCGATGTCGCCACTGCGGCGCGGCGCGAACTGATATGCCACCGCGCGACCGCTGGCGGATTCAAAAGCGCGCACCACGTCGAGTACCGAATAGCCGTTGCCGGTGCCCAGATTAACCGTGATCAAACCGCCGCGTCGCTGCAGCGCGTCGAGCGCCTTGAGGTGACCAAGCGCCAGATCGACCACGTGGATATAGTCGCGCACACCGGTGCCGTCACGAGTCGGATAATCGTTGCCGTAAACGGCGAGCGACTGAAGTCTGCCAACGGCGACGCGCGCGACAATCGGCATGAGATTGTTGGGAATGCCATTCGGGTCTTCGCCGATGAGACCGCTGGCATGGGCGCCGACCGGATTAAAGTAGCGCAGCAAAGCGATACGCCAGCGATCATCGGCGCGATATAGATCGCGCAGCATTTCTTCGACCATCAGCTTGCTGCGGCCGTAGGGATTGGTCGCTGACAATGGAAAGTCCTCGCGGATCGGCACCGATTGTGGATCGCCGTACACGGTCGCGGACGAGCTAAATACAATCGTCCTGACATTTGCGGCGGCCATCACGTCGAGCAATACCAGACTACCGGTGACATTGTTGTCGTAATACTCGAGCGGCTTTTCCACCGATTCGCCGACCGCCTTGAGCCCCGCGAAATGAATCACCGCAGTGATTGCATGGCGGCCGAAAATGCGTTGCAAGCCCTCACGATCTCTTACGTCCAGTGGGTAAAACGTTACCGGCTTGCCACTGATGCGCTCCACCCGACGCAGCGCTTCCCGCTTACTGTTGCTGAAGTTATCGACAACCACCAACTCGTGCCCTGCGCGAAGAAACTCAATCAGGGTATGGGAACCGATGTAGCCGGCACCGCCGGTGATGAGAATGGTGCTGGTCATTTAAAGATGGAGCCTGGCTTTGATTAAGTTGATCGGCGATGGATGCCGATGACATTTGATTCAGCGAGCGCGCCGCGTCAACAGGATAACGTGGGCAACACTGCTCGCTGTGGTATTTTTACGCTTCGCATTTGTAAAATGCTGTTCTTTCCTGCCTTCGTTTTGGTCGCCAAACAATCGGCAAATTGCCGTGACATTGCACAACAAATGAGCAAGAAGATATTGAAAAGATAGTAACATATGGCATTGTTGGCAATCGCCGGAACGCGACATCATCCAACGCATTCGCGGTTGCACTCGAACCGATTCACCAGGGAGGAAGTATGCAAACACGTCTGTTGGCTCGTGCCGTTGGTTTGGTTATTGCATCGGCTGTGATGGTTATCGTTGGCGGCTGTAGCTCACTCCCGCAAGCACCTGCCCTTGCCGCTTCGCCGGATTACAAATACGTCATCGGTCCGGGTGATACGGTCAGCATTGTCGTGTGGCGAAATCCAGAGTTGTCGATGGTCGTACCGGTGCGGCCCGATGGCAAAATTGCCGCCCCGCTGGTCGAAGATTTACCGGCCTTGGGAAAAGATGCGACAACTCTGGCACGCGACATCGAAAAGGCGCTGTCGAAAGTTATTCGCGATCCGGTCGTGACCGTCGTCGTGACCAATTTCGTCGGTCAGTACGCCGAGCAGGTTCGGGTAGTTGGCGAGGCAACGAAACCGCAGGCACTTGCATACAAGCAAAAAATGACGCTGCTGGATGTGATGATCGCCGTCGGTGGAATTACCGATTTTGCTGACGGCAATGGTGCCACGTTGCTGCGAACCGCGGATGGCAACAAACAGTATCGGGTTCGTATCAAAGACCTGATCAAACGTGGCGACGTTTCCGCCAACGTCGAGATGAGACCGGGCGACGTTTTAATCATTCCGCAAAGTTGGTTTTAGGTTATTTTCGCGCGTCACAACGTCGATGAATTTGCGGTCGCCGCCATCGAATTTCAAACGGATGTTAGATGGATGAAATACTTCGCCAGTCGATAATAACCCTGCGGGGAATGTGGCACTTCCGCTGGCTCGGACTTGCCACTGCATGGGTAGTCGGTGCCATTGGTGTGGCGATCGTGTTCCAGATTCCGGACAAGTACGAGGCGTCCGCGCGTATTTATGTCAATACCGCGTCGATCCTGAAACCATTGATGACGGGCATGACCGTCATGCAAAACGACACAGACCAGATCGCTGCGTTAAGTCGCGTGGTTATCAGTCGACCAAACGTCGAGAAGCTTGTACAAACCGTTGGTCTTGACGCGGGGAGTAAATCCAAGGCCGACTACGACGGCATTGTGGATCGCGTGTCCAAACTGCTCACGATTAGCGGAAGTGTAAAAGACAATCTGTACACCCTGACCTTTCGCGATGTGCAGCCCGAGCGCGCAAAGCGGGCGGTGCAGAGTTTTAGCTCGATGTTTATCGAATCCGGGCAAGGCGGCAAAAGCAGCGACACGGATACGGCAAAAAAGTTTGTCGACGAACAAATCGTCATCTACGAAAAAAAGCTCCAAGAGGCCGAAAGTCGTTTGAAAGAATTTAAAATCCGCAATTTGGGCATGACGCCCGGTGAAGGTGCAGGCTTTTTTGCGCGGATGTCAGACGCCAATACGCAGCTGAATCAAGCCCAGCTATTGCTGCGCGAAGCGGAAAACTCGCGCGATGCTTTCAAACGCGGTTTGTCGAGTGAAGAGACCAGCGCGTCATCCGGGGTCGCAGTTGCGGGGGGAAGTACAACCGAAATTGATGGAAGAATCGATTTCCTGAAACGCAGTCTCGACACCATGCTGCTGAAATTTACGGAAAGCCACCCGGATGTCATTGGCACCCAAAGAGCGATCAAAGAGCTGGAAGAGCAGAAGCGACAATTGGTGCTGTCGCGCAAAAATGATCGCGCGTTGCCCGTTCAGTCGTTCGCAAGCGGACCCCTCGCGTCCGAACAATTAAAAGTTTCGCTCGCGCAGGCGGAGGCAACGGTTGCGTCGTTGCGCGCGCGCGTAAACGAATATTCATCACGCTATAACGAATTCAAATCTTCAGCGTCACGCGTGCCGCAACTTGAAGCCGAATTTGTCCAACTCAATCGCGATTACGATGTCAATAAGAAAAATTATGAAAATCTGATTTCAGCCCGTGAAAAAGCGAGTATGTCCGGTGATATGCAGTCAGTCGCAGGTGTTGCCGATTTCCGGCTGATTGATCCCCCTCGCGTGTCGCCGCAACCGGTTTCACCCAATCGCAGCGTGCTGTTCCCAATGACACTGTTGATTGCGTTGGCTAGCGGATTGGTAATCACCTTTGCCGCAAGAGAGCTCCGCCCCGCGTTCTACGATGTCAGATCGCTGGGTGAAGCCACGGAATTGCCAGTTCTGGGTATCATTTCAATGGTCTTGAGCGAGCCAAAAAAGCGTGCGGCGAGACGCAGCGCATTCCGATTTCTCGGTGGGGTCGGCGCACTACTTGGCGCATACGTGGCGGGATTCCTGGCGTTGATATTTTTCGCCTCGCGAAGTGTTTAAGGACTGTTAATGAGTGTCATTGAGCAAGCAGCGAAGCGATTGGAAGAATTACGTCGCGCGGGCATCGATATTCCAGGCGACCCCGGCCAAAATACCAGCCGCAGTAGCGCACAAAATACCAATGGTGCCACCGTTTTTCCTGCGACTTCACACGTCGATGCGGCAATCGCGGCGGTTGGTGTCGCCGAATATTCAGGGGTGCGGACTGCTGTGTCGGCCAGCGTCGAACTGGATCTTGTGATGCTGGCGAAGCTCGGTTTCGTCACGCCGGATAGTCCCCGATCCCGCATCGCAGACGAATTTCGTATTGTAAAACGCCCACTCATTGCCAACGCTTCAGGCAAAGGGACGACGCCGATCAAAAATGGCAATTTGATCATGGTGACAAGCGCCGTTCCCGGCGAGGGCAAGACTTTTTCTGCGGTCAATCTGGCGATGAGCATTGCCATGGAGCTGGATCAGACAGTTTTGCTGGTGGATGCTGACGTGGCTCGCCCGTCACTGCCGCGCCTACTCGGATTGCCGTCTGGCAAAGGCCTGCTCGACGCGCTGCATGACAAATCATTTGATCTTGACCACGCGTTAATCAGGACGAACGTTGAAAAACTGTCCATCCTTACCAGCGGCACGCAGCACGCACGTGCAACTGAATTATTGGCTAGTGATGCAATGGATCGGTTGCTGGACGAGATGGCTACGCGCTATCCCAACCGAATCGTGGTGTTCGATTCCCCGCCGCTTTTAGTGACCACAGAAGCGCGCGTATTAGCCACGCACATGGGTCAAATCGTGTTCGTTGTACAGGCGGAAGCGACGCTTAAAAGCGAAGTGAAACGGGCGTTGGCGACGATCGAGACGTGCCCGGTCAAGATGATATTGCTTAATCAGGCGCGCACCGTTGCGCAGGGTGCGTACGGATATGGCTACGGCTACAATTAGCGCATTGATGAAGCGATTTTCAGACTATGGCTGTGGCGCTGACGCAAAGAGGCGAGCATTGACCCCAGCAGGTATCCGCCGGATCGGTGAGAACGCGTTTGATCAGCGGACCGCGCCAGCAAGCCTGGTTTGTGTTGTAGCGGCACTGGCGACTGCGTGCGGGGTCGCCTGTATGTCAACAGGAAGTGTCGCCCAATCTGAGCCCGCCGCGCCGCCAAGCACCGCACCGGTAGCGGCTGTCACTGCATGGCGCATCACGCCTGAAATCAGTCTGGTCGAAAGCTACACCGACAATGCCGCGCTGATACCGGCTGCAATCGCAAAGAAAAGCTGGGTAACAGAATCCACTCCCGGAATTCGCATCGAAAAGAGAGGCGTACGGTCAAAAATTTATCTGGATTACCGTTTGCGTGATTTTCGGTACTCTGGTGATTCGCGGCTTAACAATACCCAACGTCTGCTGGCTTCCAATGCGGTGGTCGAGGCGATTGATAATTGGCTGTTCGTTGACGCGAGCGCAAACATTACGCAACAAAACCGCTCTGCCTTCAGCATTGCCGGGGCGACAGACACGACTGGCCCAAATGGCAATAGAATTGAAACAACGACCACCCAAATTTCACCACGTATCAACGGTAAGCTCCTCGAGCTCGCGTCTTATCAGCTCAGGTTTGTTGCGGCTGACATTCGTTCGAAAGACCCGGCACTCCCAGATACCATAGCCAGGCAATGGGCTGGTTTCATAAAAAATGGCCGTGCGATTTCCGGTTTTGGCTGGTCGCTCGACGGGAACGCGCTGACATTCCGCAATAATGTTGTCGGCAAGTCGTTCGATGAGCGCATTCGTGGCTCACTGTCTTACGAAGTTGATCCACAGATACACGTGTCTGCAATCGTTGGCAGCGAGTCCACCAATTTTGCGGGCTTACAAAAAAATCGCGCCAGTACGTCCGGTTTTGGCCTGGAGTGGTCGCCGAGCGCAAGTACCCAGTTTGCGGCGGTGAAAGAAAAACGTTTTTTCGGCGAGGGTCATAGCGTTATTTTCAAACATCGCACCGCGCTTACCCTTTGGAGCTTCACCAGCAACCGCGATGTCACCGCATTGCCCGGTCAATTGACGGCAACCGGCTCAGGCTCTACCGCTGGCTTGTTATCTGATCTTTTGATCTCCGCGATTCCGGATCCGATTGCACGCGAAGCGGCGGTGCGTAAAAAGCTGGAGGAATCAGGCATCCCTGCGGGCTCGGCATTGAACGGCGGTTTTGCGACCGGACGACCGATTCTCAGCCGAAGCGAAGAGGCTTCTGTCGCACTCGTGGGAATAAAAAATACCGTTGCCTTGATATTTTCCCGAAGGAATCAGCGAGCATTTGGCTCAACTATTGGTGCAACGGATAGTTTTTCATTGAGCAACGACATATTGCAACAAGGCTTCAATTTAAACTGGGCGCACAGACTGTCCCCACTATCATCGATATCGTTGATCGCGACATCGTTACGAACCGAAGGTTTGTCCATCGCTGGGTTGGATACCAGGCAGCGTTCGCTTAACCTGCTTTTTTCAACCCGTGTGGGACAAAATACCTATGTCGCTTTCGGTGCCCGGCGCGTGCATCTCGACAATTCCTTGAACACAAGTTACCGGGAAAATGCCGCTCTGGCGTCGGTTTCACTTCGGTACTAACAGGCAGCACGCAAATGTACGAATCGTTTTATGGGCTGACCAAGAAGCCTTTTCAACTTAACCCTGACCCATCATTTTATTTTGGCAGCCGCCAGCACCGGCGCGCGATGGCCTACCTCGAGTATGGATTGCATCAAAACGAGGGATTCATCGTGATCACCGGTGAGGTCGGTGCCGGCAAGACGACGCTGGTTCGCAATATCTTCGCCAAACTGGATCCGGAGCAAGTGGTTGCCGCGAATCTGGTGAGCACACAATTGGACGCTGACGATATGCTTAGGATGGTCGCGTCAGCGTTCGGCATTCCAACCAAACAAACCGACAAAGCGAATTTGCTGCTCTCGCTTGAGGCTTTTCTGGTGTCAGTTGCAAAACAGGGCAAGCGATGCCTTTTGGTGGTCGACGAAGCGCAAAACCTTACGCCGCGCGCGGTTGAAGAATTGCGCATGCTGTCGAATTTTCAGCTTGATACGCACGCACTGTTACAAAGCTTCCTCATCGGCCAGCCGGAATTTCGACATATTCTGCAGAGCCCGCAAATGCAGCAGTTACGTCAGCGGGTCATCGCGGCATGCCATATCGGCCCGATGGACGAAGAGGAAACGCGCGGGTACGTTGAGCATCGCCTGACGTGCGTTGGGTGGAAAGATTCGCCGCAATTTGAGCCCGACGCTTTCGGGGCGATTTTTGCGGCCAGCGGCGGGGTGCCACGACGTATCAATGCCGTCTGTGACCGCTTGCTATTGTCAGGATTTCTTGCCGAAAAACGCGTGTTTACACGTGAGGATGTGCATGAAGTCGCCGGAGAAATGAGTAGTGAGACGCTCGCACCAAGATCTTCGACGCATCATGCTGCTCATATCGGCGCGTTGTCGAACGCGGATAATTTACTTGCCGGAAATCATTACCCGGCTACCGCAGGGCATGATTACGACGATGCCGAGGACGTGCACTCAATCGCGTTCGGCTTGAGTCGCAGTGATGCGATAGCACGGTGGCTTCGGGTCGAGGAAAGCATGCTGCGGCTCGAACGCACCATGGTGCGGCTCGAACGCAGTCACTCCGCATCGTTGGATCTTCTGGTGCGACTGATTGATCGTTTGCCCCCGGTTGATGCGACCGAAAAAAAGCCCTCATAACCGGCCTTCGTAAGGGCTCTTCAAATTGGTTCTACCGAATTCGCACCTCGCCAAACACGAAAATCGGTTTTTGCCACCTCACTTGGACAGGCCTGCATTAGCCGTCTACGTCCGCGCAGGTAAGATACCAGTGCCGCCCTTGCAACAGCGGCCGCGACTTATCCGCGAGTGCGGCATACAGAGGCGTTTGATGGCGCGCGGTCAGCCCGGCGTCTTTTAATTCTTCCTGTACAAGCTCACCGCCATGAAACTCAACGGAAAGACTCGCAAGACCCTTTCGATACGCCTCCCGAACCAAGCTGTGCCAGAGATATGCCGCCGCCCCGGCTATATTGGGATCGATCAGAAAATCGCGGACGTGCAACGACTGCTGGTCAATTTCGCACACCGCGTAACCGATAAGACGTTGATCCACGGCGGACGCAAGGGTGAAAAACGAATAGGCTCGAAGCAGGTAGTCGCCGAATCGCCAGGTCAGATACTGCTCATCGCGCACACCCATCAATTGGTCGGGCGCAGCACTTCGCTGCCAGAGATCGTCGAAGCGGGCGTCCGGGCGCTGCTGCCATTTGGTGAGATAACTGCGTGCCCTTGGTTTGCGCCAGGCGAGAATCCCCAACAGTATCCAATCAACAATTGCGCCCGCCACGCGGCTCGTCCATGGGGAAAGGTGGCGTGCCAAATACTCTGCGGAACGCAAAACGCGGGCGTAACGCACCATCTGGCCAACCAATTGATAGCCAGCGCGGCTAAACACCGCAGTGGCATTGAGGTTTGGCAATCCCCAGACCACATGGTGCATTTGTAGCGCGCGCCTGCACACTTCCTTTTGCAGTAACAATGCGGGAAACAGGGTTCGATGTTCCGGGTGTACAACAAAATCCACGGTTACGGCGGTTAGCAACATCACGTTGTTAAATCGCATACGGCGGTGCCCCACAGCGGCGACACCCACGGCGTCTGCATTGCCGCTGTGGAGCAACATCAATGCGTCCGGCGCGCCATCCGGGTTTCGCTGATAGTACCAATCAAATTTAGCCTCGCCCAACGTGGCAGCGTTTAGACCCGTGCGCCAAAGCGAACGAATTTTTTCTCCATCTGCCATTACGTTGGCGACAACGACTGAATAGGCGTTTCCGCTGTCGTTGTTTTGCTCGACTAGCGCCTGCCCTTTCGGCTGAGGCAGGCGCGCAATCAAAGCGCGTATCTGACCATTCCTGTCGATGACTTCATTAATATCAACGTAACCACCGCCCTGTTCAAGCCGCTTGCGAATGCCCGGGCCCTGTCCAAGCCCGAGTTCAAACGCAAGCCAGCCGCCGGGCCGCAAAAAGCGCGGCGCTTCAGAAATCAATCGCAATAAAATTCGAATTCCCAGCGCGCCGCCATCAAATGCCAGTCGCGGCTCGTGGCCTATAATTTCCCCGGGCATTCCGTCGACTTTTCCGCTTGATATGTATGGCGGATTGCAAATCAGCAAGTCGACAATTCCATGAAACGCCGGCGTATCAAATGGCGCCAATAGATCGCCAGTACGGAACTCGACGCGACTGGCCAGACCGAGGTGGGCAAGATTGCGGCGCGCCAGCGCGATGGCGTCCTCGGAAAGGTCGGCCGCCCAGACGCGCGCGTGCGGCTCGTGCCACGCAAGCGCCAGTGCAAGGTTACCCGATCCTGTACAAACATCGAGCACCGTGGCATGGCCTTGCTCGCGCACCACCGCGCGCAATTGCGTGAGCGCAGCAGTGCCCAGCAACTCGGTCTCCTCACGCGGAATAAGCGCTGCATCGCTGGCAAAAAGCTCCACACCCATGAATTGCTGCCGACCGGTGAGGTAGGCCAGCGGGATGCCCGCGATGCGATCCGTTAAGAGCGCAGCCAATTTCGTGATCGCAGCTTGATCCAACTCGGGCAATGCGTCTGCAACCGCGCGCTTCGCCGAGATTGGTCGACCTGCTGCGGTATGCCAAAGTGCTGCAAGCGTACTGATCGGTGTTTCGTCCGGTTTATCAGGCAGGGCATTGAGCGCCGACGAGAGCTCGTTCAAGCATTGATGAAAAAGTGTCAACGCTGCTGGCGTCAAATTTTCATGAATATTTTCACCGCTCGCAACAGAGGTCATTTCTGGTCGGAGCCTTGACAAGCGGCTGATGAAATCAAACAGGAAGCTCTGCCACCGGCTCGACCAACACCGGCCTGGCGTGCAGGTAGCGGGTCGCGTGGCGTTTGGCGATGATGTCTTTGTAAATAAACGCGGCGTGGCTTGGCAGCATGCCCAGAAAGGCTGCCAGCTCTTCCTCGGGCACGCTGTGATTGAATGACCAGAGCGCGATATCCATTTTGTCATAGGCCAGCGCGAAATAAAATTCGTCCTGGCCTTGTTGCAGACTGTAGGTGTCGGTGGTCGGTGCAGCGTTGCAGATCTCGTCGGCAATGCAGAGATGCCTTGCCAATGCATACACCTGGGTCTTGTATAGATGGGCGATGGGTTTCAGGTCGGCCGCACCATCGCCATTTTTAACGAAGAATCCCTGATCGTATTCCAGACGGTTGGGCGTGCCGATGACGGCGTAATTGAGTCGATCGGCGTGGAAATATTCCAGCATCTTTCGCACCCGCTGTTTGAAACTGGTGGCGGCAACGATTTGCAGATATTCGCGCGGTGGCAGGCGCTTTTCATGCAGCTCACCGGTTGGTGATTGCACGACCAATTTAAAATAATTGAACGCACCGTCGCGACCGCCTGCAATCGCAATTTTGCTTTTCCAATCCGGCCCGAAATCGGGAAACACCGCGCGGATCGCCTCATCGCGCCAGCGATAACAGCCAAGCGCCTCAAGAGTCGGCGCGATATTCTCTACGCTGAACGGGATAGCGAATTGTTCAGCAACCAGTTTGCCGCGCCGCAAGCTGTTGGACGAAGAGTCTGTTTCGGGCAGCATCAATCCATACACCTTCGAAGTGCCGAACGCGCGAACGGCGAGTGCGGCGCAGACCGCGCTGTCGACGCCGCCAGAGATCGCGATAATCACGCCACGTCGGCGCAATTGGCTGCCGACAATCTCAAGCATTCGCTGTGCGATGCGATTCGCTTCGGCTTCGCAGTCCAACGCGAGAATATCCGGGTGCAGCGTTGGCGTGCTCATTGCGTCGGTTGCGTTGGCGTTGTGTCGGCTAGCTGCTTGCAACAGCGACGCGCTTGTGTTCAACATAGCCGTCAATATTGATGAGACTGTCAAAATTTTCCGGCAGCATTTCGGCATCATCTACTTTTACGTCGAAAGTTTCTTCGATGAAAAGGATCAATTCAATGAATCCGGTGGAGTCGAGTATGTGGGCGGCCATAAACGAAGTATCGTCATTGATGACAATGTTTCCGCCCATCACAAAATTATCCAGAAGAAACTTGCGAACCAAATTCTTGATGTCTTGCATAATTTCCCAGGCCGAAAATAATGGAGATTATTAATTAGTAAACACTAGCATTAGCGGGCACTCCAGGGCACTTATGCCCTGAAAGCCGCTCTAATGCTGTGTCTACATCTTGTAAAGCGGGCTTGCTGACTCCGGTTAAACGAGCCCCGTCCGTTTAATTTTACCTGTATCCGTCTTCGGCAATTCCAACACAAACTCCACGTATTTCGGTGCCATAAAATTTTCCAGTCGTCCGAGGCAGTGTCGAATTACCTCGCGTTCGGTGAGCGCGAAACCTTCTTTCTGCACGACATACGCCTTGATTGCCTCACCCAATAATTCATCGGCAACGCCAATCACCACCGCCTCCAATACGCCCTCCAGGCTGTAAATTGCGTTCTCCACTTCGCGCGGACTGACCTTCTCGCCGCGGCTCTTGATGATGTCATCGCGACGCGCCACGAAGTATAGCCAGCCCTCGTCATCGGTGCGAAAAAGATCGCCCGAATAAAGCACCATTTCGCCCGGGTTCGGGCCAGCTTTAAGTCGCTTCGCGGTCTCTGATGGATTTTCCCAGTAGCCGCGCATGACGTTTGAGCCGCGAATGACGAGCTCACCGGTGTTGCCGTTGGGCAAGCGCTGGCCCACATCGTCAACCAACCAAACCTCTTCGTTTGGCATGCCGCGACCGACGCTGGTGGGTCGAATGTCCAACTGCTCGGGCGGCAGGTAAGTGACGCGCTTACACTCGGTCAGCCCGTACATCGAAAACAATGTTGCCTGCGGAAAAAGCGCGCGCAAACGGCGAATGTGTTCCTCCGATAATGCCGCTGCTGTATTAGTAATCATGCGCAATGACGCCAGATCAAATTTTTCCAGCCCCTTCAAATTCATCAGCAATGAGAACATCGTCGGCACGCCAGGGAATACGGTCACGCGTTCCGTAGCCATTGCCTCGAGTACTTTGATTGGAAACGTAAACGAGCGCTCAAGTACCAGCGTGGCACCCACCTTGAACGCCATCAGCAACTGATAAAGCCCATAGTCAAATGCCAGCGGCAGCGCACACAGAATCACGTCGGCTTGTGCGAGGCCAAGATAGCCGCTCACCGAGCGCACCGCCGAAACCATATTGAGATGCGTGAGCATCACGCCCTTTGGGTGGCCGGTCGAGCCGGAGGTGTAGATGATCGCGGCGAGATCCTGATCGATCAATTGCGTGGCGTGATCCGCGTTTTGCAACGGCGCAGATGGCGGCGGATAAGGCACGCATCGCTCAGCCTTTGTGCTGGTGGCTATTTCAACGGCGGCATCGCCAACGACAATGCAAGTGTGAATCGATGAATTGGCACCAAGCGCGTGTTGCCATATTCCACGCAAAGCTTCATGCGTAATCAGCGCACTGGCGCGCGCGTCGTTAAGTATGAAGGCGAGTTTGTCGTGCTTGGTCAGGGCGTTGACGGGCATGAACACCGCACCGATTCGCAGCGCAGCAAAGACACCCACGACCATTTCAAGACTGTTGTCCAGAAAAAGTGCCACGCGGTCACCATGGTTAACGCCGCGCTGGCGCAGCATCGTCGCCAGTTGTGCGATACGTGCGTCGAGCTCCGCGTAGGTGTATTGCTTGCCATCGCAAATCAGTCCGGCTTTGTCGGGTAAGCGTTCGGTGGTCTGGTCAAAAAAATGGTGGAGCAGCATGCAGGTTCCTTACTTCGCGTGCTCAGGTTGAGAGCGAGCGCGGCGCAGATACATGCCCCACCGCACTCAAGTCGTGCCCGAGGATGAATTGTTCGTGCAGCAACATCGTCGATAAGATCGCGACGAATGCCATATTGTCGGCGAAACCAATGGCGCGACCGGCGCGACACTTCTCGAATAATTTGGCCGTGGCAGAAGCTTCAAAATATCCTGCGGATGAGATTTTCGGCGCGCTGAATAATTCGGCGACGTAATCCACCGGAACCCCAGCATTGAAAAAGCTTTGGCTGTCGGGCGCACGATAAGGCTGCTTGGTGCGCGTGCGCACCGTTTCAGGCAGCAGTCCTTTCATTGATTTTTTGAGCAGGTATTTTTCGGTGAGGCCGTGCAATTTAAGTTGTGGCGGAAGCTGGTTGGCGAATTCGATCAGGCGATGGTCAAGAAACGGAAAGCGCCCTTCGATGGAATTTGCCATTGCCACGCGGTCACCTTGCGAGCAGAGTAAATAGCCGGTCATCAATGTATGCGCCTCCACATATTGATCACGCGCCATCGGTTTCCAGCGATTTATGCCACTCGGCAGCGTCGCCAAAATTGCACCGTATGGATCCCAATCGCCAATAGCGTCACGCACCTCGCGGGAAAAAAATTGGTGGATGCGACGAGTCGTGGTCCAGCGCGGAATGTGTGCGAAGTAGGGCTCGTCGACATGCTCCATGCCATCGCGAAAAAATGCCTGCGTGAACGCGCGACCAGTGGCGGGAGAATTTTTTAGATACGGATACAAACGCTCAAGGATGCGTGGCCGCGAGGTTGAGTCCGGTGATCGCGCCCAGAAGCGACGTATCTTTGCTTCTTTGAATAAATCGTAGCCACCGAAGACTTCATCGGCTCCCTCGCCCGTCAACACCACCTTGTAGCCTGCTTCACGAACGTGGCCTGACAGCAACATGAGTGGCGCGGGTGCGGTGCGAACAATCGTCGATTCAGTGTGCAATACGGTGCGCGGAAAAGCGGCCGCGATGTCGGCTCGCGTGCAGCGTATCGAGGTGTGTTCGGTGTCAAGATAATCGACCAATTCTTTTTGATGTGTGCTTTCGTCAAATTCGGCGTCTTCGAACGTTAGCGAAAACGTCCGCAGCGGTGTGTCCGAGAAATTGCGAATGATCGAGGTGATGATGGACGAATCCAGCCCGCCGCTCAAGTACGCGCCAACCGGCACATCCGCGCGCAGCTGCAGGCGTACCGCGTCGATCAGAAGCTCGCGCAGCTCTGCCGCGTAGTCAGCTTCGGAACGATTAAGGCCGTTGTTTCGTCCCTGCTCAGCATCGGGAAAAGTCCAGTCCCAATATTGATGCAAGCTGCGCACGCCCTCCGTTAAAACCATCACGTGACCAGGCGGCAACGATGTCACACCCTCGAACGCAGTGCGTGGAGCCAGGGGCGACCAATACGTGCAGGTCTCGACCAGTGCTTGGGAATCGATGCATCGACGCACCTCGGACAACGCAAACAGCGCCTTTATTTCGGAGGCAAATACGAAACGCCCAGCGGCCTCGGTGTAGAACAGCGGCCGGATCCCAGTGCGGTCGCGCGCGAGCACCAAGCTCTGCCGCCGCGCATCCCAAAGCGCAATCGCGAACTGGCCGTTAAGGTGATCAACGAATCGCTCGCCGTGTTCTTCATACAGGTGAACGATGACTTCCGTGTCGGTCTGCGTATAAAACTGGTGGCCTTTTTCGATTAGCCGCTTGCGCAGCTCAAGGTAATTAAAAATCTCGCCGTTGAACACCACTTGAACCGTCCGATCCTCGTTGTGAATCGGCTGTTGGCCTCCCGCAAGATCGATGATGCTCAAGCGCGCGTGGGCGAGTCCAATCGCGCCATCAATCAATATGCCGGTTCCGTCCGGACCACGATGATGCAGGCGCGCGATCATTGCAAAAAGTTCGGCACGCTCAGGCGGCTTACTGGAAGAGTTGGTCAGAATTCCTGCGATGCCGCACATGTTGAAAAGGCTCTTGTAAAGTGATTGAAGCGTATGTAAAAAACCAAAAAAATATTGGTTTAGTAAATCAAATTTTGCATCAATCAACTTTGATTCTAACTTGCGCTTGCTCTTTCCACTGCACCGAGCAATCGTGCAAAGACAATCCCAGTCGAGCCATTCGTCGCTACGGCAAGTCCAAGATCATGAAAGACGATCAGGGCCGCCATTTCGCCAGCGCCGCCTTCACGGAAGCTCTCAAGGCGGCAAGCGTCCAGACCTGCATGGATGGAAAGGGAGCTGGCTCGACGATGTATTCATCGATCCGCTATCCCGCCAAAGGAAGTACGCGAAGGAATAATTGTAGGCGTATCGACAGTGTCAGCCAAGTCCTGTCCTGCAGTCCATCGGACGCCTGCTGCATTGCTACAATCGCTTCCGTACGCACTCGTCTCTTGACGGTAGGACGCTTGGTGAAGTTTACTTAGCCACCCAGCGGCTCAAACCGGTGGCATGACCGACGGAAGAGTCCACCTATCTAATGGGAATTCTGTTCCGACGGTTGGCGCATCGCTAAGCCTGTCAAAAAATTTTACACATTATCTTTTATAACTAAGGCCGACTTTCACATTAAGTTCTAATGCATTGTTTGTTAGGTATTTTTTTCTGATGGCATGCGAGTTGCTCTTAAGTCTCGGCAGGTATAAATAACTTACTCACCAACAATAACCGACCGCTATTTTTTCGGAACGCATATGAAAAATATCAAGAAGATTATTACGACAATTTTGACGACCGGCGTCTTGTCGGTCAGTGCCACTTTTGCAAATGCAACCATGATTCTCACGTTGAGTTCTGGGGAGAACTCCATTAGCGTTGAAGATAACGGCATTGGCGACACCGATCCGACCGTCGGCATTGTTCATTTCTCTGGCGGTCTGGGCTCTTGGTTCGCTAATGTAACCACCGGTATCTCGAATTCGCCTGCCCCGGAGGGTCAACCTGCGTTCCTCAATTTGCTCTCCAGCGATTTCAGCTCGCGTGGTGCCGGCACGCTGACAATTATTTTGTCCGACCCTAACCTCATCAACCCTTTTGGCACCAATCTAGCCGCGCGCACATCGACGGGCGGGATTACCAGTGGCACGGTCACTGTCGGATCGTTACTTAACGGTATCGCCCTGAATAGCCTAGGGTCATTTACGGGTGGGGTGTTTTCTGCCAGCGGTAGCAGCACTATAAACACCACTAATGGGTTCAATTTGGCCAATGTCATCACAATCACCTCCGGCGAGGGTGGCGGCTTCGCAACTGTTGGCGTAGTCACCGTAGTGGATCCGCCCGCCAACGTGCCCGAACCCACAACGCTGGGACTACTCGGACTGGGACTCCTTGGTCTTGGCTTCGTGCGGCGCAAGTCTGTACTCGCTTAATTAACGCACTGTTGATTTTCCCCTAGCGCTACACCGATACCCCGCCTTGGCGGGGTATTTATTTTTACAGGTGGCATTCGGCGTCTACTACGAAACTTCCTGAAAGTGCGACGGATACGCCTGCATAAAATTGTTCGTGTTTCTTCCCTGCTTGCCACTCACCAAACGAGCGCGTCTAAATTGAAGCGGGTTCAGAAACAGTGCTTTGGAGCGTACGTGAATTCGCTTTGGGAATTTGACGGCTCAGGGTCGCCCAGTGGCCTCGAACGGACAAGACTGCTCCAGTTTCGTCGGCCCCATGAGCAATGGGCGCTTATGTCAGCCTATGCAGCATGTACAATTAGTTAAGAGTGTAACGCTGCGTGGCTTTGGGAGCCGGGGAAACGGAAGAATTAAGGGCCATGACGCGGATTTTGCTGTTGACCGATGGTGCTTTGGGAAAGGGGAAATAGCATGCACATTGGGGCGAAAATATTGTTTTGGATCGCACGCAACGCCTCTTTTGCCTGTGGGTGGCAATGCGATGCACAAATATTGCCTGACGGTGCTGAATGACTGGTCGCGCGTTTGTCATCGGGCCTCTTAGCGTAGCCGCAATCTTCATTTCAGTCGCGTGCATTTACTGGCCGACTACCGCTTATTTACTGGGGTTTGGGAGGATCACAGATTACTCTTCCCACAGTGCGCTCGTCGTCTTCGTCGTTTTGGTGCTCATTTGGAATCTGCGCGCCAAACTTGCCGTACTGCCGATTCGTCCCTTCTTGTTTGGATTCTTCGGGCTGATTGGATTGGGATTTATTTGGCTGGCGGGCCAGCTTGTCTTCACCCGCGTTTTCACGCAGCTTGCCGTGCTCGCGATGGTTCCAATGGCCGTGCTGACATTGCTTGGATTTCGCTGGTTGGCCGCAATGGCTTTTCCATTTTTCGTGTTGATGTTTGCGGTTCCGATCTGGAGCCCACTGGTTCCTACCTTGGTGAAATGGACTGCGAAGTTCGCCGAGTTGGGCATCCGAGCATCAGGCGTTCCGATATACCGCGAGGGAGCGTATTTTGTCCTTCCCAGCGGTACGTGGGCCGTCGCCGATACCTGCAGCGGGGTAGCGTTCCTAAGTACTTGCCTTTTGCTTGGCGTACTTTACGCATGGACAATTTATCGTTCTACGATGAAACGTGTTTTTTTCATCTTGGGCGCGACCGTTATTGGCGTAGTGGGTAACTGGATCCGCGTTTATCTGACGATGATGGTCGCGCACCATAGTGATAATCGATTTCTTCGCGAGGATCACTACACTTTTGGCTGGCTGCTGTTCGCCGTATTTCTATTCTTTTTTTGCTGGTTTGGGCTGCGCTATCGCGATGCGGAGCCGTCCGCAGGCGACAACATTTCACTTGATCTCAATGGCGTCGCCACAAATTCGTCCCCTTTGCGCGGGCCGTCTGTACCCCGGCTCCTGGCTGTTTCCGTTCTGATTGCGTTCACATTGGCAGTTTGGCCACTGTACGAATCTCGGTTGCAGTTTCAGACGATATCGGGCCCGATGGAAGTAGCAGATATCTCACCGCAGGCTGGCTGGTCGCCGGTTGAAAATTCGACACTGGAATGGGCCCCGGAACTCAGTAACCCTTCATTGCTCCGCGTGCAGGTTTTTGAAAAAGCCGGACGTCGGGTCAGTGTTTTTGTCGGCATCTTTCGAAATGAAACCTGGGAATCCAAGCTGGTAACTGTGTCCAACCAACTAGCCGGCGGGGATAAGTCGAGCTGGAACCTGGCGGATCGAGGCATCGTACAGACTGAAATATCAGGTTTACCTCTCGAAGCAAAAACCGGCGTAATACTTGGTCGTACGGGTAGAGTTCTTGCATGGCACTGGTATTGGATTAATGGGGTATCTACTGCAAGTGACTTTAATGCAAAATTTCAGCAACTTCTCACTCGCCTGCATGGCGTACATGGCGGGTCGGCCTGGGTTGCAATTTATACCAGCGCAAATGAGTCCTCGGACGGGTCTTCAAAATTGCTGCAAGAATTCACCCGTGACATGGGCGGAGAGTTGGAGAACGCGCTACTTCGCACGTCTAAACCATGATATTCAGCGTGGCAGCGGACAAAAAATTAATCAGCTCGCTGCTATGAAGCAATCCCGAATTATCGATGTTTCCAATATTGGCGACACGCCAAAGAATGAGAGGGGTGTTGTCGTGAAACCAGGAAACGTCAATAGACGACACGCCGCTTCCCTTGCCTAACTCTTTACTTTACGCCCCAACAATATGGAGCTATGGCTTCGCGGCGTTGATCTTCGTCGCGTTTACCGCTCGACTCTTACTTAGCTGGCGCGGTGGGCGTCGGGCCGGCGTGGTTTTCGGTGCTGCCGTGGCAAGCGCCCTGTGGGCTGGTTTCGTCTGTGCGGCACTCGCGTTCTCGATCTCAGAGTTCTGGTGGGTGGCGCGCGTTTTCGACGTCGTCCGGATTGGCGCATGGCTCGCTTTTTTGTTGCTATTGCTCGGCGAGTGGCCTGATATGCGCGCCGCGACGGGCGAATTAAAATCGCGACCGTGGCGTCTTGTTGCTACGGCAGCATTGCTAATTGCGGCGGCGATTTTGCCCGAGGATCTGCCGTGGCGCGCTGCGCCCGAGGAACGTGGAGCCATGGGTGTCTTCCTGGTGCTGCTCGGTATTTCAGTTCTCGGACTTGCGTTAACTGAACAGCTTTACCGGCGTACCCTGGAAAGCCGCCGTTGGGCAATAAAACCGCTCGTGATTGGGCTTGCGGGCATGTTTGCCTTTGATCTTTTCATGTATGCCGACGCTGTGTTGTTCAAACATCTTGACTCCGGGATATGGGCGGCACGCGGTGTCGCCCACGCATTTGTCGTTTTCTTTGTTGCCGTCGCGACGGCACGAAATACGACCTGGACGATTGATTTGCATGTCTCACGGGGCATCGTGTTCCACTCGACTGCAGTCAGCATCGCGGGAATTTGCCTGTTGATGATTGCCAGCGCGGGTTATTGGGTGCGAGTCTTCGGTGGAGGCTGGGGTGAAACACTGCAAATTGCGTTTGTTTTTGCCGCATTGCTCTGTCTCACCACTCTCGCAGTGTCAGGAAGCCTCCGGGCAACGCTAAGGGTGTTTATTAACAAAC
>JAYVXF010000093.1:0-7178 GCA_043793345.1 Betaproteobacteria bacterium | reverse complement strand
AAAGAAAACACATCTTTCGGAATACCCAGATCGGCAAGAATTTGGTTGCGCGCTCGTCGCACCGGTGCAACCGACATCAATCCATCGAGAATATAACTCGGGATAAAGCTCAGCATTTTTGCATTCACACGCATCGTCATCTGCGGCGCATGCGCGGCTTTGGCAAAAATATTGAGCAACTCGCCAATGCGCATCGGCTCCGGATCGGTCAGGTGAAAGCACTCACCATCGAGGCCTTTTTTGTGGGCGATAAAGTCCATCGCATCGACCACGTAATCGACCGGAATCACATTGAGCTTGCCGCCCTCGATACCGATGGTTGGCATCCATTGCGGTAGCGTGTGGCGCATTTTCTGGATGAGTTTGAAAAAATAATACGGCCCATCGATCTTGTCGATTTCGCCCGTTTGCGAATGACCCACCACCATGCCGGGCCGATAGACGCGCCACGGCACTTTGCATTCGTTGCGCACGATACCTTCACTGTCGTGCTTGGTGCGGAAGTAGGGGTGATCGAGCTCTTCGGCTTCTTCGAACATGTCCTCGCGGAAGGTGCCGTCGTAAAGACCCGCAGCGGCGATGGAACTGGTGTGGTGAAAAATCCCCGCCTTGACGGCTTCGGCGAATTCGACCGCGTTGCGGGTGCCGTCGATATTGGCCGTCTGCTGGCTGGCGGCATCGGCCGACAGATCATAAATAGCAGCCAAGTGAAAAAGATGTTTCACCTTGCCCTTGAGCTTTGCAATATCGGCAGCAGCCACGCCCAACTTTAATTTACCCAGATCACCCACAATCGGCACGACGCGCTTTTGTGATGCGGGCAAGCCCCACCACGCATACAGCGCGTCGAGTTTCTTGATGGAATTTTTTCGCACCAGCACGTAGACAGTGCCATCGCGCTTCAACAGGTTTTTGACCAGAAATTTGCCGATAAAGCCGGTGGCGCCAGTGACGAAGTAAGTCATGGTGGTGTTTCCTCCAAAGGAAAGTTTTGTGTTTGTTCTTATGGCGGGACGAAGAAATTATCCTCCGTGAAATCATACACTGCGATCCGGGCCGCGGTTAACCACCAGCCGCAACATTTCTGACGGCACTGCCGGATGCTGCGCTGCGGCATGGAAATTGGCGATGCGTTTAGTGTGATTGCTCTAATCACCCTGCATAAACTGCCTTCAATACCAGATCAACCATTCACCGGAGTGTTCACCATGGCCACCAAACGAATCGTCAAGAAAACAGTTGCAAGAACCAAAGCCAAAGCGCGGGCTAAACCCATCGCACGCAAAGTCACCAAAAGCGCGCGAGTTGCCGTCAACGCGAACCCGGTCAAAAACGCCGTCCTCGCCGGCTTGGGCGCTGTGGAACGCATGCAGAAGCGGGTGCAGGATCAAGCGAGCAAAGTGGTCGACGGCATGGTCGACGCGATCACGCGCGAATCCGGACGTTTCACGGGTCTTGGCAACGACACCGCAAAAGCATTCGTAAAAAAGGCCAATTTGTTTGTCCGCGAAGGCAAGAAAGTCCAATCCGGCACGCAAGCTTTGGCGCAGGCAAAAGCAGTCGAGGTCGCCAATGAAATCAAGTCGCTCGCCGCCAAAACCGAAAGCGCATTCCGGAAAAACGTCAAAGGCACCGTGAGTACAACAATGGCCAACGCCAAAGACGGCATCACCAAGCTTGAGCATGTGTTCGAGACCCGCGTTGCCAAAACGTTGAACACCTTTGGCATTCCCTCCAGCCAAAACGTGCGCGAGTTGCAAGCCCGCATGACGGAATTGCAAAAAGCGCTGGTGCAATTGAACAAGCGCGGTGTGGGCGCGTAAAGTATTTTTCCCGGCGATGTGCGGGGAATTAAAACAGCAATGGAAAATGGGGAACGTCAGTTGATGTTCCCCATTTTTACATTGAGCCATCATATTTTGGAGTGAGCTTGCGACCAACCAGCCAACAACGTTTCCAAAAAATAGTGCCACCGAAAAAGAAAATCGGCCTGGCACTCGCAGGCGGCGGCCCGCTCGGCGCGATGTACGAAATCGGCGTGCTGATGGCGCTCGACGAAGCACTCGACGGCCTCAACCTGAACAACATTGATGTCTACGTCGGCGTATCTGCGGGCAGCTTCATTACCGCAGGGCTCGCCAATCAACTCACGCCAGCCGACATTTATCGCCTCTTTATCGAGAGCAAAGCGACCGACAAAAAGACCGGCGCGTTGACGCCGGAAGTTTTCCTGCGCCCCGCCACCAGCGAATATTGGCGCAGCGCGAAGCTGGTGCCGGGTCTCGCCGCGAAAGCAATATGGGACTACGTTTCGCGGCCATTGTCGGGCAGCCTGATGGGAAGTTTTGGCATTCTCGGCAAAGCATTGCCGACGGGAATATTTGATAACCACGCCATTCGCGAATTTTTGAGAAAGGTATTCAACGAGCCCGGTCGCACCGACGATTTTCGCAAACTCAAACACCAATTATTTTCCGTCGCGACCGATCTCGACACCGGTGAATCGGTGCGCTTCGGTGGCCCCGGACTCGATCACGTGCCGATCTCCAAAGCGGTACAGGCGAGCGCCGCGCTGCCAGGCTTGTTCCCGCCGGTGCGCATCGGTGGCCGCTACTATGTCGATGGCGCGTTGAAGAAAACGCTGAATGCCTCGGTCGCGCTCGAGGCCGGTGCGCAGTTGGTGATTTGCGTGAATCCCCTGGTGCCGTTCGACGCCAATCTGGCCAGCCGCCGCGCCGGTGCGAACCAACAATCGCACATGAAAAAACTCATCGAAGGCGGCTTGCCAGCGGTGCTGGCGCAAACCTATCGCGCCATCATCCACTCAAGAATGCACGTGAGCCTCGCCAACTACGTGACGCAATATAAAGACGCCGACGTGGTGTTATTCGAGCCACGCAGCGACGATGCCGAAATGTTTTTCACCAATATTTTCAGCTACGCCACGCGTCGGCAAGTGTGTGAACACGCCTATCAACGCACGCGGCAGGATTTATTGAAACGCCACTTTGCGCTTGCGCCAATTTTAGAAAAATACGGCATCACGATCAATCTCGACGTGCTGCGCGATGACCAGCGCACGCTCGATCATGGGCTGCTCAAGTGCAGTCGAAAGCTGTCGGCAGATGAGCGCATGCGGGCCGCGACGCTTGATTTATCGGATACGATTGGCGACCTTGAGCGCTGGGTGAAGAGCGCCAATGTCGCGGGTCGTGCAGCTTAGCGTTGCCGCAAAACGATGCATGGATCGCCATTTGGCGCGGGTTTCATGGCACAAATGGCCTGAAAGGCGCGTCAGAGCTTGACTTTGCCGCAATTTTCTGTGGCGTTGATCTGCGACATGCCGCTTAGAGCTTGAAGGTAATTTCGGTCACAAACGTGCGGCCCTCGGCACCAGGGTTGAATTTCCAGCGGGAAAGCGCCTGCGTCACTGCGCGATTAAATACGCGTGCCGGCAGGGCCTCGACAATGGCGACATCTGACACGCCGCCTGCGGCATTGATCGTAAGCTTTGCCTTTACGCGGCCTGCTGCAACGCCGTCGCGCAAGGCATCGCGTGGAAATTCCGGCTGCTCTTGCGATAGCACGGTGAGGGTGGCCGCAACATCCGTCGCCGGCGCTGCGCGTGCGGTTGGCGCGGCACTCGCGACCACGTTTGCCGCTGGCGCGCCCGGTGCTGTCACTGCCTGAATGGCAGCCGGTGTCGGCAGCGGTGACGGCGCGGCCGGCGCGGCAGCGCTGGTTTCGGCGACGACCGTTTTTACGTCGGCAGGCGCCGCCACTGGCGCGGCAACCGCTGTGGCGGCGACGGCGACGGCGGTTGCTGGCTTCGGTGTATTTTCTTTAATGGATTTCAAATCCGACATGTAGTCGACGGCCTTGCGCGGCACGTAGAAATCAGGCTCAGTCTGTTGTTTTTGTTCGACCGACTTGAGTCGCTCAGCCGTGGTGGGAACGATATCGGATTTTTGGCAAGCCGTTAGTGCTGCGACGGAAAGCAACATAAAAAACCATCGTGAGCCACCCGCCGCCGCATGAGAAAACGCAAAGTTGGCATTCATATAATCAAGCTCTCCCTGTAAAACAATGTTCAGGCGAACCGCCATGCGACTTGCAGATTTACGCCCTGATTGCGCAATATTTGCCGCGAAGCTTATTGTATTCCAAACCACAAAACATCTATTGCGCGGGCCGCACCACGACGGTGACGAGCGCAAAAAGATTGCTGTCCAGGTCGTCAATGGTTTCGCCTTTTTCGTTTTGATCCCACTTGAGCAGTCGGCCAATTTTTCGCGCCGCGATGTGATCCTCGCTGTCGAACGCCACCACGTTTAAGCCCGCTTTCTGGTACTGCTCACGACTGAACGGCGAACGGCCATCGGCGAACGGCTTGTATTTTTCTTTCGGGCTGGCGGGTTTAGGATGGAGGTTGTAAATCACCAGCTTCCCGCCCGGTGCGAGCGTGTTGAAAATGGTTGTCAGAAACACCTGATCGCTGACGCCGAGATCGACCAACTGGCGTTTGTCATCGACTTTGCGTTCAGGCTTCACATAGCCGCGCTTCAGGGTATTTTTCGACAATATCAAGTCATAGCCGCGCCCCACTTGCTCGACAATTCTGGCGTCCTTCGGCCAGAAGCCGTGGGCCAGGGTAATGGAACCAAGCGAGCCGCGACCACGGCGCGACGCATTTGCAGCCAAGGCAACTGCGCCCTGATCGGCTGCGTCTGAATAAAGTGCCGCGAGATAGCCATCCGGATCAACACCGGTAACTTGTGCGCCGAGACTTGCCAGTAAACGCAGATGGCCAATGCTGCCGTAGCCGATATCGAGAATGCGTTTACCCGCGACATCAACGAGATTTTTGTCGTTGGTAAACTCGAGCGCGCGCAGATACGCCAGCGGCGAGCCGTATTTGGTGTAGTAGTAACGATACTCATCGAGCTGTACTTCCGAAAGTGCTGCCCTGCGCGCATCGGGCAACGCTGCCCGCGATGCGGCGGAAAAATATTCGCGTGTGACTTCATTGACGTAGGCGCTGCGCGGCGCGATTTTTGGCAGTGCACTGGTCGCGGCAAGAAAGCGCCGCGTCAGATCGCTTTGCGCAAGTGGCTGCAACAGCGCGGCCTCGCTCGACAAGCGTCGCAGTGTCGGGCTGGAGGTAATTTCGGCCGCCGTCGCGGGTCGCGCGATCGACTCGGTGCGGGCAGGCATGTTGCTGCGCGGCTGGGTGGCGCAGCCCGCCAGCGTGAGCAAGGTCAGGCACAGTGGAAAATAAAAATGTCGCTTCATGTGGATAGGTATTGAGTTGAACGCAGAGTCAAAGTTCCGGCTAAGGCTGCACGGGTGATTCAGCAGATGATACTGGTGATTCGACCGTGCCGCGATTGCGCGTCAGCAGTTTTAACGCACCCAGCACCAGCAAATCGAGCAGGCAATAAAGTGCGCCCGCCGAGAACGGTGGATTGGCAGCGCTGATATTGAGCCACGGCGTGGTGGTAGCCCACGTCCAGTTTCCCAGGGCGGTGCCGTAAATTTCCATCGCCAGCGCGAGCACAAACATGGTTGCGTAGAGCATCCGCGCGCGACCAAAAATCATGCAAATGCCGAACACGCAAAACAACGCCGCGCCGAACTCATCGAAGTGCAGCCCCCAGACAAACCCCGCGTAGATGGTGGCTCCCCACGGCAAAATGGTCTGGAAGGCGCGCCCCGCCTGGTGTTTCACCAATTTATGCGAGGTAATCAGCCCCAGGGTCATCAACAAGGCGTGACCCGGCGGGACGAACAGCGGCAGATTGGAAAATTGATAGTCGTACAGCCCCCACACCAGCGACAGCATGACTTCGCCGAATCCGGAGATGACCGTGCAAAGCACCAGCACGCGGCGCTCTTCAATGCCACCGCGTTTATACAGCCACACCCAAAGGCTGAAAGTCCAGATGATCGCAGCGACCTGTCCCGGCCAGCCGAGGGTTGCGTCGAGTGTCAGGCCGCCGACAATCAAGGCGACGATGTGCACCGGTGCCGACACCGGCGCGCGCTGCCACAGGCGCGCGTGTAGTGGCGCCTGGAGTTGTTGGCGGTCAGCTTGCAAGTGTCAGGCCTTCGAGTGCCATACCGGGCGGCTGGCCCGACGGCCCGCTTTGTGCCAATGGCAGGTAGTGGTGACGCCGATAATGCCCGCGCGCGACGCGACAACCTGGCTCATGTCACTTCAGCGCCTGCAAAATATTATTAAAGTCATCGGTCCAGACCCGACGATTTGGCTCGGGCGGAATGATGAAGGTGCCATCGAGAATTTCCGCTTTCAAAAACTGCGTCCTGTCGCGGGACAGCAGCACCCAGTCGCTGGTGGTCGAGCCATCGTCGTAGCTGTCACGCACCCACGCGACATGGAGCCCGCGTTTCTCGGCGATCATTTGCACCACCGGTTTCAGATCCAGAAACCGGTTCGAGACGTGAAAGGCAATCACGCCATCGGCTTTCATGTGGCGCTCATAAATTTGCAGCGCTTCGAACGTGATCAAATGCACCGGAATCGAATCGCTGGAAAACGCATCGATGGCGAGCACATCGAAATATTGCGCGGGCTCTCGTTCGAGATTCAAGCGCGCATCTCCCAGCGAAATTTCAATCGACGCTGAGGTGTCTTTCAGATAAGTGAAGTCACGGCGGGCGATGGTGAGCACTTGCGGATTGATGTCGTAGAAACGGTAGACATCACCCTTGCTGCCATAGGTGGCGATGGTGCCCGTGCCCAGGCCAATAATGCCGACTTTGCGCTTCGTATCGGGTGACTGCTTTTCCTTGAGTAACAGAATGCGGCCGATACCGGATTTGGTTTTGTAATAGGTCGTGGCCGACCGGTTGTAGGGCGGATCCATATATTGGTCGCCATGCAAAATCGCACCGTGAACCAGCGATCGCCGTCGGTATTCGACACTTGGCGGAAGATATTCCTTGACCCGTAGCGTGCCGTAAAAATTGCGCGACATCACCACCACGTCTTCATTGAATTGGATCACCGTGTAGACCGCGGCAGCAGTCGAAAACACCGTCACCGCGACGCCCACTAGCACCACCGCGAGAGGCAGCTTTTGCCACATGAGATAAGTCGATATTGCCGCCAGGGCGACGATGCTGATGTTGAGCTCGTAATAAGCGGGCAGGGTCAG
>JAYVXF010000092.1:0-21606 GCA_043793345.1 Betaproteobacteria bacterium | reverse complement strand
AAATGGCTTCGACATTCTTAACCGAATTCGCCAGCATCCGGTGTTGAGCGATTTGCCGGTACTGATGCTCACCAGCTTAGGCTCGCTCGACGATATCCTCAAGGGCATCAAACTGGGTGCGAATGGCTATCTCACCAAGCCCGCAAAATCGAAAGCGCTACTCGATGCGATCAAGACGGTGCTTGTCGAGTAATGTGTTTTTTTCCGTAGGTTCAACCGCACACAACGATTAAAGTACGGAGAAAATAATGGGCAGCTACAAAGAATTCTACGACCACTCCATCACCCAGCCGGATGCTTTCTGGACCGCGCAGGCAGCACGTATCGACTGGGTGAAGCCATTCAGCAAGGTTTGTGATTTTTCCAAACCACCGTTTGCAAAATGGTTTGTGGGCGGCGAAACCAATCTCTGCTACAACGCCGTCGACCGTCATCTGGCGACACGCGCCGACCAGAATGCGCTGGTGTGGATTTCGTCTGAAGTCGAGCAGACAAAAATTTACACCTACCGCGAACTGTTTGAGGAAGTCAATCGCTTCGCGGCCGTGCTGAAATCACTCGGTGTCGGCAAGGGCGACCGCGTGCTGATCTACATGCCGATGATTGCCGAGGCGGTATTTGCGATGCTGGCGACGGTGCGCATCGGCGCGATTCATTCGGTTGTGTTTGGCGGATTCGCTGCGGCATCGCTGGCCGCGCGTATCGACGATGCGCAACCAAAAGTCATCGTCACGGCAGACGCGGGCTCCCGCGTGGGCAAGATCATTCCGCTTAAACCGCTCACTGACGAATCGATCAGACTGGCCGCGCATCCACCGAAACACGTTGTCATCGTCAATCGTGGTCTCGATAAATCGATGACCACCATTCCCGGCCGCGACATGGATTACGGTGTGCTGCGCAGTAAACACATGAACGACGTGGTGCCGTGCGAGTGGGTTGAATCTTCGCACCCAAGCTACATTCTCTACACCAGCGGCACCACCGGCAAACCCAAAGGTGTGCAGCGCGACACCGGCGGCTATGCGGTCGCGCTGGCTGCATCAATGCCGAATATTTTTGCGACACAGCCCGGTGAAGTTTACTTCTGCACCTCCGATATTGGCTGGGTGGTCGGCCACTCCTATATTATTTATGCGCCACTCATCAACGGCTCGACCACCGTCATGTACGACGGCGTGCCGATGCGTCCCGACGCGGGCGTCTGGTGGAAAATCGTTGAGCAGTACAAAGTGTCGGTGATGTTTTCTTCACCGACGGCGATTCGGGTACTGAAAAAACAAGACCTGGCGTATCTGAAAAAATACGACGTGTCCTCGCTGCGCTATTTGTTTCTCGCCGGCGAGCCACTCGATCAGCCCACCTCCGACTGGATCGAGAAAGGCCTTGGCGTACCGGTGATCGATAATTTCTGGCAAACCGAAAGCGGTTGGCCGATTTTGTCCGCTGAGCCCGGCATTGAGGACACCAAACGCAAGCTCGGCTCACCGAGCTTTGCCTCCTACGGCTACCGCATGAAATTGAAAGATGAAGAGACTGGCAAGCCCGTCGCCGCAAACGAGAAAGGCGTGCTGTGCATCGTCCCGCCGCTGCCGCCCGGCTGCATGAGCACCATCTGGGGTGACGACACGCGTTTCGTCAGCACTTATTTCACGACGTTCAAGGATGAACTGGTTTACAACACCTTCGACTGGGCCACGTGCGATGAAGAGGGCTACTACTTCATCATGGGCCGCACCGATGACGTGATCAATGTCGCCGGACACCGGTTGGGCACGCGTGAAATCGAAGAAGCCGTGCAGGCACACAGCAACATCGCCGAAGTCGCCGTGGTCGGTGTGGCCGATCAATTAAAAGGCCAGGTGCCGGTCGCATTCGCCGTTGTTAAAGATATCAGCAAGACCATCACACCGGAGCTCGCCGCCGCAGAAGAAAAAGCAGTGATGGCGATGGTCGATAAAGAGCTCGGCGCGATTGGCCGTCCATCGCGCGTGTATTTTGTGACGATGCTGCCGAAAACGCGTTCGGGAAAATTATTGCGTCGCGCCATCCAGGCCTTGTGCGAAGGGCGCGACCCGGGCGACCTGACGACGATGGAAGATCCTGCCGCGCTGGAGCAATTGAAGATCGCGATCAAGGGCTGACGCAACCACGGTGCGTGCTGGCAGCTGTTGCCCGTCGTTGGCGGCTGCGGATCTGGCGAAAACGGAAACGACGAACACAAGCACTGGCGCGGTTTTCGGAGCCTTTTCGGCCTGCGATCCGCGCCAGTGCTTGACTCTATCGGTCGTAGGCGTTTAACCCCATCCCTCATTCGGGGTATCGCCCCGCTGGTGTCTTCGCCGTAACATTTCGCTGTCAATTGCAAGCGCGTCGGGATGTAGTCGCCAATCGCGCAAACATTGACGTGAAATTTGAGCGCGACCGTCGTTGTATTGGCGCGCCACGCGGCAATCAACATCGATGCAAACGATAAGACGGCGAACACCGCCGCACGAACTCTGGCGCCGATGGACGATGTGTTGAAACGAAGGGAGCACGCAGCAAACATACCTCGTGGAGGTGTAATCATGGCAACAAAATCTGGACGCAAAGGAAGAGGCAGCAAGGGCGACGGTAGCGCCGGCGCCACGGCAGAAAACGATAAATGCGAATGCAGGTCGGGGCCCATATTTGGCTCGGCCATGATCAGCGGCGCGACATTTACGAACAAGTGGTTGCATTACGCCGAGGTCGATGGCAATGCGATGTTTGAAGGCGACATCGTGCTCGGCTCGATCGCCGACATGCAAGCCGATGAAGCCGGCAATCCGGTACTGTTTTCAATCGGCATCACCGGCGCGCAGTTTCGCTGGCCCGGCGGAAAGATCCCGTTCGAGATCGATCCGGCATTGCCCAACCAGCAACGCGTGACCGACGCCATCGCGCACTGGCACGCCAAGACCGGCATCCGTTTCGCCGCGCGGGCGGGAGAGGCAGACTTCGTCAGATTTGTGACGGGCGGCGGCTGCTCCTCGCAGGTCGGCCGACGCGGTAACCAGCAAAACATCACGCTGGGCACCAACTGCACCACCGGCAACGCCATTCATGAGATTGGCCATACCGTGGGTCTGTGGCACGAGCAGAGCCGCGAGGATCGCGATACTTTTATCCAGGTGTTGTTTGCCAATATCGATCCGCCAATGCAGCACAACTTTAACCAGCAAATTTCGGACGGCGACGATTTGGGCGCGTACGACTTTGGCTCGATCATGCACTACCCGGCAACGGCGTTTTCCATCAACGGTCAAGCCACCATCGTGCCGCGACAACCCTTGCCGGCCGGTGTGGTGATGGGGCAGAGAAGCGGCTTGTCGGCCGGCGATATCAACGGCGTGCGCCTCATGTATCCCGGATTGCAACCGACCATCAAGGAAGCTGCAAAGGATCCGCTCAGCGACCCGATATTCACCACCAAGGAGGTTCGCAAGGATCCGATTCAGGATCCGATCACGATCAAGGAAATCCGTAAAGATCCCATCCGCGATCCGATATTTACCACCAAGGAAGTCCGCAAAGATCCGATTCAGGATCCGATCACAATTAAAGAGACGCGCAAAGATCCCATCCAGGATCCGATCACGATTAAAGAAGGCAGCTTCGATCCGGGTTTCCCCGGACCCCGCGGTTTTCCGCCGCGACCGGGATTTGATGGTGGCGTCACGCCGTTTGTATTGGCTGGCGGCAGCCGTGCCATGCCGGGCGATCCACTGGCGGACGCGATGGAACAGGTGCAGCAACTGGCGGCAGCGCATACCCAAGCGCAGGAGCAAGCCGATGCGCTGGCCGAAGCATACGAGCAGGCGGTGCAGGTGCTCGCGCAACTGCAGCAGGGAGGCGCCTGACGACGGGCGGCGTTGCCTCATGATTCTAGTGGTTTCTTATCCTGACGAAGAACACACCGCGCTGGTGACGGGTCATCTCGCCCGCGCGGGCCGCGAAGTGGTGCAGATCGATCTGTCGGACTTTCCTGCGAAGTGCGGATTGGAAGCCCGATGGAGCAATGCAGAGGCGCCGAAATTTGTGATCGAACAACAGGGCAGGATCGTCGATCTAAGCGCCGCAAAGGCCGTCTGGTGGCGACGGGTTCGCCCTTTCGAGGTGGATCCGTCGATTGCCAAGGAGCAGCACCGCGCCTTCATCTTTAGCGAGACCTCGCAAGCCATTCATGGCGTGCTCGATTCATTGCGATGCGCGTGGATCAACCCGCGCGAAGCCGACGCGGCAGCACATCACAAACCGTATCAGTGGTCGGTCGCGCATCAGTTGGGGCTTGCGTTGCCGCGTACGCTGGTCACCACGCAAGTTGCGGCGGCGCGCGAATTCATTCAAAGCATCGGCACGGGCAAGGTGGTGTTCAAGGCATTTTTGGCGTCGATTCAGGAGTGGCGCGAAACGCGTTTGGTCGAGCAGGAGGACCTTGATCGGCTCGAACTGGTGCGCTACGCGCCGGTGATTTTTCAGCAATATATTGTTGGCGTGGATTTGCGCATCACCATGATCGGGGACGCGATATTTGCAGCCGAAATAGACGCACGCAATACCTCGTACCCCGTGGATATGCGCATGGTGGTGGGCGAGGGCACCGTGAAGTCCGTTACCTTGCCCGCTGCCGTGCAGACGCGGTTGCGGAAGCTCATGCGCCGCCTCAATCTGGTGTATGGCGCGATCGACATGCGGCGCACCGACGAGGGGGAATATGTATTCCTCGAAGTCAATCCGGCCGGCCAGTGGCTGTTTGTGGAACAGCGCACCGCACAGCCGATTGCGAAGGCGCTTGCCGATAAGCTTTGCGCGCTCGAGGACGAGTGCGCGACGCACTGAGGATTCCACCCATGCCCACAACACGACAGATCAGCGGAGAAATCGTTTTCCCGGCCAACGCGGTGCCAGGCATTGCCCCGCGTGTATTGGTCGAATTACATGACGTGTCAATGCAGGATCAGGCATCCGTGGTGCTCGCGAGCAAGGTGCTGCGCAATGTGCCGGTAGGTCCTAACGCACGTCTCCCGTTTAATTTGATCGCACCCAGCGTGGCGGACGGTCGTTCGCTATCGATGCGGGTGCAGGTGGACATGCACGCGGATCGCAGTCTTATGGCAGGTGATTTTCTGTCCACCGTCGCCAATCCAGTGCCGGTTTTCGGCGACGCGGTGGCAGTGTTGGCGTACGTGACAAAACTTTGAACGTTGAAATGGGACTCGACCATGAAGAAAAATTCCAGACGTGAATCGTTGGCGATGGGTTTGACGATGGTGATTGCGGTGTTGTTGCTATCGACACTTTCAGGTTGCCACCACTATTTGCCGCAGCCGGGGCAAGTCCTCGATGAACCGATGCGGGCGCGCCTTGCACTTACCGACCTGAAAGCGGCGGACGAAAATTATTTCCGCGACATGGATGGGGGCATCGCGTTGACGCCTGAAGAAGTGAAAGGTCGTAACACCTGGATCGTGTGGACCGGCGGCAACGACCGGATGTGGAATGGGCTGGCTAATACCACTGCTGGCAATCTCGACTTTCTCAAGACGCTCTCCTCGCACCCGAAGCTAAAATACGGTCGAGACAGTCGCTGGAAGTATTTGGGCTTGGTCAACGAACCTTGCTTTGCCAAAGCCAGCGGGCCGAACTCGCAGCGCCACGGCTTGTGGCTCGATGCGCGCGCGGGCAACTGTTCGCCGGATCCGTTTGAGAACGAAGCCAAATATCCTGGCGTCAAGGTCGGCGCGCGCGGCGGGAACGTGCCACGCGGCTCCTACTATGGCTACGCCACCGGCGTGGTCGGACTGCGATTGTTCGACAACCCCGATTTCGATGAAGCCGCCAGGAAGAAATGGGATCCGGTCCGATACTACGAAGACCCGACTTACTATAACGCCAAGGATCTGGTTCGCCCTTATCGCGTCGGCATGTCCTGCGGTTTCTGCCATGTGGGACCCAATCCGGTCCGCCCGCCGGACGACCCGGAAAATCCGAAATGGGAAAACCTGAGTTCGAACGTCGGCGCGCAATATTTCTGGGTCGACCGCATCTTCTCGTGGGAGGCTGACGAGACCAGTTTCGTCTACCAGCTTTTCCATACGTCCCGGCCGGGCGCGCTGGACACGTCGATGATTTCCAGCGACAACATCAACAATCCGCGGACGATGAATGCGCTCTATGCACTGGGTGCGCGGCTGCAGCAGGCGAAGCGATTCGGCAAAGAAACACTGTCGGGCGGCGGATTGAACAACATGCAGTTCAATAATTTCGTCAAGGACGGGCCATTGACACAATTTTTTGTAGCGCCCGACACGGTGTTCTCGCCCCGTGTGCTCAAAGATGGATCCGACTCGGTGGGTGCATTGGGTGCGTTGAATCGCGTCTATCTCAATATCGGATTGTTCAGCGAAGAATGGTTGCTGCACTTCAATCCGCTGATCGGCGGAAAACAGATCACGCCCATCGAGATCGCGACGGCGCGGAAAAATTCGCTTTACTGGCAAGCCACCGAGCAACAGACGGTAAACATGGCGCTGTTTTTTTTGAAGAGCACCGCGCCGCACAAGCTCGCCGATGCACCGGGCGGTCAAAAATATCTTTCAGCCGACAAGTTAACGCTTGATCGCGGCAAAGTGGTTTTCGCCGAAACCTGCGCACGCTGCCATTCGAGCAAACTCCCGGAGGCCGCACCAGGTCTGGATCCTGGCGGATGCTCAGGGACCAACTACCTGACCTGCTTCAACAAATATTGGGACTGGACCAAAACCGACGACTTCAAAAAAAAGATGCGCGACATCGTTCTGGACAAGGATTTTCTTGAGGGTAATTATCTGTCGGCCGAGATGCGCGTGCCGGTCACGCTGCTGCAAACCAACGCGTGCAGTCCGCTCGCGACCAATGCCATTAGCAACAATATCTGGGACAATTTTTCCTCGCAGACTTATAAAGACTTGCCCTCGGTCGGCAAGATCACCGTCCATCACCCAATTACTGGCGAGCCGTGGCAATACGAAATGCCCGCCGGTGGACGCGGCTACACGCGTCCGGCGTCGTTGATCAGCGTGTGGTCGACCGCACCGTTTTTTCTGAACAACAGCCTCGGCAAATTTAACTCCTCGCCCTCGGTTGAAGCGCGCATGCAGTCATTCGACGACGCCATTGAAAAATTATTGTGGCCGGAAAAACGCGAACAGGATTCGGTACTCGGCGACAAGGTTCCCGGCGTGATTGATCGCACCACGACGCAGACATATCTGCGCGTGCCAAGCGGCTATCTTCCGGAATTCTTGCAGGGGATGACCTCAATCCAGCAGCGCCTGCTGCCGGCAATTTTTGGTGAGGGCGGCATCGAGATCGGCCCGATTCCCAAAGGCACGCCGATAAATCTGCTTGCCAACCTCAACGTGCGCTCCGAAAGTACCGATCTGCTCGAACGTATTGAACACGACAAGAACGTGCTCGAACTGCTATTGAAGTTAAAGCACGACCTGAAGAAACTGCCAAAAGAGGCGAGCAACGAGGAGGCAAAAAAAGTTTTCGGGAATTTGGTCGAGCCGTTGTTGAAGCTCAATAAGTGTCCCGATTTCGTCGTCAATCGCGGCCACTATTTCGGCACCTCTTATGCCAAGGCTGGCAGCGGCTTAAGCGACGAGGACAAGCGTGCGCTCATCGCATTTCTCAAGACCTTCTAGACAACTCGACCGACCCGGCGCGCAATCATGGACAGCTATGAATACATCGTGGTTGGTTCAGGTGCAGGTGGCGGCACGGTCGCGGCGCGACTGGCCGAGTCCGGTCGCACGGTACTGCTGCTTGAAGCGGGAAGCGACGCGAAGGCGGCAGGAAACGGCGGTGGGTCTCTGCCTGACGACGAAAGCTGCCGGGAACAATATGACGTGCCCGCCTTCCATCCGTTCGCTTCGGAAAACACGCGAATGGCGTGGAATTTTTACGTGCGACATTACGCCGATACAACGCAGCAGAAGCGCGACGATAAATACCGCGAGACCTGTGATGGCAGGCGCGTGGACGGCATCTTGTATCCGCGCGCAGGCACGCTTGGTGGCTGTACCGCGCACAACGCCATGATCACGGTGTATCCGCACAATGCCGATTGGAATCACATCGCGCAACTGACAGGCGACTCGAGCTGGAGCGCGCAGAACATGCGCAAACGTTTCGAGCGCCTGGAGCGTTGTAAGCATCGCGCATTCCCGTATCGCTGGATGAGTAAGCTCTTCGGTTTCAATCCGACCCGCCACGGCTGGGACGGTTGGCTGCATACGGAAAAATCCATACCGGCTGCTGCGCTGGGCGACCATGTCCTCGTCAAGGTGTTGAGCCATGCTGTTGAGGCGGTGTTTCTGGGCAGGAAAAATCCCCTTGCGGCTTTGCGGCGATTTGTGCAGGGTCAGGCGGATCCAAATGACTGGCGCTTCATCAACGCCAACGCCGAGGCAATTTGCTACACGCCGCTGGCGACCAACAACCACCAGCGCATGGGCACGCGCGAGCGTGTGCTGGACATTGCCGAGCGCTTTCCCGGGCGGCTACACATCGAACTGAACGCACTCGTGTCGCGGGTCATTCTCGATTCATCCAATCAGGCGGTCGGCGTTGAATACCTTAAAGGCGAGCGCCTCTATCGCGCGCACAGCACGGCAAGCCCGACCGAAGGCGAGCGCCGCGAAGTACGCGCATCAAGAGAAGTCATTCTCGCCGGTGGTGCTTTCAATACGCCGCAGTTGCTGATGCTCTCGGGTATTGGCCCACGCGAAACGCTGTCGAAGTTTGGCATTCCCGTGCATGTCGATCTGGTGGGTGTGGGAAAAAATCTGCAGGATCGATACGAGGTGGGTGTCGTTCACCGCATGGATTTTGATGAATGGGAAGTGCTGCGGGGTGCCGGTTTCAGGAATGGAGATGCGCAATTCGCCGACTGGCAAAACCGCCGCCGTGGCGTTTACGCAAGCAACGGTGCGGTGCTGGCGATGATCAGGCGATCCATGCCCGCGCGGGCGCTGCCGGATCTGATCTGTTTCGCGCTGCTCGGTTCATTCAGGGGCTATTTCCCCGGCTATTCCGCGCTGTTTCCGTCGCACCGCAACTACCTGACGTGGGCCATTCTCAAGGCGCACACCAACAACCGCAAGGGCGAAGTTACCTTGCGCTCGGCCGATCCGCGCGATACGCCCGAGATTAATTTTCACTACTTCAACGAAGGCACCGATGACCGTCAGGAGGATCTTGATTCCGTCGTTGCGGGGATCAAGTACGTACGCCAAATGATGCTGCCGCTGAAAGCAACCGGGCTCGTGGCCGAGGAGGAAATTCCCGGTGCCGCCGTGCAGTCCGACGACGCGTTGCGGCAATTCGTGAAAGACAACGCCTGGGGTCATCACGCTTCCTGCACCTGCCCGATCGGCCCGGCTGCGAGCGGCGGCGTGCTCAGCACCGATTTTCGCGTACACGGCACCGGCAGGCTGCGGGTGGTCGATGCGTCCGTGTTTCCGCGCATACCGGGCTTTTTCATTGCGAGCGCGGTGTACATGATTGCAGAAAAGGCGGCCGAGGCGATGCTCGTTGACGCGGGCCTGCGGCCCAATGGGAGATGAGAACGCGCATAAAGCAATTCATCCGATCACCGCCGCAAGTCGACTTGGGGCGTAACCCACCAGCAGAGGAATTTTTACCATGGCTACATATTATTCCGACCAACCACACCCCATGCGCGTGCAGGCGCGCAAGGGATCGAAAGCCGAGCGCCTTTACTTTGACCGGAGCGCCTTGCCGCAGGCCCTCGCGATGCCCAAAGCGATCACACCGGGTATCAACCCATCAGTGATGGACGATCTTATGTACCACGGTGGCAAGGTGGTGCCGCAAATGGAGTTCCAGAATATTTATCTCGGCGGATCGGCGTCGTGGCAGGCCAGCGATATTGTCTCGATCGACACGGCGATAAATCTGGCAATGACCGACCGGCGACTCAACAACGTGATGGTGCAATATTTTCCCGGTGCCGCGGTTTCGTGCGACATGCGCGAATCGTTCATCCTCGATGACGCCAAACCGAAGCGCCTGGACGAGGCCGATGTCAAGGCAGTGGTGACCAGCCTTTACGATAGCTCGCTCCTGAAGAAAAAAGATCTGGACACCGCGTTGTTCAATCTCATTCTGCCTTCAGGGACAACGCTGCATCTCGGCAACGCCTCTTCCACCCAGGGTTTGGGCGGGTTTCACGGCTCGCTGCATATTCGTCGCGGTGGCAAAACGGTGACGCTTTATTACTCCGCCAGTGTTTATTCGGAGTTGCAGGATGCGGGCGGCGAGAACGGTATTGTCGCGTTCAACCGTCCCTGGAAAAACGTGGTCGGCACGCTTTATCACGAGATCAATGAATTTCGCACCGACCCGGACGTCAATGACGCCATCGAGAAAAACAACAACGATTTCATCGGCTGGAATTCGCGCCGTGGTCATGAAGTCGGCGACCAGCCCATCTTCGTTGCGACCAATCTCGATCAGGTATTCAAGGAAGTCCGCATTGCCAGCGGCAAGCGGCGCATCCCAATCCAGTTCATGTATTCCAACGCCGTGCACGGACCGGAAGGCCCAATTTCCCAACCCCACACCTAAGCAATAAACGAAGCCATTTGCCAATACGCCCGAATCAGCCGGCGGCATGGAACGATGCCGGCATCAATCGATGCCTCGCTGTTTGCGCACTTTGCGGCGATGAAACGGGGCGAACATTTTTTTGCGACAGTGTTGGCGTTTTTTCAAACAATTTAGAAATCGTTGCACCACCAGGAGTCGGAAAATGACGACAGAAGCCACCGGGTTTTCACTTAAGGGTTTGGTCGAAGTGTTTTTTCTCTACGGCCCATTCTTCATCACGCTTTTCATCATGATCTACGGCATTCGTCAGGCCAAGGGAGCGCTGGATAAAGCAGACGACGCCAATCCTCCCCGGCAGGAAGCGTTGCGCTTATATCGACGGATTTATGTCGCAGTCTGGGTATTCAGTGCGGCGCTGGTGGTGGCGTGCTGTGCGTGGTGGTTTGTTAATTTCGACAACGAGAGCAAGAAAAAATACGTGCTGCGGATGGACATCAGCGATGCCCAGCCGACCGACCGGTTTGAGCCCAAGACGGAAGGTGTTTTTGTTCGCACACAGGATATCAACGATCCGGATTTGCGGCGCGATGAGTTTGTTGTGGTGCAGGAAAAACCTTTCCTTGACAGCGATGAAATCGAAATCGTCCACAAAAAAGGCGGCGACGCAGTATTCAGGTATCCGATCAGACTGGCAGACCTTAAAGAGAAGAAAGGTTCGGCGTTCAGGTTGAAATTTGATCGTGAAAGCGGCCAATACCAATTGGTGCCCAAGCAACCTCTGGCGGTATCGGCGACCAAATCCGCCGCTGAATTTTTTGGAATCGCCAGCGCGCACGCCCAATCGGGTCGCAGCATCATCTACGGCAAGCGAATTGAGCCAGCCGCGATCAATCCGAATGCTGTTCTGCCTAAGCTTGGTGCATCGCTCACCATGCCCGCTGCAAATTCTCCGACACCGGCGACGCTGCAAGACTATTGGGCCGATCAGTTGAGCCGGAAGCGCCAGACCATTGGACGTCAGATCGAAGCACTGGACGCGCTCGACGCGCCGCTTGCCAGGGATCGCGCGGCCATCGACCTGCTGCGACCCATTGCAATGGCCGAGACCAAAGGTGAAACCCTGCTGTCGCTGTTGCTCAATCTATCCAGGCATCAGGACAAGCTGCTTGCATACAAGGCGCAGCGCTTACTCGAAAAGGCTAACTACACCTCGGCCGTGATCAAGGTGGCGACCGCAACCGGCTACTCGCCTGAGTTGCAGCGGCAAGCCCTGATCGCGCTCAACGAAAAGCAATGGCAAGGTATTGGTGCCGAAGTGAGCGCGCTGGACAAGGCCAGCGTGAGCCGTCAGCAGGCTAGCTTTGCAAAAACGCCCACGCCGGTGCCAAGCGCCACGTTCGAAGGCACCAAATACTACGCGCTGGTCACGTGGCCGGCGCTGATTGAAAATCAGGCCAGATGCCTGGTCGAGAAGCTCAGTCAACAAAGGCGTGACAGCGGGTTGCCGGTCGTTGACCAACGCAATATTTCGACCGGCAGCACGATGAGTTTCACGTTTGATTCGCGTGCCGATGCAACGGTATTCGCCGATTCGGTGAAGGGTTGCGGTGCCAAAACCGAATTCGTTTATTTCGGCGACAAGCGATTGGCGGCAACGCGGCCATAGTGTCGCGACACCAGGCTCGCTACGCGTCCGGCGGCAACAACAAAATTGCCGCATCGACGGGAAAAAATCGGAGATTGCAATGGAACCCAAGGCCACCACTGAAGCAGATCCGCTGCCGCTACCATCGTCACCCGATTACGGGTTCGAACGAGACCGCGCAATGCATCGGCGCGATACCATGCGGATACAGCGGCCAGAAGCACACGCCACTACGCAATGGGGGCTCGCCCTGTCCGGTGGCGGGATTCGCAGCGCGACGTTCAGTCTGGGGGCGATGCAAGGAATGGAAAAAACGTTCGCACCGGTGACATCCATGCCATCCTCCGCGCCTGGCCCCGCGGCAACCAGCATGCTGCGACAATTCGATTATCTTTCCACCGTCAGTGGCGGCGGATACATCGGCGGCTTTTTTTCCAGTTTGTTTGTGCCGGGCAGACTCGACCGTCCTGCACCGCCCGTTCAATCCGCGACCGGTCTATTCGCGCCTGCGGCGCTGTCTGACAAACAGATCGCAGATCAGGCATATCGCGTTTTCACCGAAGAGCCACCGACGCGACTGCGAAGCGAGACCACCTACGACCCGCAAAGACCCGGACTCGCGGCTCTGGCATGGCTTCGCGAAAATGGCCGCTACCTGATCCCCAGTGGCGCGGGCGATTTGGTCTACGCAGTGGCGGTGCATATTCGCAACTGGTGCGCCACCCACTATGTGCTCGGCACCGTTTGCTTTGGCCTGTTCGCCTTCCTCGCGATGCTTCGTTCGCTGGCCGCGCACGCGGGGTTGCCGGGTGTCGGCGCGACCGCGTTTCTCGCCGGTTTCGCCGACGTTGAACGCGACGCAATCATCGAGGTGCTCGCGACCGTGCACCTGCCGCTCCAGCTGAATTCGATCTGGTGGAGCCCCTGGTGGTGGCTGCTGTTGCCCACCATCGCGTTGTGGATTCTGCCGGCAGGTCTCGCGTTCTGGCTGACCCATCCTGACGAAGCGGACGACGCGACCGGTGGCGCGAGAATCTGGTCGATCGCCGCGACTGTCTGCGTCGGCATTGGCATTTTGATGTTGTCGCTCGCATACTTCATCGAACAGCGATATCCGTTCTGGCAGCCCATTGCCTATTTGCTCGCCGCCGAAGGCCTGCTGGCGACGTTTGGTCCGGTCTGGTATGTGCTGACGGCCGCCTTAAACGAAACGGTCACGCGTCGGCGCGTGGTTCTTACGCGCCGATTGTCAACAGGCATGATTTGCGCGGCGCTGATTGGCGCGGTCGCATTGATCGACACCATCGCGCAGACGCTCTATGTGCAGGGGGCCAATATCTGGCAATCGTTGAGCCCGGCCATCGTTGCGGCGGTGTTGATATGGCTCGCGCGGCGGCTATCGAGCATGGGCAGCGAGCGCAAAGCGCCGCCATGGCTGGCGAAAATTCCGCTCAGTAAATTGGCCGCTATCGCCGGCACCATTCTCGCGCTGCTGGTCGCGGTGATGTGGGCGCAATCCATGCTCTGGATTGCGTGGAATGGCCTGCGGCCCGATCCCGACGCCTTCGCGTCGCGCGACGCACATCTGCCGTATTTGTTAATCGTGTTGCTCGCCGTCGGCTTGAATTTGGTGATTACATTGGCGGCTGGGCGATTTCCGGGTTTTCTGAATCTCTCAACACTGCAGGGCATTTACACCGCCCGCATCACGCGCGCGTATCTGGGCGCCAGTAATTCGCTGCGCTTCCTTGCCGGTCAGGAACACTTGCGCAGCGTGACCGAGCCTGCGCCCGGCGACCTCATGGAGATCGCCGATCTGTATCGCAACGCCTATGCGCCGATGCACATCATCAACACCTGCATGAATCTGACCAGCGACCCGACCGAACAACTGGTGCAGTCGGATCGCAAGGGTAAGCCGCTCGCGGTCATTCCGGGCGGACTGGCTTACGACAAAGAAACCTTTCCGATGCCGCAACCGGACGCCAGAACCGAGACCGGTGCTGCGCTGACGGTCGGCGAATGGATCGGTGTTTCCGGCGCCGCGTTTACGACCGGGCTCGGCCGCCGCACCAGTCTGAGTTACTCGCTGTTCCTGGGGCTGGCCAATGTGCGGCTCGGCCGATGGTGGGGATCGCAAATTCGTGCCAGTTCGCTAAGGGTTCGCGACACCGGTTTGCGCGCCGCATTCAAAACGCAGATTTATCTTTTCGATGAACTGCTGGCGCGCTTCCACGGCACCCGTCGCGCCTGGCAATATCTCTCCGATGGTGGCCATTTCGAAAACACCGCCGCCTACGAATTGCTGCGGCCACAACGCAAAATAAAGTTGATCGTGATTTGCGACTGTGGTGCCGATCCGAAGTACGAGTTTGGCGATCTGGCCAATCTCACGCGGCTCGCGCGAATCGATTTCGGCATCGAGCTGGAGGTCGATGGCGTGGTCACCAACGACGTGAACCTTGGCGGCGTTTTTGGCAAGACCACCGACTTTTTCCGTGGCAAGGACGGCACGTTGCCATTGCACGACAAATGCGCCGTTCTGGTCAATGTCTATCACGACGCCCGCTTGTCCAACATTGAAGTCGGCGCGCGCCGAAAGGATCCCGATGCGCGAATCATCATTCTCAAGCCGCGGCTGCTGACCAGTTCTGCGGCCGACCTTTGCGAATACCGCGCCACACACCCCGCATTTCCACAGGAGCCGACCGCAGATCAGTTTTTCGATGAGGCGCAATGGGAGAGCTATCGGCGGCTCGGCATGGAAGTCGCGATGCGGGTTTTCCCCGGACGGGATTCTTCGCCAGCGTATCGCGCGGCGTTTTTTGAAAAGATCCTCGGATGATGCAATCGTGACCAAGGATGCCAGCGACACCGGCATTACCGATGGCATCGTCTACATTCGCGGGATTCGGCCACTGGCATGGGCGGCTGTCCTGGCATTGAGAGAAGTTGAACGCTAGCGTCCGCGCGCCTCTCCGGGCAAAAAGACGCCACGAAGCGCGCCAGTGCTAGTGTTTTACCACTACACCATGAAGCCAAGATTGGCCGCCGGAAACCGCGACAGATTCGGAAACACTGCGTTCAGATCCGCACCGGTTACACCAAACCAATTGGCCATCGTCGCCGCGTATTGATCGACCGAGGTGGTCGGAATCCACGTGCCCTTGCTGACGTCGTCGGGGCCATCGACAATCTGCGTGGGGAAAGTGCCGTACATCGCGTTGCCTTTTACCGCGCCGCCAACCATCAGATGGTGGCTGCCCCAGGCGTGATCAGAGCCTTTCCCGTTGCTGACAAAATTGCGATTAAAATCGCTCGCGGTAAATGCGGTTACGTTTTCGGCCATGTTGATTTCAGCCGTCGCGTTATAGAGCGCACTCATCGCACCGGAGACTTCGCCGAGCAATTCATTTTGACGTTGCGTCTGGTCGTCGCCGTGCGTATCGAAGCCACCGATAGCCGCGAAGAACACTTGCCGCTTGGCACCGAACGCACCGCGCGCAACGATCAGGCGCGCGACCATGCGCATCGCCTGACCGAGTCCGGTGTCGGGAAAAACCGTCGTTAATGCCGAGGCTGAATTGAGCGCCGCTGAAATTTGTTTTTGGTTGGTGATTGCGCCGGAAAGAATATCCAGCCACACGCCGTCCATAATGTTTACGCGCGATGCGGACTGGCCGAGCAGCTTTTGAATGCCGGTCGAGAGCGGCTGGGTCTCAGTGCCGTTTTCGTAAAAATCCAGACCGAATTGGCCAGAAGGTGAAACCGGAAATGAACGAATCGTGTCGCCGGAAAGAAAGGTTGAATTGCCCGCCACCGACATGCAGGTGGTGAGACTGCCGGACTGGTTCATTGCCGCCACGCGGTCGCCGAGCCGGCCGCCCCAGCCTGTGCGCAGCGAATTGTCCGCAACTGCCGTGTTCCACAAAAATTGCTGGTCGCTGTGCGAAAAAAGATTAGTCGGGCGCGGCACGTTGCCGGCGTTATATTGCGCCTTGGTGAGCGGCTGCGCGAGCGTGCCGACGTTGGCCATCACGGCCGCTTTGCCGGCGTTAAACAAGGTCTGAATGCCCGTCATCGACGGATGAAAACCGAATTCGCGGCCTTGCACATTAGTCGGCTTCACACTGAGCAACTGGTCGCGCCCAATGGCGAGCGGCCCGCGCGGCCCCGCATAGCGGGTGTGGTCGGCCGGGTCGCGCGGCACGATCATGTTGTTCGCGTCGTTGCCGCCGAACATGAATACGCAGACCAGCGCACGGTAGTCGTCGCCCGCTGCGGTGTTGACAATTTTTTGCAGCTTCGCATGCGCATTTTGTGCGGCGAACGGCACGACGGCGGGAATCAATAGCCCTGACGCGGATTGCAAAAAACGGCGGCGCGGATGGGCGATATTGCTGGCGTCATTATTTTTCATTTTGGCCCCGGCTATTTCTGGATGACAAAATCGGACGACAACGCGAACAGCGTGATCGCCGTTCGCACGCGCAAGGTGCGATCATCGGCACTGTTATTGAATGGCACAGCGCTGACCGCGTCGATGATGATCTGTCGGGTGCCCGCCGAAAGATCGCCGTAAGTAAGCAGGTTAGAAAGGTGGTCGACCAGCTGCGCCGGATTGTTGGCGAAACTTTTTGCGGTGCCGAGGTCAAACTTTAATTGTGAATCGCCCGCGCCATAACCTTCATTGCGCACCAGCTCGTAGAAAAAATTCGCGGTGCCGATGCTCTGGATTTCATTGGTGATTTGAAACTCCGGTGCGACCATCGCCGATTGCGCGAGCTTGCCCGGTCGGGTGTAGAAAGGCGAGAAGAAATTGAACACCGACGGCGACAACAACGGGCTTTGGCCCAGCGCATTATCGGCGCTGTCCAGATAGTGAATATCGTTGCGGCCATTGACCGAGGTCGCGTTGAAGGCGCGCAAAATATTGGCAAAGCGGATCACGGGCTCGCGCTGCTTGCCGAATTTTGCGTCGCCACCCGCCGTCACGCTGCGCGCATCGGCGTCGGTCAACACCGCCTTGATGACGGCGGCCAAATCGCCGCGCACACCACGACCGTTGTTGCCAAACACGGCTGAGACGCGCGCCACATAGGCAGGCGATGGGTTCGAGGTGATGAAGCGCTGAATGAGTTGCCGCCCGACAAAGGGCCCGACGTTGGGATGATTAAAAATATTATCCAGCGCGTCTTGCATATCCTTCTCGGCCGATTGTCCGGCGGCGAGGGTTACGCCATTGAGCAGTTTTTTTGTTCCGGTCTCGTGCTTGCCGGCGAACGCGATCATCGGCTTGGTCCAGCTTTCTTCGGGCCGATCAAATTTGTTTGCATCCGCCGGATCGTTGCCAAAGAACGTCCAGCCGCTGAACGCGCGGGCAAATCCCTTCACCACACTTTCGTCATAGCTTGCCAGCGGGACGCCTGCGCTATCGAGCTTTCGCGTGCCGTCGGGATTCAATTGATAAAGCCCGATGGAAAATAATTGCAGCACTTCGCGCGAATAATTTTCATTCGGAAATTTATTGTTGGCCGCATCTTCTTTCTCGCTGCCCAGCATGTTCAGGTAGTAGCCCATGGTCGGGTGCAGCGTGACGGCGCCGAGCAGATCGCGGTAATTGCCGAACGCGTAAAGATTCAATGTATCCATGTAGGAGGACATTGCGTCAGCCGTCAGATCGGGTGCAATATTGGAAATCACCATCAGCTCCAACAATGCAAAGCTCATGCGCGCGCGCAACTCATCGGGGCCAAAAAGCCATTGCTGCCAGGTGGCTTCGTAGGAATCTTCCTCGGCGTAATAACTCTTACCCATCGCGTCAATGCGACGCGCTTTGGCCGCGTCGACGTAGCTCATGTGTGAGGCCGCAGACTTGGTGAATTGCTCATCGATCCACGCCGGGATGCCAAGCGCTTTCACCCGGTCAATACTCGCGGGCTTCGGCCCAAACGTGGCCTGCGTGAGGAAGCGCGCGGCTTCGGTGTAGGCGGCATTCGCCACGGGAGGTGCGACAGTCACGATAAAGTCAGTGCTTGAAGTCGCAGTCCCGACCGGCGTGGTCACGCTGATTTTGCCGCTGCTCGCGCCAACCGGGATCGTTGCCTGCAATTCGTTTGCGGAAATTTTTGTGACGCCAGTGGCGACGACGCCGTTGAAACGCACGCTGCTGACGTTGTCAAAATTACTGCCGCTGATCTGCACTGTGCCGCCGACTTGCGCGCTCGCAGGCGCAAAGCCTGACACGCGTGGGGGCGCAAGCGGCAGGATCGGCGGCGACGGTGTCAGCCTCGAATCCATCGACAGCAGCGTGCCGCTGGCAGCGCTTTCGGTCGCGGGGTTCACGTAGCTGACGACGCCGGCGTCGCGCCAGCCGAATCTGTCGATGAGCACGTTATCACCCGGTGCTTTGGTCGAGTAAAGATTGAGATTGAATGCGTCGTGGCTCAATCGATATAGCGGCACGGTACTCGCTGTTTTCTGTCGGGCGACATAGCCTAATGTGCCATCGAGCCGCCAGCCTTGTGACTGTAAGCTTGCCGCTTCGCTGCTGTCAGCGGTGAGCGCCACGCGCCCGAGCGGTGCCAGCGAAAGCTTTTGCAACGCGACGGCCGCCTGTCCATCAATCGGCGCAGCCGTTGCCTGCACTCTGAATTTCACCCCGTCGTCGCGCGTACCCGCTGCTGTCGGTGGTGCCAGCGCGTAGCTGTAGCTGCCGGTTGACGGCGTGTAGGTAAGATAAACGGCGACGCTGTTGGCGCTCTGCGCCGATACGTTCACGCAGGTGACCAGCCAGAACAGCAACACATTCGCGAACACGATCCAGATCAGTGCCCGCCACACGCGCTTGCGTTTGCGTTCACGGTCGCCATTGTTTGCCACCTCAACATTCGCGTCAACGTCGGCTCGCGATGTGCGGCTCGACGCGTTCTCAGGCAGTGATGCCGTGGTTGAACGGGGTCGCCAGGGGTGGGGCAGGTGCAGAGCCATGGTGTTCCCTCTGAATAATCGTGTTGTCTGCGTCGCGCGCGCACGAGTACGTAGCAGTTGCCATGCCAAAATTTAAGTGGTTGAATTAAATGGAAATGCAAAAACGACTGTGCAGATAAGCGTTGCCATCCAGCGACAACGGCGTTCGCCGCAAGACGAAAGATGGCACATTTAGCGGCAAAAACTTGGCTCCTCCGTCTTTGATGGCAGAGCGCCTGAGAGCTTGATCGCAGCGAAATAAACATTGCCGCATGGTGCAATCACGCCGGGACGGGCATTGGCAAACTCCAGCGTTGGCGCGGCTCTTGACCCATTTTCGCGCCACGAGGCGCGCCACTGCTGGCGTTTATCCGAGCGAATTCATCGGCCATAAAACAATGTAGAACGCCAAGCGGCGGGCGTCTCCGGACATTTAACGTCCGAAAACCGCGCCAGCGCTGGAGTTTGCTACTTCAAGGCCTTATACCGTACGCGCTTTGGCCGCGCACCTTCTTCACCCAAACGGCGCAACTTGTCATTCTCATACTCGTTGTAATTGCCGTCGTAAAACACCCATTGCGAATCGCCTTCACAGGCGAGGATGTGGGTGGCGATACGATCAAGGAACCAGCGATCATGCGACACCACCATGATCGAGCCGCCGAATTCCTGTAGCGCATCTTCGAGTGAACGCAGCGTCTCCACGTCGAGATCGTTCGACGGTTCGTCGAGCAGCAAAACGTTCGCGCCCTTGAGCAATGTGTAGGCAAGATGCAAACGTCCGCGCTCGCCGCCCGAGAGATTGCCGACCAGTTTTTGCTGATCCGCACCTTTGAAATTGAAGCGCCCGATGTAGGCGCGCGACTGCATCTCGAATTTGCCGATGGTCAGAATATCGGCGCCGCCGGAGATCGCTTCCCATACCGTCTTGTCGTTCGGCAGTGAATCGCGCGATTGATCGACGAACGCGAGATTCACCGTCGGGCCGATTTTCACTTCGCCGCTATCGGCTTTCTCGACACCCTGAATGAGTTTGAACAGCGTCGATTTACCCGCGCCGTTAGGGCCGATCACGCCAACGATAGCGCCGGGCGGCACACGGAAGGAAAGGTTGTCGATCAGCACGCGGTCGCCAAATGATTTGGTCACGCCGACGAATTCGATCACTTCATTGCCGAGGCGCTCAGCGACAGGTACGAAAATTTCCTGCGTCTCGTTGCGCTTTTGATATTCGTAGCTGGACAGTTCCTCGAAGCGCGTCATGCGGGCTTTTGATTTCGCCTGGCGGCCCTTCGGATTCTGGCGTACCCAATCCAGTTCTTTTTTCAACGTCCGTTGCCGCGCCGATTCGCTAGACTCTTCTTTTTTCAATCGATCCGATTTTTGCTCAAGCCACGAGCTGTAATTGCCTTCGTACGGAATGCCGGTGCCGCGATCGAGCTCCAGAATCCACTGCACCGCGTTATCCAGAAAATATCGATCATGGGTAATGCCGACCACGGTGCCGGGAAATTTTTGCAGGAACTGCTCCAGCCATTCGACACTCTCCGCGTCCAGATGGTTGGTGGGCTCATCGAGCAGCAGCATGTCTGGTTTCGACAGTAACAGACGGCACAATGCCACGCGACGTTTCTCCCCACCGGAAAGTTTGCCGATGATCGCGTCCCAAGGCGGCAGACGTAGCGCGTCAGCTGCAATTTCAAGTTGCGTATCGGTGTTGTCGCCACCTTCGGCGTTGATGATCGCTTCCAACTTTGCCTGCTCGGTCGCCAGCGCGTCAAAATCGGCGTTTTCTTCGGCGTAGGCGGCATAGACCTGATCGAGTCGCGCTTTGGCCTGCAACACGCCGCCAATGCCTTCCTCGACCGATTCGCGCACCGTTTGGTCGGGGTTCAATTGCGGCTCCTGCGGCAGATAGCCGATCTTGATGCCGGGCATCGGCACCGCTTCGCCTTCGATCTCCTTGTCGAGACCCGCCATGATTTTGAGCAGCGTCGATTTGCCGGAGCCATTCACACCCAGCACGCCGATCTTGGCGCCGGGGAAAAACGACAGTGAAATGTTCTTGAGAATCTGCCGTTTGGGCGGAACAATCTTGCCCACGCGATTCATGGTGTATACGTACTGAGCCATGGTGTTTGCTGCCTTGCGAGGTGACGAAAAATATCGGGGTGGATCGAGGACTGCGTATTTTACGCGAGTGAGACTGAAAAAGTGCGAAAAACTAGCGGCAATTGGCTATGAAGCCGCATTAAATTATGTAATTCTGACGATCAACGGATGATAGCGCTGGAATGCGCTGACCCAATACTGTTTACTTAATCCCCGTTCGCCCTGAGCCTGTCGAAGGG
>JAYVXF010000091.1:0-7329 GCA_043793345.1 Betaproteobacteria bacterium | reverse complement strand
GCCACTTCTAGTCTGGCAGCCGCGCCGATGCTTGGTTTGAAACCGCCAACCAACCATTCAAGCATGTCGGTCAACTGCGCAAGTTGTCGCCGGATAATGTTGCGTTATCGCGCGCGGTATCGGTACACCGACCGTTTCAGCTTCGCATCATCCGTTTTATTTGCCTCGCTATTTCTGTGTCACGACACTAGACTGGTAGCGGTGCAGGTCGTGATTAATCAGAGGAGCGTTGACCATGAGGTTTCTCAGCAAAGAGCTGTCCCCTGCGGAGGCGTCGTTCCTGAAATGGCAGTACGGTTTTGACGACGCAGACGAGCCGTTTGAACTCGCGTTGTGGCAGGCCATCATGCGCGCCTGGGCGGCGGATAACACGCCCGGGGCGACGACGCGCCATCTCGCGCGCCTCGGTGGCGCTGACGCATACCCGGCCGAAGTCGCGTTATACATAAGCTTTAAATCCATTGGCAGCGATGCGATCTGGAACGACTTGATCCGCCGCGCCGGCCTGACTGATCGCCGCACGACCGAAGTCGGCGCCAAGATCGAGCGGCGCCACCGGACAACAAGCGGGCATTAAGAACGGCTGCCTTGAGCTGGCACGATGCGGGAAAAACGCACGACAAATCATCGAGGCTGCCAGCGAAATTTTTTCATCTCAATCCGTCCACTGGCGTCAAACGTCACGCCTTCAGCCTCAAGCAAAATGCGCTGCAAGTCGTCGCTGCCAGTGTCCCAATGCTTCAGTCGCAAACTGATTCGCCCCTCTGCATTGACGACGCGATGCCAGGGGATTTTCATGTTTTCAGGAGTTGCAGCGAGCGCGTAGCCAACTTGCCGCGCGTGTCTTGGCATGCCGAGCAGCGCGGCGATATGGCCGTAGGTCGCGACTCCGCCGCGCGGAATGCGTTTGACGATGCCCCACACCAAGGCGTAAATTTCTGCCGCCATCAATACTCGACAGGAATCGGATCCAGGCTGCGCCACAGATACCAGGTCGCGACCGTACACCACGGTGCGAAGCGGTCGAAATACCATTGCACTTCGGCCTTCTCGAGCCGGTCGCCATCGTGATAATGTTTTTCCACGGCGCGGATCACGCCGATGTCATCAATCGGCCAGATATTGGGCCGCATCAAATAAAAAATCAGAAACATTTCCGCTGTCCAGATGCCGATGCCTTTGACTTCAACGAGCTCGGCGACGACGTCGTCATCGGCCATCGCGTGCCAGCGCTTCGGCTTGATGCGGCCATCGGCAAAATGCCCGGCGAGATCCTGCATGTAGGAAATTTTCTGGCGTGAATTGCCCGCTGCGCGCAGGTCTTCTGGTGTGGCGGCGAGCATGTTTTTTGGCGTGATTTCACCGACCACGGCCAGCGTTTTATTCCACACCGACTGCGCCGCCTTCACCGATATTTGCTGGCCGACAATTGCGCGTGCCAGCGTCTGAAACGCATCCCCCCGGGTGCGCAGTTGCGCTTCCGGATACGCGTTGATGAGTTTTTTCATCACCTTGTCGCGCTTTGATAACGCGATGCAGGCTTCATGCCAATAGTCGGGCGTCATGTTGTTCTTGTTAGTTTGCGGCGAGTCCACATTCTGGAAACTATACAACGCCAGACAATCATTGTGGCGACGTAGCCGCCGATTGCAAACACAATGCATTGGATCGCCAAGCCAATCAGCAGCGTCGAGCCGAGCGAGACCATCCAGTCAAAAAGTACGGGCACCACTTTCCAGAATTCCAGCCATGGCACGGAAAGGTCGGGCGGGATCACGTTGCGCACTGGCTCGCCAGTCACCAATGTGCCGATGCTGTACGCCAGAATGTAGAGCGGGATGAAGGTGAACGGGTTGGTGTACAGCGTCGTCGCGGCGGCCACCATCACGTTGGCACGCAACGGGATGGCGATGATCACGGCGAGCAACATTTGCACCGGGCCCGGAATCATGCCCGTCACCAATCCGATCGCAACCCCGCGCGCGACCGAGCGCCGATGCATGTGCCACAGGCGCGGATGTCGCAGCCACGGTGTGAGGAAGCGCAGGTATTTGTTCTCGGTGATCGTGGTGGGCTTGGGCAGCTTATCGCGCAGGAAACGTTTCATTTGTGTCTTGGCGATGAAAAGTCGATAAGTGCGTCGTCGATTGGAATGCGCGATGCGTTGTAAGCAACTTGGCAATATTTAGTTGACACGCAACGCCTGCTCCGCGCGTGATGCGGCGTCCATTTATTTTTCTTCAATTGCTACCTTGCGTCTTTTCATTCTCGGCTTTCTGATCGGTGTATGCGCGCTGCAAATGCAGCCGCTGCTACCTGAATTTCCCGCCATTGTAACGGCGGCGATCGGCGCCGCTCTCGCGCTGTGTGCCTGGCTGTTTGGACAGCGCCGATCCTACGCAGTTCTGATGCTTTCCGCATTTTTAGCGCTTGGCGCTGGCATCGGCTTGGGCTTTGGCTGGGCACAATGGCGCGCTGAAATCCGCATGGCTGAATCGCTGCCGCCCGAGATGGAAATCAAGGACATCGAGCTCATCGGTGCTATCGCCAGCCTGCCGCAATTGACCGAGCGCGGCACGCGATTTGAGTTTGATGTCGAAAAAATCATCAGCAAAGATGCCGTCGTACCATCGCATATTTCGCTCACCTGGTACGTTGAAACGGATCGCAAGACCGAGGAAAAAAAGTTGGCGCCGATACTGGCACCGGGCGAGCGCTGGCATCTCACCGTTCGCCTGAAACGCCCACACGGCACGATGAATCCGCACGGTGTTGATTTTGAAGCGTGGGCACTGGAACACAACATCCGCGCGACCGGCTATATCCGCGTTAAAGGCGTGAACGCAAAATTGCCGGTGAATGCGACCGGCTTTATGGCTCAGGTGGATCGCATGCGGATGGCGCTGCGGGACCGGATGCTGGCTGCGCTGAAAGACGATCCCTATCGTGGCGTGTTGGTGGCGCTTGCCATCGGCGAGCAGAGCGCCATTCCCGCCGAGCAGTGGAAAGTTTTCTGGCGTACCGGCACGGGCCATTTGATGTCGATATCGGGTCTTCACATTACGATGGTGGCGTCCCTTTTGTATTGGCTGGTGTTTCGATGTTGGGCGCGCATACCGGCGCTGGCGTTGCGACTGCCTGCGCAACGCGCTGCTGCATTCGCGGGTGCATTGGCGGCGTTGACTTATGCATTGATTGCGGGTTTTTCGGTACCCACGCAGCGCACTTTTTTCATGCTGGCTACCATCGCGATTGCGCTCTGGTTTGGCCGCGGTGTGTCGGGGTCGCGCATTTTAGCCTGGGCCTTGCTGGCGGTATTACTGCTCGACCCGTGGGCGGGATTGGCAGCGGGCTTCTGGCTTTCATTTGGCTGCGTGGCGATGATTTTTTATGTCACTGCACACCGTACAGGCAAGCTGGGCGCGGTTGCTGGCGCGGTCACCACCCAGATTGCAGTCACGCTCGGACTATTACCGGTGACGCTGGTGCTGTTTCAGGAGGTGTCGATTATTTCGCCAATTGCGAACGCGTTCGCCATTCCCGTGGTTAGCTTGATCGTCGTGCCGATCACGCTCATCGGGGCGTTGCTGCCGTTTGATTTCATTCTACAGTTGGCGCATTTGGTGATGACGTGGTGTTATATTGCGCTCGCGTTTTTGAGTGAGCTGCCGAATGCGGTCTGGCAATCGCATGCGCCGCAACCCTGGACGGCGTTGCTGGCGATGATCGGTGTGGTGTGGCTGCTGCTGCCGCGTGGTGCGGCCATGCGCTGGGTCGGTGCGGTATTGATGCTGCCGCTGTTTGTGGTGCTGCCGCCTGCGCCAAAGCCTGGCGAGCTGTGGATGACACTGCTCGATGTGGGGCAGGGCTTGGCCACGGTCGTCCGCACCGCGAACCATGCCTTGGTGTACGACGCCGGACCGCGCTGGAACCCGGATGCAGATACCGGTAACCGCATCATTGCGCCATACCTGCGCGGGGAGGGCGTGCGCGTGCTCGATGCCCTCGTCGTCACGCATGCCGACGAAGATCATTCGGGTGGTGCCAGGTCGGTGATCGATATGCGCAAACCTAAATGGCTGCTGACCTCGATGGATGCGACGCATGAAAATCTGCGCGGTGCAGCCGAAGTGATGCGCTGTGAATGGAGCGAGAGTGGTGGTGACCGTTGGCATTGGGACGGGGTGGATTTCGACATTATTCATCCGGCGAAAGATGCTTACGGCGTCGATGGCACAAAGACCAATGACCTTGGCTGCACGCTAAAAATTACCGCGCCCGGCGGCAGCATTCTGATGACGGCCGACATCGAAAAGCTGTCCGAAAATCTGTTGATGGCGCGTTTCAGGGATGCGCCATCGGTGCTGAAATCGGACGTGCTGGTGGTGCCGCACCACGGTAGTCGCACATCGTCGACCGACGCTTTCATCGACGCTGTGTCGCCGACGATGGCGCTGGTGCCGGTGGGCTATCGGAGTCGCTTTCGTCATCCCAATGGTGTCGTGATGGCACGTTACGCCGCACGAAAGATTCCGATTTATCGCACCGATTTGCTGGGCGCCATCACCCTCAAATTTGGCATGGATGCGAACGGCAAACCGGCATTGAGTACATTCCGCACCGAGCGCCAACGCTACTGGATCGACCAGCCTGAGGGCGGGTCTGCGCCACCCATCATTGCCACTGAATAGACGACCGCAGCGATGGTCGTACGGCGGACTTTCCTTAACTTGCCAGCATCGGTATGATGCAAGGTCGTATCGGCAATATGTACCAATAGCCGGATATTTTCTGCGCCGTTGGTCAGGGTCGATTCAGGGGATGAATGACAAATGGCTCGGGCTCACCTTTCGCTTCGGCAAGTATTGACCGTACCCTACGTGGCGCTGACCTTGTTGGTCGCGGCCATCATCGGCGGCTTTTCATACGCCGCAGGAAGCCACGCGGTGTCGACCGTATCGGAGGAATTGCTGCGCGACATGGTGAGCCGCGTGAGTCAGGCGGTGGACCGGCATCTGGTCGGCTCCCGCGTGGCGCTCGACGCAGTCTTTCCGGATGATCTGAAAGCACCCGTCTCGATGGAAGCCGACAGTGAAAGTCTGCGCAACCGCATGTGGGTCGCCGCTTCGCTCAATCCCGACCCGAATAATTATGTGTATTACGGCAATCGTCGCGGCCAGTTTGCGGGCGTGCTCCGCAACGCGGACGGCAGTGGCGAATGGCGCTCCGGCCATTCCGCGACCACGCCGCGCGGCCTGCAGCGATTCGCCGGGCTTGATGCGCCGCTGGAAAAGGCGTTCGTTGAGTCGCGGCTCTATGATCCCCGTCAACGGCCCTGGTACATCGCCGCACTGGAGGCTAAAAAATCGGTCTGGTCGCCGGTCTACGTTGACAATCGTACCGGTGAACTGGTCGCCACGCGCGCCAAGCCCGTGTTCGATGCGAACGGCGAAATCGGCGGCGTTGCGGCCACCGATGTGTCGCTCAAAATGCTCAATGATTTTGTCCGAGCCTTGCGGGTTTCGCAAAACGGTGTGGCGTTTGTTGCGGAACAAAACGGTGACCTTATCGCATCATCGTCCGATGACTCCACTCGTCTGTCACACGGCCAAAAAATCCGCCTGAACGCCGCGCAAAGCGGCAACGCATTGGTGCGCGCGACCTACGCCGAAGTGATGGACGTTTTCAGGGCGGGGCTTAAAGACCGTGAGCCGCAGGCACGCGCGTTCGACGGCCCGGGCGGACGCATTTATGCTTCCGTGAGCACGATCCGTGACAGCGCGGGACTCGAATGGCTCACCGTCGTGGCGGTACCGCGCAGTGATTTCATGGCAGGCGTGGTCGATAACGTCACCCGCACCGTCACGATTGCGGCCATTGCCGCGCTATTGGCGATGGTGCTAGGCCTCTGGGTGCTCAATTGGGTGTCGCACGATCTGCGGCTGCTATCGACGGCCGCGCGCCGCCTGGGCGAAGGGCATCTGTTCATGCCGGTCGGCATTGCGCGCAAGGATGAATTGGGCGAGCTCGCACGTAATTTTGAAGCGATGCAAGTGAGCTTGCAGACCGACAAACTGACCGGCGTTTTTAATCGTGAAACGTTCGAAAAACAAGTCACGCGGCGCATCGAAGAATTTCGCTCGGGGCTGCGCAAGGCGCATTTCGCGGTGCTGTTTGTCGATCTGGATCACTTTAAGCGCGTGAACGACCAGTTGGGACATCAGACCGGTGACATCGTACTGGCTGAATTGGCGGATCGGTTAAAGCACGCGCTGCGCTCGGGCGATATCGTCGGGCGCTACGGTGGTGATGAGTTCGTGGTGCTGTTGAGTGAAATAGACAACGCCGCAGCGGCCAGCGCCGTGCGCGAAAAAATCGAGCAGCGAATGAAAGAGCCGCTCACCTCCATCGCCGCTGAAGTCGCCGCGCATCTGCAAGTCACCGCCTCAATCGGGATGGCGGCATACCCCGGTGCGGGGCCGGATGTTGCCACCTTGCTCGCCGCAGCGGATAAGGAAATGTACGAGCGCAAACAGGCGCTGCGCGGGGCGATTTAGCGCGCGTTAGGCGCTATTATTTTCCGGCCCCACGCCGAGCGCCACCAAATAACGCGACACCATGTTGTAGGCGGCAATCACGCCGACAATTTCAGCCACTTCGCGATCCGGCAAATGACCCCGCAGCGCGTTCATGGTTGTGCTGCGTACCTCAATTTGGCGGGACATTTCTTCGGTCAATTTCAACACCAGCCGCTCAAGCTCGTTGAACACCGCCGCGTTGGCAGGTGCTGCGTCAATCTCAATGAGCGCATCAAGCTGCTTTTGCGTGCCACCCGCAGCTAACAATTCCGGTGCGTGCTGCATCCACTCATACTCGGCACGATTTAATTTTGCCACTGCACAAATCGCCAGCTCGCGCAGCACCGGCGAGACCTGGAGATCCTTGCGGATAGCGCCCATGTAAATATTCCAGCCGCGCGCCATCGGCGGACTATGCAGCAACATGCGGTCAAGGTTTAGCAATTGCCGATTGGCACGGCGGGCGCGGATGGCATCGACGAGATCGGCCGGGGTGCGATGTTGGTCGATATCGGTGTCGCTGATGTAGGGGATATTTGGCATAGGTAAAATCCATGTAGAACAAGCGTTGATGCGGCGTTCGGCGCAAAAATGTCATAAGAAGCGCGCCAGTGCTAGACATCATGTATTGACCTGCCACACCTCAAGCGATGCGGATTAAGCTTGAGGTCTTGCAACCACAGGCGCAGAGCCGAAATTGAGGGGACAGGTCATGGAACAGTTTATCAAGTTTGTTGGGCTGGACGTGCAT
>JAYVXF010000090.1:0-2190 GCA_043793345.1 Betaproteobacteria bacterium | reverse complement strand
GCGCGCGACGAACACGGCATTCGCCGCGAAGAACTTTCAAACGCCGCCATCAGCGTCTGCGAAGGTCTGCACCGCGCGGGCTACAAAGCTTTCGTGGTCGGCGGCGCGGTCAGGGATTTGTTGTTGAAGCGCCACCCGAAAGATTACGACGTGGCCACCGATGCCACACCCGAACAGGTGCGCAGCGTGTTTCGCCGCGCGCGCATCATCGGTCGGCGCTTCAAGCTTGTGCATGTAATGTTTCGCGATGAGACGGTCGAGGTCTCGACCTTTCGCGCCAATCACCCCACGACCAGCGAAGATGAGCAGGATGGCCGCGCCGATGAGCACGGTCGCCTGTTGCGCGACAACGTTTACGGCAATCAGGAAGAGGACGCGATCCGCCGCGACTTTACCATGAATGCGCTGTTCTACGATCCCGAGCGCGAAGAGGTTTGGGATTATGTGAACGGTCTGGAGGACATCAAAAAGAAACGCGTGGTGATGATCGGTGACCCAACGGCGCGCTACCGCGAGGATCCGGTGCGCATGTTGCGCGCCGCGCGTCTCGCTGCCAAGTTAGGCTTCACCATTGACGTAGACACCGAAGCACCAATTGCAGAATTAGCACCGCTACTCGACAACGTGCCGACCGCGCGGCTGTTCGACGAAATGCAGAAGCTGCTGTTCTCCGGACACGCGCTCAACGGCATCGAAAAGCTGCGCGCACTCGGCCTGCACTTGGGCATTCTGCCGGTGCTCGATACGCTGTTCACTGATGTGGGCGCGAAAGCATTTGTCACGCTCGCGCTGCAACGCACCGACGAGCGCATCGCTGCAGACAAGGGTGTATCGCCGCCATTTTTATTTGCTGCGTTGTTCTGGTGGCCGATGGTGCAACGCTGGCGTGCGCTCGAGGCCAAAGGCGTGCGGCCGTTGCAGGCGATGCACGAGGCGATGGATGATGTGCTCGATCAGCAGCGCAAAACGCTGGCAATTCCGCGCAGGCTTGATCCACTTATCAAGGAGCTGTGGCTTGCCCAGCCGCGCTTCCCGCATCGTTCGCAGCGACAGGCGTTTCGGACGCTGACGCATCCGCGCTTTCGCGCGAGCTACGATTTTTATGCGTTGCGCGCCGAAGCGGGGGATGCCGATAAAGAAATCGCGGCGTGGTGGGAGCGTTTTCAATTTGCCGATGAGCAGGTGCGTGAGACCATGCTGCTGCCGGACGACGAGCCGAAGACCAAAAAACGCCGCCGCAGAAAGAAAAAATCTGCCGATGATGGCAGCGAGGCAGCAACAGAAATAATCCCGGCAATCGCGACAGGCGAGGCAACATGACATTTGCCAACACTAATTTGTCCGCCCACCGCGCGACCGTATTCGTCGCACTCGGCAGCAACATGGATCAGCCGGTGATGCACGTGCAGCGTGCGCTGCGTGATCTCGATGAGTTGCCTGAAACCGCGTTGGTGAAAATCTCGACCTTGTATGAAACCGCCCCGGTGGGGATCACCGATCAGCCGGTGTTCGTCAACGCCGTCGCGCAGATGTCGACCACGCTGTCACCGCATGATTTCCTCGCGCGCCTGCACGCCATCGAGGCGCAGCACGGGCGCGTTCGAAGCAGCCTCACTGACGAAAAAAACGGGCCGCGTACTCTCGACCTGGACATTCTTATTTTCGATGAATTGCAAATCGACGAAGGCGGTCTCACTGTCCCGCATCCGCGCATGCATGAACGCGCGTTTGTGCTGGTGCCACTGGTGGAAATTGCGCCTGCGGTTGTCATTCCGGGAAAAGCCGCAGCGAAAACTTTTTTAATGGCACTGGGTAAGGCGGGTGTCAGTCATATAAGTTTGGAAAAATTCCAGGGGTGACGTAAATGCTCGTGCCAGCATATCGAAGCGTAGAACGCCATTTGACGGGCGTTTCGGGGCATAAATAGCCTGAAATGCGCACCAGTGCTATTGTTTCAATATGGCAGACTACTATTTACCTGTCATTCCCGCGTAGGCGGGAATCCAAGTTTTCATCAGGTCGTGCTATCCCAACGAAATTGGATTCCCGCCTACGCGGGAATGACAAAAATTTAAGGTTATTGAGAATTGTCTAACCGCATGACACCGATGCCAGTTGTTACCACGCCCTCTCCCCCAGCCCCTCTCCCGCGAGCGGGAGAGGGTGGCCGACAGGCCGGGAGAGGGGAGC
>JAYVXF010000089.1:0-7346 GCA_043793345.1 Betaproteobacteria bacterium | reverse complement strand
ACCACCAGATTGCCGGGACCGCAGGCGATCAGGCCCGCTGGCGGGGTCGCATTGCAGGCGACACCGGTGGTGTTGGTAAAACCGAATGCGGCAGCGTTGGCTTTAACGTCTGCGAACAAGGCAAAGGCGTCGACCGGAATCACACGCGTGCCGGCCAGACCGGCGAACAGCGTGGCGTTGTAGCCGACTGCCAAACTGGTGGCCGCAGCACTGCCCGCCGCGCCCACTGCGGATGGCGCGAACGCTGGCGTGCTGCCAAGGTCGGGAAGATTGAACACCATGATGTAGCGCGCCCCGGCCGCTCGCAAGCGCGCGACTTGGGCAATTTCAGTTCCGGCTGCGGTATTGATAACAGTGGTCGGATTTACCGTGCCACCGGCAATGCCCGCAAAATTTTGGAAAATATCGTTTGCACCAAACCAGACGGCATACAGCGCACGCGGATCTGCGCTGCCACCGGACGAGCTCAGGTACTCGCCAATTTGTGTTCCGGCCGGACGCTGCGCAAAACCTGGCGGCGTCGCGGAGGAGTTACCCTGCGCGCGCGCGCCACCCTGCGCATAGATGCTGCCGCCGGCGTTTGATGCTGCAGCGTTGCCACCATAGGTCTGTGCGATCAGTTCTGCCCAGACCGGGCCCGGATTGGTCGTAAAGCGACCCAGCCCGGCGGCAGTGGCAGCGGGGATGCCGATGGCGCCGAGAAATGGGCGGAAGAATCCTGCATCCGACAAGGAATCACCAAACACATAAACACCGCTGAACTGAACCGCCTCGGCCGATGGCGCACCCATCAGCATTGCAGAGGCAACAAGTGCGGGAATGACACGTTTCTTGAATGACATGTGAAGCTCCTCGGAGTGTTGAAACCTGGAATTATTATTTGGGCGGGCGGACTAGCGCTGTCATGGCCGTTTGCCAGCCGAAATCATGGCACAACTGTGGGTGCTAAACAAGAAAGACGCAGTGCCCGGTCGATCACGACCCGGCTTGTGTTGTAAGCGCGCTACTGCGATATTGAAGCTGAAGCGCGATCAGTCCGTGCCCATGGCTGTCATTTCGAGCAAAGCGAGAAATCTGCTTTGCTTTATGACGCGCGGCGCGATAATTGAGCGTGTTTTGGTGAGATAAATGGCACATCGTAAATTTTACACGTGCTAAAGATAATTTAGATGGATCGAACTATCCAAACGGATGTTGCCCGCACATCAGCTGCCACAGAGACCACAGCGCGGCGGGCATTGTGTGTTTACCGCTCTCGTATTCAGCAATACGGGCCTGCCCAGACAGGCCGAGCGCAGCAGCCATGTCGGCTTGCGATAGACCCGCTTCTCGGCGCGACGCGGCAACGTCCGAGGGATTGGGCGCTGGCAGTAGCAGCCGGACTTTAAGGGCGGTTTTTGAGGGTTTTGGCATATATCTCTCCCGGTGGGCGTGTGTGCGGCGGTGCAGGCAGCTGGATCAACGATCCAGCGGCGCTGCCAGTCGATGCAATTGCTCATGTGGCGCCAGGGATGTCCCGCAGATGCGCGGGAATCAGATCCATTACCTCCGGCGGAGCCATGATCATACCGCCGTCGGGGTTGTGTGTGGCGTACATGAGCATGAGTTCGGCGGCGCGGGTGGCGGCTTCGTGCGGGGTGCGGCCAATCCGCATACCTTGTATTGCGGTGTTCCCGGATTGAGTGCCCACGGTGGAGATATAGCCGTCGCCACGGATTTTGATGATTAGGGTGGTTTTCATGCGCCTACTCCGTTGTCGTCGAGGAATTTTGGGATATGAGAGCAAAACAAACTCAGTCGATAACTAGCGTTCCACGCACACAGGCATCGCAGCCAAATATTCTCGTAGTCACTGCGCGGCGCGTTTGAAATTATGATTCCCCGCTCGCTGTTTGTTCCGTAGTTGGCATTTATCCATGTTTCCAGCGCGCTGAAAACATGTAGCTCTAGTCCGGAGTTCGTTTTTAATAGGTGGCGTTTTTGCGTTTGATACGCCGGGATTCGATTTATGAATTTCACCCACGCGAGTGCACAATTTAGTTGTAGCGTATCAACACTGTTGGCCCTGAATTCGTGCGCCCACGAATAACCGTTGCTGAGTCGCAGGCGCAGGAATGGGGGCTCGTGGCCACCACCATTATTGTCAAATTTTGACGGCGGTTTTGAGCCCAACGCGGCCTGCGCGATCACGGTACAACCGTCAACACCGGTCGCGGAGCCGGTGGTGGACGGGTGCTACGGCTCGGAATTGTTCATGGCGCTGGCGGTAATTTTTAGCTTGCTGTGTCGTTGAATATATTCATCAAATGAACGCCCGTCAGCCCGTCGCCGCGCGCCATCCCGGTGGCACAGAGCGCAATCGCGATCTCAAGCTCATCCACATCGCCAAAAAGCAGCTTGGCATCAGTGAGGATAGCTACCGCGCCATCGTGCGCGGCATCAGCAATCAACGCACCGATTCCAGCGGCGCGCTGACGGGCCCGGAACGCCGGCAGCTACTCAATCACCTGAAATCCTGCGGCTTTCGTGCCAGCCAGCCGATTCCGAAGAACATTTTCCCGGATGAGCCGCAATGGAACAAGCTCTGGTCGAACTGGCAAAAACTCGCCGACGCTGGAAAAGTTTTCGACCGGCGCGGTGGTGCGCTGGCCAGCTACGTGCGCAGCCAGACCAAGGTGGAGGCGATGAGCTGGGTCGCGCCCTCCCAGCTCGACACCCTGATCGAGCAGACTAAACAATGGCTGGCGCGATGAGCAAAACAGCCCGTGCCGTCGGCAGAAGCCAGCCTGAAACCGAGCATATGATCGAGACGTTGCAACTCATCGTGCGCGAACAAGTCGCTGCAGTGACCGGCCTCGACGATGAAATTGCAAAGCTGGTTGCGGATGAAACCGCGACGAAATTTTTCGCGGAATTTGGCGGCTCGATGCATTACCTGCCCGCCGGAAAAGTCTTTCGTTCCAGCAAACTTCACCGTGAGGTCTGGAAAGCCTATAACGGCAACGGCAACTATCGCGATCTGCAAAAGCAATTCGGCCTGTCGTTGCCGCACATCTATGTCATCATCAAACGCGAAGCCGCGCGCTTAAAAGCCGACCGTCAGGCGACTATTCCCGGACTTGAATCGTAAAAGCAGCACCAGCTTTCTTTGGCCACCGTGCCAGTAATACGATCACACTTCGTTGTTTAGCGCCTCTAAAGCACTTTTAGTTGCTTGTTCTCTTTTTAGCTGTTTCGTCCCAACACAGTTCGATTTATCCCACCATATCCCCATTGTTTATCGCATCGCCTCTCAGCTTTATATGGTGTAAAGCAGATTTTTCAGCCGATGAAGCCGGATTCGAAATGACAGGTTAAAAAATATTGCGTCGAATGCGACCCTGGCATCGCGCCTTCACGACACCCTCGGGATCGACGCGAACTGTCCGCCACCAGCGGCTAATACACCCGCCGCGCCAACTGCGCCTCGTGCAGAAGCGTGGTCGCCAACTCCTCAATGCTTTTGGTGGTGGAATTCAAATACGAAATACCGGCGTCTTTCATGAGTATTTCGGCGGTGTTGACTTCCCATTTACAGTTGTCCAACGCGGCGTATTTGCTGTCGGGTTTACGTTCATGGCGGATCTGTTGCAGGCGCTCGGGCACGATGGTGAGACCCCAGACTTTGTGTTTGAGCGGCACCAATGCGGGCGGCAGTTTTAGTTTTTCGAGATCCTCCGGGATCAACGGATAGTTGGCCGCCTTGATGCCAAATTGCAGCGCGAGATAGAGGCAGGTCGGCGTTTTGCCGCTGCGCGAAACGCCGACCAGAATTAGATCCGCCTGATCCAGATTGCGGTTGGTCATGCCGTCGTCGTGCGCCATCGTGTAATTCACCGCCTCGATGCGCTGGTTGTAATCCTTGAAATTTCCCGCCGAGTGGCTGCGGCCGACCGCGTGCGCCGATTTCACCTTCAGCTCGGCCTCCATCGGCACGATGAAGCGCTCGAACATATCCAGCACCATCGCGTCCGCCTTGGCAATTTCCTCGCGCAGGTCGTCCGCCATCAGTGAGGTGAAAACCAGCGGTCGCATGCCGGATTCCACATGCGCCGCCTTGATCTGGTTGAGGGCGTCGTGCGCTTTATCGAGGCTATCAATAAAGGGAAGTGTGATGCGGCGAAATTCGACGACATCGAATTGGGTCAGCAAGGAATTACCAAGCATTTCTACAGTAATGCCGGTGCGGTCTGAAATGAAAAAGGCAGTGCGTCGGGTGGACATGGATGGTCTCTCGGCGATATTTGTACCCGCTTCTGCGGGGTTCGACTTTATGGGAAGGGATGGGATAAATGGTGAGACGGGTCAGCTATAATTCTATCCTTATTCTGCACTGCACCATTTTCCGGCCCGCTTCTTCCAACTCCTCTTCCGACGCCATGTCCAGCCCATTTGCCCTGCCTGTGGTTTTACCTCTGGTTTTACCATTATCTGCGCTCCGCAAAGATGATGTCGCCACGGTCGGCGGCAAAAATTCCTCGCTTGGCGAGTTGATCAGTCAGCTTGGCATCGCGGGCGTGCGCGTGCCCGGCGGGTTCGCGACGACGGCCGAGGCGTTTCGGGATTTTTTGAATCATAACGAAATTACCGAAAAAATCAACGCAGCCGTTGCGTCGTTAAACGTCGACGATCTCGCCGCCCTTGCCAACACCGGCGCCATGGTGCGAGCACTCATCGCCAACGCGCCATTGCAGCCTGCGCTTGAGAAACAAATCCGCAATGCCTATGCCGAACTCACCCGGGACGATCCTGACGCGTCGTTCGCGGTGCGCTCATCTGCCACTGCCGAAGATTTGCCCGATGCGTCATTCGCGGGTCAGCAGGAAACGTATCTGAACATCAAAGGTATCGACAACGTGCTCGACGCGATCAGGCACGTGTTCGCGTCACTGTATAACGACCGCGCCATTTCTTACCGCGTCCACAAAGGATTCGCCCACGCCGAGGTCGCGTTGAGCGCTGGCGTGCAACGCATGGTGCGCGCAGACACGGGTGCGGCGGGTGTGATGTTCACGCTCGACACCGAATCGGGCTTTCGCGAGGTGGTGCTCATCACCTCGAGCTACGGCTTGGGTGAAATGGTGGTGCAGGGCGCGGTCAATCCGGACGAATTTTATGTCTCCAAGTTGTGTTTGAAAAACGCCAAGCCCGCGGTGCTGCGCCGCAGTCTCGGCACCAAAGCCGAGAAAATGATTTTTGGCTCTACAGCCTCGGCGGGCAAGTCGGTTGAAATAAAAGCCGTTGCGCCGGCCGAACGTGAACGTTTTTCACTCACCGACGCAGAGGTCGAGGAACTCGCCAAGTACGCCGTCGCAATTGAAGCGCACTACGGTTGCCCGATGGACATCGAGTGGGGCAAAGAAGGCAATGCAAACGGCGGCGACGGCAAGCTGTACATTTTGCAGGCGCGTCCTGAGACGGTGAAATCGCAGGATTCGAAAACCGGTTCGCTGACGCGCTACCGCATGACGGCAGCGGGTAAAAAAATTGCCGAAGGCCGCGCCATCGGCAGCAAGGTCGGCGCAGGCCCCGCGCGCGTGATCAAGGATGTCTCCGAGATTGGTCTGTTCAAAGACGGCGATGTGATCGTCACCGACATGACCGATCCCAATTGGGAGCCGGTGATGAAACGCGCTGCCGCGATTGTCACCAATCGTGGCGGTCGTACTTGTCATGCCGCCATCATCGCCCGTGAGCTCGGCGTTCCTGCCGTTGTCGGCTGTGAGAACGCAACCGAGGTCGTCACCGACGGCGAGGATCTCACCGTGAGTTGCTGTGAGGGTGACACCGGCAATATTTATCGCGGCAAGGTGGGCTTTGAAGTGCAGACGATTGCGCTCGACAACATGCCGGAAATTCCCGTGAAGATTTCCATGAACGTCGGCAATCCTGAGCTGGCATTTGATTTTGCGCAATTGCCCAACGATGGTGTTGGCCTGGCGCGGCTGGAATTTATTATTTCCAACACCATCGGCATCCATCCCAAGGCCTGTCTCGAGTACGAGCGCCTGCCGATGGATTTGAAGGAGCAAGTCGCCAAACGCGCGCGCGGCTACGACAACCCGGTGGATTTTTATGTGAAGAGAATGGTGGAAGGTGTCGCCACCATCGCCGCCGCATTCTGGCCCAAAAAAGTCATCGTTCGTCTCTCTGATTTCAAATCCAACGAATATCGCAATCTGATCGGCGGTCCGCGCTACGAGCCGACCGAAGAAAATCCGATGATCGGTTTCAGGGGCGCTTCGCGCTATATCGCAAGTTCGTTTCGCGACTGCTTCAAGCTCGAATGTGAAGCCATGAAAATGGTGCGCGACACCATGGGTCTCACCAACGTCGAACTGATGGTGCCATTCGTTCGCACGCTGAAAGAGGCCGATGCGGTGCTCGACATCATGAAAAATTTTGGTCTAGAGCGTGGCAAGAATAATTTGCGCATCGTGATGATGTGCGAGATTCCATCCAACGCGATTCTTGCCGATGAATTCCTGAAACGCTTTGACGGATTCTCAATCGGCTCCAACGACATGACGCAATTGACGTTGGCACTTGACCGCGATTCAGGTCTGGTGATGGATTCGTTCGACGAACGCGACCCCGCCGTCAAACGCATGCTCAGCATGGCGATTCAGGCGTGCCGCAAGGAAAAAAAATACGTTGGTATTTGCGGCCAGGGCCCAAGCGATTTTCCGGATCTGGCGGAATGGTTGATGAAAGAAGGCATCGAGTCGATGTCGCTGAATCCGGATTCAGTGGTGGAGACCTGGTTGCACCTGGCCAAGGCAAAGTAGCATTTTCCTGGGCAAATAAAAATGCTTGATTGGCAATTTGCCCGCTTCGACGATCTCCCCATCCGCGACTGGTATGCCGCATCGGCTGCACGGGTTGATGTGTTCGTGATGGAGCAGAATTGCCCGTTTCAGGATAACGACGGCGCAGATATTCATTCGTGGCATTTGCTGGGGTGGCAAACAGCGGGTGGTACGCGCAAGCTTGCGGCCTATTGCCGCATCGTCGATGCCGGCGTTAAATTCGCCGAGCCGTCGATTGGCCGTGTGGTGACACCACTGCTGTTTCGGCGCAACGGTTACGGCAAAGTGTTGATGGCCGAGGCGGTGCGACGGCACGACATCGTGTATCCCGTGCAGCCGAATCGGATCGGTGCGCAACAACGGCTCGAAAAATTTTATCAGGGCTTTGGCTTCAAGACGGCGTCGGATATGTATATTGAAGATGGCATCCCACACATTGAAATGTTAAGACCAACCACTAAGGAATCGACATGAGCAAACAATTCAGCGGCAAATCAG
>JAYVXF010000088.1:0-7357 GCA_043793345.1 Betaproteobacteria bacterium | reverse complement strand
GCGAATTCACTCTTGACGATCACCTGCTCTTCAGATTTGTCGAGCTTCACGCGCACCAGTTGCATGTCCCATTCGACTTCGCCGGTTTTGAAATTGCGCGTGAGATACACGTGCTCGCTGTCGTTGCCGTTGCCGAATTGCGGCGCGCTGCCTTCCTCGGTGATCAGGCGCGGCGCACTTTTGCCGTCGGTATTGATCGCGTACACGCCAGTGTCCAAGCCATGCCACGGTGTGGTGAGGTAGCCGCCGCGTGATTTCAGATAGACGACTTGCCGGCCGTCGGGAGAAAAGGACGGCTCCAGATATTTTCCCGGCGTCGGGGTCAGCACGGTTTCTTTGCCGCTTTGCAAATCGAGCGTACGCACCGAGCCCAGCGTTGCATCGTTCCACGTCGTGAACACAACACGCTTGCCGTCGCGCGAAAATTTCGGATGGAATTCAAAATGGTCATCCTGTTTCGTCAATCGCTGCGGGATTCCATTCGGCAGTGCGCGCAAGTAAAGCACGCCGAGCGCAGAATAAATCACCTTGTCGCCCGACGGCGAAACATTTACCCAGCGCAATTGATGCACATCGAATTGATCGGGTGCTACTTTGGTCTCGAACCGCAACCCTTTTTTTACATCGCGTGTGTCTTTGACGTGAAACGGAATGTCGACGGCGGTTTTGGCAAACGGATCAACACGCCAGATTTTTCCCTTCGCCCATACCACCATTTGCTTACTGTCCGGCAGCCAGCCAAAGCTCGGATACACGCCATGTACCGCCCAGATTTCCTGCATGTCGCGTTCCAGCTCAGCCCACGCCGGTGTCTCTTCACCAGTGGTCAAATCTTTCAAAAACAAAACGCTTTGATTGCGTATGCGCCGCACGAACGCCAAATATTTTCCATCGGGCGACGGCGTCGGTCGCACCGCGCCACCCGCGCCACTCACGAAGGCTTTGGTTTTTCCGCTCTGTAAATCTTTGCGAAAAATTTGATAAATCTGCCCATTCGAGTCTTTGTTGTATGCGAAATCAGTGCCTGGCGTGGTGTCCTGCGAATAGTAAACATGGCGACCATCTGGTGAGAACGCGGGCTCACCAAGATCTTTTTGCCAATTCGCTTTTTCGTTTAGCGCAACACCTTCGCGACCGCTGGCGGTCGCCTCTCCCGCGCCGCCGACGTGATAGAGCCAGATTTCGCCGGAGCCCAGAGAGCGCGTTCCCGTGTAATGTTTGCGCGCAGCAATGTATTGGCCGTTCGGATGCCACACCGGATTATTCAGCAGCCGAACTTTTTCTTTCGACACTTCGCGCGCATTCTTGCCATCGATATCCATGACCCAGATGTTGTCGCCACCACCCGCATCCGACATGTAGGTCAGCCGCTTGCCATCGGGTGAAAATCGCGCCTGCATCTCCCACGCGACACTGTGCGTCAGCGCCTTCGCTTCGCCGCCGTCAATCGGCAACAAATACAAATCGCCGAGCAAATCAAACACGATTTGTTTGCCGTCGGGGCTCACGTCCACGCTCATCCAGGTGCCGGTGCGCACGTCGAGCGGCACTTTGAAAGTTTCACCGGGGGGATTGTTGACATCCCATTTTGGCTTCTTCGGGACGGATTCTTTTTCATCATCGGCGGCGAAGGCTACAGATGCGAAGGTAGTGAGGATTGTGATGGTGGCGACGAATAATTTTCCAGCGTGAAGATTTTTCAAAGCAATGCTCCGTGATGACTGGTGTAATGCTGCAAGATTGACGCGACTTATTTTCATGATCACTGATCTGCTCCTTCACCCGGCCACGGGGGAAGGTTGGGATGCGGGCGATGCTAGAGTCAATGCGCCAATTGCAACGAGACCCCCATCCCGACCTTCCCCCACATAGCGGGGGAAGGAGGTTCCGCTCCCGGACATTGCGGCTTTCTCGATTGGAAAATGAATAGCACCAGCATTGGCGCGCCTCTCCAGCCATTTTATGCCTGCAACCCGCGCCAGTGCTTGCGTTTCATCACTTTTCGCAGGCTGATTAATAATCCCCACCCTGAAACGCCTGATACCCACCGCCATTGCCATTACTCGAACGATAGCGCCGCGCTGGCGGCGGCGGCAGCATATTTGTCGTCCCATATTCAAGGTCTACATTCGAGGCGTTAAGCCACGCATATAAATCTTCGAGCAGCGGATCGGTGACGCGTACGCGCCACTTGTCCGGCAACGTGATCGGCACTTCACCGACGCCGTTGTTGTAGCGGATATTGATGACACAACTATTCTGCTGATTCACCGCGAGATGCGGCGACAAAATCTGCCGCAACTTTCCGCTATCAGCCTGACCGTTCATCGACAGCGTCATCGAGCGCACGTGTTTGCGTGCGTCCTCGATGCCGAGCATCTCGTCAACAATCACCCGCATGCCGCCGGAAAAATCGTCGATGCTGACCGTGCCGCGAATAATCAGCGGCTGGTCGTCGATCATGATGGCGCGTTTTTTATCGAACACCTCGTTGTACACCACCGCCTCGATCCGCGCCGTGCCGTCGTCGAGCGTGATGATGCACATGCGACCGCGCTTGCCGTTGCGCACCCGCTGGCTAATCAGGATGCCGGCCATCAACACCGGCTCGTCTTTCGGCTGCACGTCGACCATGCGCGTTTTAACGAACTGGCGAATTTCGCGCTCGTAGCTGGTGAATGGATGGCCGGACAAATAAAATCCGAGCGCAAGTTTTTCATGTCTGAGCCGCTCGCGGTCGCTCCACATTGCTACCTTCGATGGTGTCAGCACTTCAAGCCCGTCGGCGCTGGTGTCACCAAACAAATTCACCTGCTGCGCATCGCGATCAGATTTGTCCGCGAGCGAAATTGCCTGCTCGAGTGAAATCAGCAAACTTGCGCGGTTGGCATCGATGGCGTCGAACGCACCCGCCTTGATAAGCGCTTCCATCGCGCGCCGATTCACGGTGTGGCGATCCACACGTTTCACGAAATCGAGCAGGTCTTTGAACAGCCCTTTTGCCGCACGTGAGGTGACGATGTTTTCTATCGCGCCATGCCCCGTGCCTTTCACTGCACCCAAACCGTACTGAATGGTTTTGCGATCTGTCGCCACGAATCGGTACGCACCGGTATTGATATCGGGTGCCAGCACGTTGAGCTTGTTGGCTTTGGCATCGTCGAAAAGTTGCTGCACCTTGTCGGTGAAATCCATCACGCACGACAGGTTCGCTGCCATGAAAGCCGCGCCGTGATTGGCTTTCAGGTAGGCAGTGAGATAGCCGAGATAGGCGTACGGTGCCGAGTGGGATTTGTTGAATCCGTAGCCGGCAAATTTTTCCATCGCGTCGTAGAGCGCTTTGGCGTTGGCGTGCGAGACGCCGTTCTGCGCGGCACCCTGGCTAAAAATAGCCCGATGCTTGGCCATCTCTGCGGCAATTTTCTTGCCCATCGCGCGTCGCAATAAATCGGCACCACCCATCGAGTAGCCGCCGATTTCACGCGCGATCTGCATCACTTGCTCTTGATACACCATCACGCCGTAGGTGGGGCCGAGGATCGGTTTCAAAATTGCTTCGAGCTTGGCATCGGGATATTCCACGCGCGCTTTGCCGGTTTTGCGATCGCAATAATCGGGGATCGATTCCATCGGGCCTGGACGATACAGCGCATTCAACGCGATCAAATCTTCGAGCCGATCCGGACGCGCGCGGATCAACATATCGCGCATGCCTTTCGATTCAAACTGAAAAATCGCGACGGTGTTGCCCTTGGTGAATATCTCGAATGATCCGGGATCATTCAGCGGCACATGAGTCATGTCGAACGTATCGTCACCAGCACTTGCATTGAGCGCGTGAATATTGCGCTCGGCTTCTTCCAGAATCGTCAACGTGGTGAGACCGAGAAAGTCAAACTTCACCAGGCCCACCGCTTCCACGTCGTCCTTGTCGTACTGCGACACCACCGAGTCCGAGCCATCGGCGACATACAGCGGCGTGAAATCAGTGAGCGGCCCCGGTGCGATCAGCACGCCGCCCGCATGCATGCCGACGTTGCGCGCGATGCCTTCGAGTTTCATCGCGAGCGTCAGCAATTCATTGACTTCTTCCTCACTCTTGCGTTTCTCGTTGAACTGCGGCTCCTGCTCCATCGCCATTTTCAAGGTGATGCCGAGCTGATTCGGAATTAATTTCGCAATCGAATCGACGTAGTTGTAACCCATGCCGAGCACGCGACCGACATCGCGGATCACGGCCTTGGCCGCCATGGTGCCGAAGGTGACGATTTGTGAAACTGATTCTTCGCCGTATTTTTTCTTCACGTAATCGATCACGCGGTCGCGCCCCTCCGGACAGAAATCAATATCGAAGTCGGGCATCGATACGCGATCGGGATTCAGGAAGCGCTCGAAAATGAGATCGTATTGGAGCGGATCAAGATCGGTAATGCCGAGCGAGTAGGCGACCAGAGAACCAGCGCCAGAGCCGCGCCCGGGGCCGACAGGCACACCGTGATTGCGCGCCCACGCGATGAAATCGGCAACGATCAAAAAATATCCTGGAAAGCCCATGTGGACGATGGTTTTGAGTTCGTATTCGAGGCGCGTCTTGTAACGCGGTCGCTCTTCATCACGTTTTGGTGCATCGGCATACAGGGCCGCGAGTCGTTGCTCCAGCCCCGCTTTGGCCGCATCAAAAAAATACGTGTCGATGCTCTCGCCGTTTGGCGTCGGAAAATTCGGCAGCTTCGGTTTGCCCAGCGTGAATTCGAACGAGCAGCGCTTGGCGATTTCAATCGCGTTCTCAATCGCCTCAGGAATATCGGCAAACAGCGCGATCATTTCATCAGCGGATTTAAAGTATTGCTCTGGTGAAAATTCGCGCGTGCGGCGTTTGTCGCCCAGCACCTCGCCACGCGCAATGCACACGCGCGCTTCGTGCGCTTTGAAATCGTCGCTTGCCATGAACTGGATCGGATGCGTCGCGACCACCGGCAGATCGAGCGAGGCCGCAAGTTGCAAAGTGGCGTTAACGCAAACATCGTCGCGTTCGCGATTGACGCGATGTAATTCGAGATAAAAAGTATTGGGAAAATCACGCGCCCAGGCAATTGCGAGAGCGTCGGCGCGCCTGGTATCGCCCTGCAAAATCGCCTGACCAATATCGCCGAACGCCGCGCCAGATAAGGCGATCAGGCCATCGGTCGCTCCATCACCAGCTAACCATTGTCGATTGATCTCGGCCCGACCACGCCACATGTTTTCGCGGAATGCCCGCGTGAGCAACTGACACAGATTGAGATAGCCCGCCTGATTGCGACACAGCAACAACAAGCGCGAAGGCTGGTCGCGATTTTTTTCGTTCTCGATCCAGACATCACAACCAATGATCGGCTGCACGCCGCTTTCACGCGCCGCTTTGAAAAATTTTACCGCGCCGAATAGATTGCCGAGGTCCGTGATCGCGAGTGCCGGAATACCTGAGGCTGCCGCCTTGGCAACGGCCTCGTCAATACGAACAATGCCATCGACGATGGAGAATTCGGAGTGGAGGCGGAGGTGTACGAAGGGGGTCATTTTGGAGCAGGGTTTGTGGCATTGATTTTACCACCCGCTGTGAGCCGCTTTGATGCTGCTTAGACGCGCAGTTACGCTATCTTCCATCCGGGGCGGCATGCATGTTTCCTCTGATGAGGTGCAATGTAATGTGCTTTCACGCCTTGTAGACGCGAGAGTCCGGGGACAGTAGACTAAGCGCTGATGTTGCTTCAATGCGCTTAATGAACGTAGCCAATTGTCGGGTCCACAAAACACACATGTTCATTTTCGCGCCTTTGTTAATACTGTATGGGATCGATGCGAAATGTTTGAAAGCCGCACCAGTCAACGAGTTCCAGCCATTTGCCCTCCGGATGATAGACAACACTCTGGGTAGTTAAGAGGCGTTTTTGTTGTCTATAACGCGTCATAGTCTCTATTCCGACGGCTCTTCCGCCCTATTTATGAATCGCATTCCTGGCCTCGACCTTCTTCGTGCAATAGCCATCGTCTGGGTAATGCTGTTCCACTCGTTCATAGTTGGAGGGCTAGGGACACACTTCGAATGGCTCTCCCGCTTCGGCTGGGCAGGTGTTGACATGTTCTTTGTGCTTAGCGGTTTCTTAATCGGCACACAAGTAATGCGACCTCTACAGCGCGGAGAGGTCCTGTCAATCTGTGGTTTTTACTCGCGTCGTGCATGGCGAATCCTGCCCGCCTTTGCGGTAGTGCTGGCGCTATATGCATGCTTTCCCTCGCTGCGGGAGGCGCCAGGGCTGCAACCATGGTGGCAATTCGCGACATTCACGATGAATTTACTGATCGATTACTCTCGCAACCAAGCGTTTTCACATGCGTGGTCACTGTGCGTGGAAGAACATTTCTACCTACTCTTTCCATTGCTTGCGGTATGGCTGGCCCGCCGTCCATCGATGCCAAAGTTCCTTGCGTTATGCGCCGGCGTGGCGGTTTTTGGTATCGCGTTACGCTACACGGTCTGGCTTCATGACGCGGCGCTAGATACGTCGCGCAATTGGTTCATTGAGGATATTTACTACCCATCGTGGATGCGACTAGACGGACTGCTGGTGGGTATCATGCTGGCTGCCTTGCTGATATATCGGCCTCAGACGTGGTCACTTCTGCAGGTTCGGTCAAATGCCTGTTTATTCGGCGGCTTGGCAGTGTCCTGCGTTGCATTCTGGCTGTTTCGTGACCGTACGGGACTGCTCGCGAATACCATCGGGTGGCCCTTGTTGTCATTCGGATTCGGGTTGCTCGTCGTTGCAGCGTCGAATACTCGTAGCCTACTGGGTCGCTGGCGGGTACCTGCCGCGAGTTGGATCGCAACGATTTCTTATAGCCTTTATCTAAGCCATAAAATCGCCTTTCATCTGGTTCAGGATGTCATTGCCCCGTCGTTAAAAGGATACGGAGTGATCCTGTTCTCCATATACTCGCTTGCGGCTCTCCTAGTTGGCGCAACCCTTTACTACCTAATCGAGCGCCCGTTCCTTCGCTGGCGTGATTGTCGGATGAATGCGCCAAAACTCGCTATAAGCGCGTAGATACTGAAGCACCTTGAATTACAAACCCAAACGTTGCCCGTGCCAGCGCGTAGGTTGGGCTGGCTTCATCAAGCCCAACATCACACAGCGAATGAATTTGAAACTATCAACTTGATCGGCATTGTTGGGCTGATGAAACCAGCCCAACCTACGAACTATTCGTTGTCACCTATTGATCTTTTCGTAATTCATGACATCACCACAACGTAGCCTGCATCCAGCAGGCGGCAATGATCGAAGGGCGCTGCTGTGCGCTCTTGAGTTTGTTG
>JAYVXF010000087.1:0-7377 GCA_043793345.1 Betaproteobacteria bacterium | reverse complement strand
TCAGACCCTTCGACAGGCTCAGGGCGAACGGGGCTAATCCAACACTATTGACTCCTGAGCCTATCCACGCAAACCTTCTCACCCCATCTGCGGCTTCTGCACCTTCCCATAAGCAATGAGCAACTGCGTGTGCATCTTGCTGCCCTCCATATTCTCCCCCAAGGTATTCAACCCAAAAAACTGCTCCTGCCGATTCACCAACGCATAAGCCTGTTTGCATGTTGCCGCCCCAAACAGCAACCGCAAACTTGCGTCGTAATGTTTAACTTCTTCCAGTTGCAAAATATTTTCAATGCACCGATAAACGCGCGCACGCTCTTCACCCAACTGCCCGAACTGGCTGATCCACGCGCAGCCATCGAGCGCGGCATCGCTGTCGCCCGCAGCCAGCCCCAGCAGCGCCTTCAGCTCGCCCACGCGCAAGTCCACCCACGCGGTTCCCGCATCGGCAGCGAGGCCGATGAGTGTGGTGATCGGCAGGTTCTCGGCGAGGTCGAGTTCATCGAAAATGTCGAGCAGGGCGCGACTCTCGTCAGTGCTCAGTTCTGGTAAACGCAGGATCGCAGGGCGCACAAGATTGCCGACGGTGTTGTTCTCCCATTGCAGCTCTTCGATCGGGTAGATCTCCGACATGCCCGGTACAAAAATACGGCAGGCGTAAACGCCTAGGTGAGTGAAGTCAGCGACGTAGATGTCAAAGCCGCTTTCGTGAATGCACTCCACTGACCAGTTGTAGTCTTCCTCCGTGGTGGTGCCGAAATTCCAGTCGACGAATGGATAGTCGGGCGTGTCGCGCAAGAATTCCCAACTGATCACGCCGCTGGAATCGACGAAATGTATTTCCAGATTTTGCGCGTCGGCGATTTCGTTCATGTCAAAACCGGGTGCCGGGAAGTCACCCAACGAATCGAGTGCGCGGCCTTGCAGCAACTCAGTTAAAGCGCGTTCAAGTGCCACCTCAAAGCGCGGATGCGCACCGAAGCTCGCGAATATCCCCTGGTCTTTCGGGTGCAGCATCGTCACGCTCATCACCGGATATTTGCCGCCCAATGATGCGTCCTTCACCACAATGCCGAAGCCCGCCGCGCGCAGGCCGCGAATGCCGGCTGCGATGCGCGGGAATCGGTTGATCACATTTTCGGGAACATCGGGCAGGCAAATTCCTTCCCGGATAATTTTGAATTTGATGTCGCGCTCGAAAATTTCCGAGAGCGCCTGGGTGCGCGCTTCCATCATCGTGTTGCCGGCCGACATGCCGTTGCTCACGTAGATGTTGCCGATGATGTTTACCGGGAAAAGTGCGGTCGCGCCATCGCGCAGACGCGTGTAGGGAATCGTGCAAATGCCGCGTGCCGCGTTACCGGAATTGAGGTCGATGAGTTGGTCGGCGCGGACGGCTTTATCGGGGTTGTAAAATTTTTGCAGCTCGGGGGTGAGGATACCCTTCGGCCACGCCTTCGCGGATTTGCCAACTGCGCCTTTGACGGGAAACCATTGCTCGCTCGGGTAATGCACAAATTTATGGTTGGCGATTTTTTCGCCGAGATAAAAATGCGTCCAGAAATAATTGGTGCTTAAGCGCTCAAAAAATTCGCCTAAAGCACTCGCGCGCGCGGCAAGTTCAGAGCCGCCCTTGCCGTTGCTGAAGAGGCGCGTGCAATCGCGGTCGGTGACGTGTACCGACCAGATGTTTTCGATTTCGTTGAGCCATGAGCGTTCTTCAACGTGAAAGCCGATGGCTTTCAGTTTGGCAAGCAGCGTGGAGATGGATGATTCGAGGGACGCGTCTTTGCTGGGGATGAAGGTTTCTTTGGTCGGCATGGGATGTCTTTGTTGGGGCAGGAAGGCGCTATGTTACGCAGGGTGAGGCGAGGGTGCTTTTTTTTGTTTTTTTTAGGGCGGGTTTGCTTGGTGTGAAAACGGCGAAAACGCGCAAAGTCCAGCACTGTAGCGGCTTGCAGGGCTTTTTTGCCTGAAAAGGCGCGTCAAATGGCGATGTTCGCGGCAGCAGCGGCGTTAGAGAGGGGTGTTATGGTGAATACTGCAAGCGTCAATAAAAACACCCGTAGCCGAAAATACCCTCACCGTGACCCATCTCCTCCCCGACCTGCTCGCGCCAAACTTGAAGCTGATTTTCTGCGGCACCGCGCCGTCAACCGCATCCGCCGCCGCCAAAGCCTACTACGCCAGGCCGGGCAATAAATTTTGGCCGACCCTGCACGCAGTGGGCATCACGCCGCGACGGTTTGCGCCGCACGAATATCCTGCGCTACTGAAACTCGGCATTGGCCTCACCGATTTATGCAAAGACCATGCGGGCACCGATGCGCAATTACCCGATGGCGTTTTTGATATCGCCGCGTTTCACGTTAAGCTAAAGAAATATCGACCGCTGACGGTTGCGTTTACCAGCAAGAACGCGGCGCAAAACTATTTTTCCCACCCGGTGGATTATGGTTGGCAGCCCAACGGGCAGGCAGGAAAGCCAGCACTGGCGCGGTTCTTCGTGTTGCCATCGCCTTCGGGATTGGCAACGCGATTTTTTAATATCGACATTTGGCGGGAGTTGGCGCATGGCATCAAATGAAATGCTGAACGAGTCATTGCAAGCGGACAAGAAAAAAATGCGCGACATGATACTTCAGCAACGCGACGCGATGTCGCTTGCGGCACGCGCCAGCGCATCACGCGCGATCATCGAAACAGTTAGCGCCTTGCCGCAGTACGGAAAAGCGAAAGTGGTGCTGGCCTACATGGGCTTCGGCACGGAAATTGACACGCAGCCATTTTTGGAGCGCATCATCGCCGACGGTAAAATGGCGGTGCTGCCGCGCGTGGATCGTGCGACGCAAACATTGGTTCTGCATTCCGCGCGCGGCATGTCCGAGCTGCTGACGAGCAAATACGGCATTCTGGAGCCGGGCATGGATGCGCCAATTGTTGCAGTCACCGCAATCGATTTTGTGTTGATGCCAGGGGTCGCGTTTGATCGCAATGGCAATCGTCTGGGCTACGGGCGCGGCTACTACGATAAATTGGTGTCGACCGCAAACCCAGCATTGGTGCGGGTCGCGGCGGGCTTCTCCTGCCAGATTGTCGATTCGGTGCCGGTTGGGCCGCATGACAAAAAGGTTGATTGCATCATCACTGAAAACGAAATAATCAAAATAACCCATGACCGCTAAACTGATCGACGGCAAAAAAATATCCGATTTTTTTCGCAGCGAATACAAGCTGCGCGTGGATCGACTCATTGTTGAAGGCACGCGCCCGGGGCTTGCCGTGGTGATCGTCGGCAGCGATCCCGCATCCCAGGTGTACGTGCGCAACAAGGCGCGTGCCTGCGAGGACATCGGCATGCATTCAGAGGTTCATGCACTGAGCCACGAAATCTCGCAAGCCGATCTCACCGCATTCGTCGAGACGTTGAATGCGAACGCGACGATTCACGGCATTCTGGTGCAGTTGCCATTGCCAAAGCACATCGATGGTCGCGCTGTGATTGAGACCATCGCCTCGGGCAAGGATGTCGATGGATTTCACTATGCCAACATGGGTGCGCTGGTGATTGACGAGAGCTGGTTTCCGCCATGTACACCGCAAGGCGTGATGAAAATGCTCGACCATGAAGGCATCGCGATTGCGGGCAAACACGCGGTGATTGTCGGGCGTTCCAATATCGCCGGCAAGCCCATGGCGATGCTGATGCTGAAAGCCGATGCGACCGTGACGATTTGTCATTCGCAGACGCAGGAGCTTGGCAAATTTACGCGGGACGCCGATATTCTCATCGCAGCAGTCGGCAAAGCGCGCATGATTAGCGGGGATATGTTGAAATCCGGCGCGGTGGTGATCGATGTCGGCATCAACCGTTTGGCCGATGGGACGCTCGCGGGCGATGTGGATTTTGCGTCTGCGCTGAAGGTCGCTTCCGCGATTACGCCGGTGCCCGGCGGTGTGGGGCCGATGACGATTACGATGTTGTTGGGCAATACCTTGCGTGCGGCAGAACGAAAGTCGGGGCTGGTTGGGTTTGTACGTGAGACGATGTTGGCGTGAGCGTTGATGATGCGATTTTTTTATTTGCTTTAATGTTCTGCTTCACTCTTTAAGCAGCGTATTTTGGTATTGATGTCGGCTGCGTGAGCGGTGCCTCCTTCCCCCGGCCACGGGGGAAGGCCGGGATGGGGGCGATACTATTGTCGACGTGCAATTCGCAGCGACACCCCCATCCCGACCTTCCCCCACATACCGGGGGAAGGTGGTGCAGCTACCGGACGCTACGGCTTTCTCCTTTGAATCGCCAACAGAATGCAACTCTGCACTAGAGGTTAACCCGCCATGAAATCTTCCGCCCGCGCCACAACCTATGACAAAGGTCTGGAAAAAAATCCAGCCAACTACACAGCGTTAAGCCCGCTGTCGTTTCTGCCAAAAGCGGCCGCAGTGTACCCCAATCGCGTCGCTGTCATTCACGGCAAGCGCCGCTTTACGTGGCTCGAGCTGTACGCACGCGCCCGACGGCTTGCCAGCGCCTTGCAGCGGCGCGGCGTCGGCAAAGGGGACACGGTCGCTGCCATGCTCGCCAATACGCCCGAGATGGTGGAAATGCATTTCGGCCCCGCGATGATCGGCGCGGTCGTTAACACCCTCAACACGCGGCTCGACGCCGAGGCGATTGCGTTCATGCTCGACCATGGTGAAGCAAAAGTGCTGGTGACGGATCGCGAGTTTGCGCCGATCATTGAGCACGCGTTGCAGCTGTGTAAATCAAAGCCGCTGGTGATCGACGTGCTGGATCCAGTCTTCACGGGCGAAGGAAAGACGCTCGGCGAAATGGATTACGAAGCATTCATCGATACGGGCGACGCAAACTTTGCCTGGGCGCTGCCGCAGGACGAATGGGAAGCCATCGCGCTCAACTACACCTCAGGCACCACCGGCAACCCGAAAGGTGTGGTCTATCACCATCGCGGCGCGCACTTGAACGCGGTCGCCAATATCCTCGAATGGTCGATGCCGCGACACAGTGTTTATCTGTGGACGCTGCCGATGTTTCATTGCAACGGCTGGTGTTTTCCGTGGACGATTGCGGCCAACGTCGGCACGCATGTGTGTTTGCGCAAGGTCGAGGCGAAAGCTATTTTTGATCTGATTCGCGAACACGGCGTCAGCCATTTTTGCGGTGCGCCTATCGTCCACAGCATGCTCGTCAATGCGCCGGTGGAAATGCAGCGCGGCATCACGCAAAAAGTGTACGCAATGGTTGCCGGTGCCGCGCCTCCCGGCGCGATGATCGAAGGCATGGCGAAACTGGGATTCACGTTGACCCACGTGTACGGTCTCACCGAAACCTATGGCCCTGCTGCGGTGTGTGCCAAACACGTCGAATGGCAGACGCTGCCGGTCGACGAGCAGGCGCGGCTCAATGGTCGCCAGGGCGTTGCGTATACGCTGCAAGAGGGCATGGCAGTGATGCACCCAGAAACGATGCAGCCGGTACCAGCCGATGGAGAAACCATGGGTGAAATCATGTTTCGCGGCAACATCACCATGAAGGGTTATCTCAAGAATGAAACGGCAACTGCGGAAGCATTCACCGACGGCTGGTTCCACTCCGGCGATCTGGCGGTGGTGCATGCTGATGGCTATGTGAAAATAAAAGATCGTGCGAAAGACGTGATCATTTCCGGCGGCGAAAATATTTCCTCGCAGGAAGTCGAAGACGTGTTGTGTCGTCATCCGGCGGTGATGCTCGCTGCGGTGGTCGCGAAGGCCGATGAAAAATGGGGTGAAGTCGGCTGCGCGTTTATTGAGCTGAAAGAAGGCGGCGTCGCGACCGAAGCGGAAATGCTGGCGTTCTGCCGCGAACGCATGGCGCGATTCAAGGTGCCGAAAACTTTTCTGTTTCGCACGCTGCCAAAAACGTCCACCGGAAAAATCCAGAAATTTGTATTGCGCGAAATTGCAAAAAGCAGAGAGGCGATTGAATGAGAAACGGTTTTTATTCGGGATTGTCCAGCACCGGTTTTCACCGCATTCATTACACCGAATGGGGCGAGGCCGACAATCCGCGCGTGCTGATTTGCGCGCACGGCCTCACCCGCTGCGGTCGCGATTTCGATACGCTGGCGAAATCATTGCAAGGTCACTATCGGGTGATTTGCCCCGACGTTGCCGGCCGGGGCGAGAGCGAGTGGCTGACCAACAAATCCGACTACAACTATGTTCAATATATGAACGACATGGCCGCACTCATCGCGCGCAGCGGTGCCCAAACGGTGCATTGGGTCGGCACCTCGATGGGCGGCATCATCGGCATGCTGCTGGCCTCACACGCCCACACGCCGATTGCGCGCATGGTCGTCAACGATGTCGGCGCATTGATCCCGAAAGCGTCATTGGAGCGGATCGGGATGTATCTCGGTGCGTCGCCACGCTTCGCCGATTTTGATTCGGTGGTGATGGCGGTGCGCGCGGTGAGTCCGTTCGGTGAAATGTCGGATCAAACCTGGCGCGAATTAACCGTGCCACTGGTGAAGCAACTGGCCGATGGCAGCTGGCAATTCCGCTACGATCCGGGCATCGGCGACGCATTCAAGGTCGGCGCGATTCAGGATGTCGATTTATCGGCCGTATGGGAAAAAATCACCTGCCCGGTGCTCATCACGCGCGGTGTGGATTCGGATTTATTGCTCAAAACGACCTATGACAGCATGTGCCGCAAAACTGGTGTGCGCGGGGTTGAGTTCGCCCATGTTGGGCACGCGCCGATGTTTCAGGAAGCCTCGCAGATTGAGGCGGTGCGCGGGTTTTTGCTGGAGTAGGGTGCAACGCGGCAGGGTAATTTTTTAAAAATATCGGGAGACAAAAATAATGGTTGCGTTAATGAAATTTTTACTGCTGTCGCTTTGCGTCGGATTGTCTCTCGGCAGCGCCATCGCGGCTGATATTTTTCCGGAACGGCCGGTTCGCATCGTGGTGCCGTATCCGCCCGGCGGATTCAACGATACCCTGGCGCGTGTTGTCGGCGACCGCCTGACCAAGGCATGGAATCAACCGGTACTGGTCGAAAATCGTCCGGGTGGAAACACCCTCATCGGCAACAATGTTGTCGCGAAATCGCCGCCGGACGGCTACACCATTCTGATTACGCCATTGCCGTTTGCGGCGTTGCCAGGATTGTATGGCGCAAAGCTGCCGTATGATGCATTGAAGGATTTTCAACCGCTCATCCTCGCGGCCAATACGCAAAACGTGCTGGCGGTGCGCAACGATCTGCCGGTGAACAACGTGAAGGAACTGCTGGACTTGGCTAAAAAAAATCCGGGCAAGCTGAACTACGGCTCCACCGGATCAGGCTCATCGAATCATTTG
>JAYVXF010000086.1:0-2214 GCA_043793345.1 Betaproteobacteria bacterium | reverse complement strand
CATGGTTGCGCGGGTGACCATGATGTTGAGCAGCTTTAATTTGCGGGTATTTGCCTCGCTCTCCCCGCCAAGAATGCGCGCGAGATCATACGGCGCTGGATCCATCTCATCGATCAGCGAGCACGATCCGTCTTCGGAAATTAACGGTACCTCGTATCGATAAAGCGCATCGTTTGACACGTCCATCGGTGTGCTTAACTGCGCAATGAAATCGTGAATTGTTTTTTCGATGACAGGAACAAAGTCTGCCAGCGCATCGAGTCCCGATGTAAACAGGTAGCTGCGAATTTTATCGGCCGAATTCATCAGCAAGCACGCTTCAACGCCTGTTCAAGATCATTGATGAGATCGTCGGCATTTTCAATCCCAACCGACAAGCGCAGCAAATCAAACGGCACCGGCGTACCAGCTCCCTCGACACTTGCGCGGTGCTCGATCAGGCTCTCGACGCCACCGAGCGAGGTGGCGCGTTTCCACAACGCCACGTTCGCTGCCGTTGCAATCGCTGCAGCCTCTCCCGCTTTAATGCGTATCGACAACATCCCGCCAAAGCCGCCTCGCATTTGCTTTGCCGCCACCGCGTGACCGGCGAAACTTTTCAAACCCGGATACAACACCTCGGCAATTTGTGCGTGTCGCTGAAAGTGTTCGGCGATGCGTTGCGCCGAACGGCAAGCCGCATCCACCCGCAGATAAAGCGTACGCATGCCGCGCAGCAACAGCCACGCTTCCATCGAGCCCATGGTGCCGCCGATTTGCGCGCGAATCATTTTTACGCGCTTCCAGTAATCCGAATCCTCGCGCGCTACCAGGACACCAGCGATAAGATCCGAATGTCCGTTCAAATATTTGGTAGCCGAATGCATGACGATGTCGGCGCCCAGCGTGAGCGGCTGCGTCAGCACCGGTGAGGCCGAGGTGGAATCAACCGCCAACAACGCATGCGCCGCGTGGGCAATATCGGCGGTTGCGGCAATATCGGTAATTGTCCACAGCGGATTGGCCGGTGTCTCGGCCCACACCAATTTTGTTTTGCCGGGCCGCATCGCCCGCTTCAGCTGATCGGTGTCGTGGACATCAATGAATTCAACCACCAAGCCCCACTGCGTCGCGAAATTCAACAACCAATTGCGCAACGACCAGTACATCACCTTCGGCGCAATCACATGGTCACCAGGTTTTAACGCCAGAAACACGGCGGTGGCTGCCGCCATGCCGGAGGCAAACAGCGCTGCCTGCGCGCCACATTCGAGCGCGCAAATCACCGCCTCGGCCTGATCAAAGCTCGGGTTTTGATCACGCGCATAAACGCGACCGTTGCGGTATTGATTATCCGCGTCGCGAATATAAGTCGTGCTCATATGGATCGGTGGCGACACGGCCTTGGTCGTTTCGTCGATCCATCCCAGCGCTTGTGCGGCGATGGTTTCCGGTTTTACCTTTTTTGTGTCCATGTCGCGTCCTTCATCGCTTTTATGTCAATTTTTCACAACGGATATCGGTGGCAGATCTTTGAACTTCACTTCCAAGCCACGCGAACTCATCCAGTCCGCGACCGCAAATCCGGTCGCACGCGGCCAGGGGCGCAGCTCGTGCGGCTTATAGCGTCGGTAATCGATCAGCTCGGGGCTCATCCTGATTTCGCCGATCGCGACCACGTGATAGCAGAGCATGATTTCGTTCTTGCGCTCAAAAATATAATTGCCGATCAGTGTCGTCGCGACCACCTCGAGATTCAACTCTTCCTTCACCTCGCGCGCGACACCAATTTTCGGGTCTTCATTTTTTTCCAGATAACCCGTGACCAGTGCAAATGCGCCTTCCGGCCAGCCCGCGCCGCGCGCGAGGATGATCTCGCCCTCGTGCTCGACCAATGCACCGACTGCAGGTGTCGGATTTTGCCATTGCACGAAGCCGCAGTTATCAGCCGGGCAGGCGCGGCGAATGCGCACGCCGCCATCGTCGGTGATTTCGCGGTCAATTAATTCAGCCGTGCAACGCGGGCAGTGTTTGAATATTTCGAACATGGCTTTCTGGTTTCGGCGGCGGTTAGGGCCATCGCAATTGAAACAACTACAATCAATGCAACAGCAGATTTCTCACCCATGAAGCCGGGTTCGAAATGACAGTGATTTGAAAGGGAATAAACAGTGAAATAGTCGTAAATTGGCCGTAGTTTTTCGGGCGGAACTATAAACAATTGTCATTTCGAAC
>JAYVXF010000085.1:0-21900 GCA_043793345.1 Betaproteobacteria bacterium | reverse complement strand
CCGCCCGCTCTGCGTTCAGCACATTGCGTCAACAAACCCAACAGGAAAATATCAACCAAATCAGTTACATTTGACAGGTCAATACATATCAGAGTTTGCTCAGTTCGTACGGATTAAATCGCCCTGCTAAGTTCTGCGGTTTGCCCATATCGTGATAACCTTTCGCATAATAAATCTTATGCACAAATCTGAAGCTCGAAAGCTCACAAGAGTGATGCCGTCTGCTGGCCTGGTGAAAAGATGTCGGACGAAAAAAATCAATAACCTTCAACCAAACCGCTCATATGCGTCGGACTTTGCACCTTTTCTGCAAGCGGTTTTGACGGGCAGTAAAATCTGGCTGACGGATCTGATTCCGGGACGCAAAATAGCGCCAGCATTAGATTTCAGGTTCGTGGTTACCTTCTGCGGCCTTGGCGCGGCCCCGGCGATTTTTCGGACAATCAACCCATACAATTCTGCATTGGGACGGGCAATCGTTGACGGCCACGGGCAACGGTCAAGCTGTTCACAGGTGGATCGCAATCTCAAGCGGTTCGCCGTTGATCGGGACGCTAGTTGAAGAACATTGTACGCGATGGCCTCCGTGAGCTTTGGGTTTCGCCGCCCGGAAACGTGCCGGCTCTGGATGGTGCGCGCGCTATTGCAGTGCTGTTGGTGATCTGCGATCACTACGCGTACTACTGGAAAGAGCTTGGTCAACCGCACCTGAGTCTCACCAGTTTGCCGATCTTCACCTGGGGCTGGACCGGTGTGGATCTTTTCTTCATTCTTAGCGGGTTGCTCATCGGACAGCAACTCTGGAAAGAGTATCAGACGACGTCAAGCGTCGATCTTTTCCAGTTTGTGATGAAGCGGGGATTTCGCATTTGGCCACTGTATTTCGCCACCTTGCTCGCTCTCACAATGTTGCCATTGGTGTTTAAACCAATTTGGACGGACTTTGTGTTTGTCAGCAATTACATTCATGCGGGCAGCGGCTACGTGCGTGGCTGGTCGTTGTCAGCAGAAGAGCAGTTCTATCTGCTCACGCCGTTTCTATTTTTTGTCCTGCGCCGCCGCGGGCCGCGTTGGATTTTGGCTGCCTTGTGTTCGATTCTCGTATACGTTCTGTTGTCTCGTTGGGGAACGTCCCAAGCCCTTCTAGCACAAGGGGTTGATGCGGCAACAATAAAAGACAAGATGTACTACCCGTTTCATCTTCATAGCGACGCACTGTTCGCAGGGTTGATGCTTGCCTACATGAACGTCCATTTCCAAGTTGCCCTCAATGCCACGAACCGCCATGGCTTTGCTTACCGTATCGCTGCCGTGGGCGTTGTTTTGGTTGCATTGGCATTCCTACTAAGGCGCCTCGACGGTATCGTTTTCGGTTTTTTTGCGCTGGCGCTTATCTATGTCAGCCTCGTCGCATGGCTGCTCGTCGACCGGTCCATCGTTTCCACGCCGTTTCGATTGCGGATTTTCTACCCTTTATCTCGGTTGTCTTTCGGGATGTACCTGAATCACTTTGTGGTTCCGGGCACCGCAGCGTTTTTCATTGCGGGCGCGCGTCAGGTCACATCGTCAGAGCCTCTGGTTTTCCTTTTTGGCTTGCTGGGGAGCATCATGCAATCGGTCTTTATCGCAGCGGTCACATTCGTTCTGATCGAACGCCCAGGTTTGCTTGCGCGCAGCCGTTTTCTCGCTTGGTATAAGAGCAGAGCTATTCATAAAGGAGTGGCGCAGCCATCCGCGTAGCAGCCCAAATTGCCCTCGCCTTGGTGTAAGGCGGGGCGCGGTAGCAGGCTATCGCAATAGTTCAGTAGCTGCCCCATCTGCGCCACTGTCGGCGCAGCTTGATTTGGATCGCAGCTGCAGATCGAGCAACTTTATGCGCGGTTATCCCGTTCCCAAACATGGTGAGGCAAGCGTTCCAACGAGTCATGCAACGCCTCGCGTCTAAAGCGCACAAAAGTGCTTTGGATAAGAATCACCCGTTCGGGAAGACCATTTCCGTCGAGTTTGGCGCATAGGATTTTTGCGTCGCTTTCCCAACCGGCGATATCTAAGTTGGAGACGCCATCGCCGATGAGGAAAATCCAATGGCTATTGCCGTTATTCAGGTCGTAGCCGCGTATTCCCGGCGCTCCGCCTAACGCAGTCATTGCAGGAAGCGGGTTGCCACCAGTGCCAGCCCAAAGAACGGTTGCAACATCTTCGCTTCCGTCTGATCTTTTCGCCAGTCTAAGTACCGGCGCAGCTTGCTTCACTCCGTATGCGGTTGAGAACCAGCCAGCCTCGACCGTACTCAGCCAATCTGTCGCGACGGTCAGAATATGCAGCGTACTCCCGTTCTGCTCGACCATCCATCCGTTGGCGGTCTGCGACGCGACGTTCACATCGGGCGCAAGATGCCAATGAAGCGCGTAATCGTGCGGACCTAGCGCAATCAGTTCATCCAGAACGAACCAGAATTGCTCATGAGATGCGAACAACGTACGACGGTGCGTCACCGGAGATGGGAGGCGTGTGTAACCGTCATGCGACGCAACGACAATATCGAACGTTGGCGTGATTGCACTTACCTCAATTTTCACCTCCGGCCACCGCAACCATGAAAATGCACGTCGGGGCTCAGCCTGGGAAAGACCATCGACGGCAATGGTGTTATGCGCGTGCGTAAGACGAAAATCTTCGCGATCCGAGCCCGAACCGACATAGTTGCACGCACCCGGATCGACCAACAGCGGCGTTCCATTCACGTTCAAGGTTAGGCTAAGCGCGTCCGCGTGTCCGTGCCCGCCGCTGCCCCCTCCCAGCGGTCCCGCGTCCAGAACCGCTTGACTGCGGGCTCCTTCGCCGGCGTGAAAAACATACAGGCCTGTCTGAGGAAATGCGGTAGAGCTACCGCTCTTCTGATCTGGATAAGCAGATAACGTTTGAAGCCCCTTATTTCCCAGTAACCACAGCATCTCCTCTGTAGGCCGCACGCCTGATTGTTTGCAAACATTGAGCGCAAAAAACGCAACGCCTATCGCCAGCGGATCCAACAGATGCTCAGCGCGATTGCGACTGCCATCAAAGAGTCTGCCGCCATCGTCATCGCCGAAGCGCGGTGGCGCGCCAGCCTGACACAGACACGAGAGATACTTCAGCATGCGTTTCAGTACCGCATCAAAATTATCCGGGATTCGCATTCCGTTGCGCGCGGCGAGTAAGCGGGCATGAAGAAAAAAATCGAGCGCGTAGACGTGGTAGTACGTGGATTGTTCAAAGTAAGCCCCGTCTTCCAGCACCTTGGTGAGCGCATGCTCCAGCAGGATGTTCCATCCCTGCTCGCGCCAATTCGACGCGTTTGGCAGCGACGGGCAAAGTGAGCCGATGAAAAACAGCGCCACCGCTTCACCTTGCAAATGCGTATTCGGCGAGAAATATGTCGACAGGTAGCGCCGGATGTACCAAGCATTGAAGCCTAATGCGAGTGTGATGTCATGGCGCAGCTTGGAGGCAATTTCGCAACCGGCCAGCAGCTCACGCACCCAAATCCATGAAAGACTGCGAAAGGCAACCTCAAGACTGCTGGCCCAATTGATGCCTAGGGGATAAGGATTTTTTTTGTGCCAGTCGTTATAGATGCTTTCCAACTTCTTGACGAAACGGTCATCACCGGTCAGCAACCACGCTTTGGCGAGGGTTACCAGAAACTGATGGCGGTTAAGTTCCCAGGTAACTTTGCAGTCGCCAACCTCATCAAAATCTAGGTAGTTGATTTTCGGCCAAGGCTTAAGGTGCGCGCGTTTGCCGCTGACGATGTCGAGCTGCCAATCTATATCGTTACCATAATCGAGCGATCCGTAGCCAAGCAGCGGAAATTGATGTTTCAGGATTTTCTCTGCCTGAGCAAGCACGTTCGAATCGAAACCTGCAATGCTCTCGCGTATTAACCTTATTCGCTGCGGGATCTCGTCTGCATCAAAAAAGAAACGACCGGTATTCAGCGCTTCGACTGCGGGCAACGAAGTGCGCCGCAGCTGGAACAGCCCGTGACTATCGACCTTCTTGGCTATTTCCTGTGTGAGCCGCGAGACGATCTCGTCCCGACTCATCGATGCCAATCGACGAAGCTTGCTAGGCCGTACCAATGGCATGGCTCGCATTGGAACTCGCGTGCGTTTCACCCAATAGCCAGTCGGCAGTCAAAGCGACGTTGTCAGGCGGAGGCTCCCTTTGCAACTGATCAGTGATTGCATCACGATTTTTCATCAGGTATTCCAGTTTGCGGCACATATCTACAGCATCCATTTCTGCATAAGTTACGACACCAGGGGGTCTGCGTCCATTTTCACTCGCGACTACGGGCATCCCTAACGCCAGCGACTCCAATACGGACGCGCTCACCCCATCGCACGCGGGTGTTCGCAATTTCGCGGTACAGCGCAACAGAAGTGTCAGGAATTCGTCGTGACTCAACGTTCCCAACAGCAAAAGCGATGCGTTTTCATCAGCGGAAAACACAGACGCATGATCGAGCGCGGCAGGCATTTCCGTTTTTGGAAACCCAAGCCATATGAAACCTGCGCGAGGGTGGCCGTTCCGAAATAGCATCATTGCCTCACGTAGTATTTCAAGTCGATATTCAGGCCGAAACGAGACATAGCAGAAGAACACGGGATCATGCGAGTGCAAAAAAGACTCTGTTTCTGCGCTTAATGCCGACTTCTGATAGTTGAGATTGTGAGCGGAATAGCCCGCCGCAGTACCAATGCAGGTCTGCGGCGCGCCATATTTCACAATTTCGCGCTTGATATCGTCACTATCACAAAGTATGCCGGAAGCAAGGGCGAACAAAAGTTTGAATTTCCAATACCAGAGAGAATTTTTGGGCGCAGGGAAAAACGATTGCGGCAAACCGCCGTGAAACGTCACGTTTGCCTTTCTGAAAAACAGTCGGCCAATCGTGACCGCAGTCAGTGCAAGGACGTAGCCTTTAGGGGATTCAGCGTTGACATGCACATTGATTGCGTATCCGCGCGCGGCGAAATGAATTACTTTAAACAGATAGTCAAAACCGTTTTGGACATCGACATACTCCCCGCTTTTGAGCTCGCGATTCTCATTAATTTTTAGAACGTCGCACGCGTGTCCACGTCGCCTGATTTCTTCGACAACGAACCTGGTGTGCGTACCCCATCCATCGTAGGGAGGTGGATAATTCGCGATCTCCAGATGTTTATGTGACCTTGTTTTTTGACGCATCGGTGGGAATTGGCGGCGTGGATGTTGGCACTTCGACTTATGATGTTACCCCATGTTCGTATAGAATTAGAGAGTGGATGGTGCATTTCGACAGTTCAATCAAGTTCAATTTCGAAAGAGTATGAGCGGAAAAATTGGCTCGTTCAAAGTGCCACAGTCAATCGGACTTATTTTTTGAACAGTACGCGCGCTAAAGCGCATTTTTGTCTTCCAGGGAGGGAAGTTTTCGATGCGCGCAATTAGTGTTTTTGGTTTGGGTTATGTAGGGTCAGTCACAGCGGCCTGCTTTGCGAGCAAAGGTCACAAGGTGGTCGGGATTGACGTAGCCATCGACAAGGTTGGGGCGATGGCATCAGGCCGGACGCCGATCCTTGAGCCGGGCATTCAGGAGATCATCAGTGATTTTCACGCCAGCGGCCAACTCAGTGCAACCACCGACGTGGCGAAGGCCGTTCGCGAGACCGATGTTTCGTTTATTTGCGTTGGTACGCCTAGTCAGGCAAATGGAAAACTAGACCTGAAAGGCATCAAGCATGTGTGCGAACAGATCGGCGCGGTGCTGAAAACAAAAAATACGTTTCACATCGTGGCGACTCGCAGCACCATTTTGCCGGGCACCACGGCAGATGTGATTACGCCCGCACTGGAGGCGGCAAGCGGGAAAAAAGCCGGTATTGATTTTGGCGTTGCGACCAATCCTGAGTTTTTGCGGGAAGGATCCGCGATCAAGGATTTTCTTAACCCACCCATGACTGTGCTCGGCGTGAACGACCCGGAATCCGAAGCCGTGATGCGAGAACTTTATAGCTGGGTGCCGGCTGAGCTGTTTGCGGTGCCTGTCTATGCGGCGGAAATGGTGAAGTACGCTTGCAACAGTTTTCATGCGCTAAAGGTTGCTTTTGCCAACGAGATCGGCACCCTCTGCAAGCATGCGGGTGTTGACACCGAGAGCGTCACGAAAATTTTTCTCTCGGACAAGCAGCTCAATATTTCGGCTTATTACCTGAATCCGGGTTTCGCGTTCGGAGGGTCGTGTTTGCCAAAGGACGTGCGGGCGCTCGCGTATCTCGGCAAGGAGCTGGATTGCAAGCTACCGCTGATCGAGTCTATTCTCCCTAGCAACAACGAGCACATCGAGCGAGCGATTCAAGCGATCCTCGCACGAGGCAAGAAGAAGGTCGGGATGCTCGGACTGAGCTTTAAGTCAGGTACCGATGATTTGCGCGAAAGTCCGCAGGTGTTGCTGATCAAGAGGCTGATCGGCGAGGGTTATCAGGCGCGGATTTGGGATGAGAATGTTTTTATGGGTCGCTTGATTGGCTCCAATCGCCAATTCATCGAAGACAATATCCCCCACATTGGCACGTTGCTGAACAATGATTTCGCGCAAGTTGTGAACGAGAGTGAAGTTATCGTCGTTAGCAGCAAGATTGACAATGACAAACTGGAAGCGTTGCTTCAGCCGCACCATATCGTCATCGACCTGATCAGCCTGCACAAACAAAATCGTGTGCGCCACAACGGCGAGTACGAGGGGATATGCTGGTAAATGAAGATCATCTGGGTGAAGGCCGGCGGACTGGTACCGCTTGATGCTGGCGGCAAAATCCGCAGCTACCATATCGCCAAGGAGCTAGCCAAAATCCACGAGGTCACGCTCTTCACTTTTTATGTCGAAGAGCCCAACGATGAGCACCACACGCTTACCTCTATATTTCACAAAGTGGTGACGCATCCGCTGAAAGCGAGCGCTGGTCGCAGCGTTGGCGAGGCGGTCAGCTACCTTAAATCGTTTTTCGCAACCCTCCCATATTCCATCACCAAGTATTGCCGTCCAGAGGTGGCCATCCACCTCCGCGAGGTTCTGGCGATGGAAAAGTATGATGTCATTCTGTGCGATTTTTTGAGCCCTGCCGCCGTCATACCTTTCGATCAGGGTATTCCCGTGGTTATGTTTACACACAACGTCGAGGCGATGATTTGGAAGCGGCATTGGGATGTGGCAACCAATCCGATATGGAAATTTGTGTTCAAACGGGAATATAAAAAAATGCGCGCGGCGGAATTACGCTACGTAAACAAGTCCACACATGTACTCACAGTTTCTGATACTGATCGCGCCGTGTTTGCCAAAGACATCAACCCGGCCAAGATCACAACCATCCCGACCGGTGTGGACATCGACTATTTCCAGCCCATGAGTGGCGAAGAATCCGATAGTTTGGTTTTTACCGGCTCGATGGACTGGATGCCCAATGAAGACGGTATCCTTTTTTTCGTTGAGGAAATCCTGCCGTTGATTCGCATACAGCGCCCAGCGACCAAGCTCTGGGTCGTCGGTCGCAAGCCGGGCAGCAAGATTAAGGCGTTGGCTGAATCCGATCCCGGCATCGAGATAACCGGGCGGGTTGAAGATATTCGCCCGTACATTGCAAAAGGTGCTGTTTATGTTGTTCCGCTGCGAGTAGGAAGTGGTACCAGACTTAAGATATTTGAGGGGATGGCAATGGGCAAAGCCGTCGTTTCAACGACGATCGGTGCGGAAGGCTTACCGGTGACAAATGGTTCAGACATTATTCTGGCTGATGACCCTCAACATTTCGCCAACGAAGTCTGCCGTCTGTTAGGCTCATTGGCAGAACGCAAACGAATAGGTGTTGCAGCGAGAATACTTGTCGAGGAAAAATACAGTTGGGGTGCGGTGGCAAAACACGTCGACAGTGTGCTTCGTTCGGTTCCATAGTTGGGCCTGGCGTCGACTCCCGCTCGATGCAATACGGAAATGAGCATGAATAGAGAAACACGCTGTAACAAAGTGTTGAAACCGTCAACGCCTAACGAGGAATGCAACTCGTGCAAGCGGCGTGCAAATAACGACCAGAGTAAGTTAGCTCGGCAAATTGCGGGGAAGATTTGGAACGAAACGGCTGACATGGTAACGATTGATGTGCGGCATTAACGGTATCGCGCTCTCGTCCCGACGGGGATCGGCCGTAAGCGAGACGACGCTCGTTAGGATGCGCGACGTCTTGCAACACCGCGGGCCCGATGACGCTGGCCTGTACATCGAGGGCCCTATCGGTCTCGCCCATCGCCGCTTAAGCATCGTCGACCTGGCGTCGGGACACCAGCCGATGTCGAACGAGGATGGATCACTGAAAATTGTCTTCAACGGCGAAATCTATAACCACGCCGACCATCGATCTGATCTTGAGGCGCGGGGTCATGTGTTCGCCACGCACTCAGATACCGAATCCATCGTGCATTTATACGAAGAATATGGTGATCGTTGCGTCGATCACTTACGCGGCATGTTCGCTTTTGCCATTTGGAATCGGCGCACGAAGGAAATGTTCATCGCGCGTGATCGTCTTGGGGTCAAGCCGCTTTACTACGTTCACACTGACGATGGATCGCTCTTTTTCGCTTCGGAAATCAAAGCGCTGCTTGCTGCGAATGCGCTGCGACCAGAGCTAAATGTTGCGGGCCTTCCGGACTATCTTGCAAACCACGCGACCAGCGACGACACGACGCTGTTTGCGGGCGTGCGGCGACTGCCTGCCGGGCATACGCTGCGGTGGAAGGATGGGAAGGTTGATATCAGGCGTTATTGGGACGTTATCCCCGGGAACGCGGTGGAAAATAATGCGCGACCCGTCGCCGATTACGTTGATGAATGGCGGGAGCTATTTCGAGCATCTGTGAAGCTACGACTGATGGCGGACGTACCGCTCGGCATGTTTCTTTCGGGTGGTATCGACTCATCAGCCATAGCTGCGGTCATGAGCCAGATGGTCACCGAACCAATCAAGACGTTTTCGGTTGCCTTCAACGTGCCGGAGGCAAACGAGCTTGAGTACGCACGCGTGGTTGCGAAGGCATTCGGCACGGATCACCATGAAGTCCTGGTCGAACCAGCGGATTTCGCTGCGGCGCTCCCGCATCTGATCTGGCATGAGGATGAACCAATCGCACATCCGTCGAGCGTGCCGCTCTATTTCGTGTCGCAACTTGCGCAGCGACATGTGAAGGTAGTGTTGACGGGCGAGGGAAGCGACGAACTTCTAGCTGGCTATGGTCGTTATCGTTCGACCCTCATGAATCTGGCGGCGGGAAAGCTGTACCATCGTTTCACAACTGAAAGTATCCGACATCTCGTCCGTGGTGCCGCTTCTCGCATTGCGCCAGTCTCAATCGGAAGAAAGTTGCCCAGAACATTTCTCTGGCTTCCACCCGACGTCGATTCTATTTATTTCGACAATTTCGCGGTGTTTCCGCTGCGCATGCAGCGGAGCCTTTTTTCGCCGAAGCTTTGCAGCCAGCTTGAGCAGACGAGCCCCTACGCCGGCATGCATCGTTACTTCGACGCGCACGAATCCGCAAGTTTGCTGCAGAGGTTGCTCTATGCGGATCTAAAAACCTACCTTCACGAGCTGCTGATGAAGCAGGATCAGATGAGCATGGCCGCATCGATTGAAAGCCGCGTTCCTTTCCTGGATCACAAGCTTGTCGAATTTTCAACAGCGCTTCCGGATCGTTTGAAACTCCGTGGCCGCACCACCAAGTACGTGCTTCGTGAAGCAATGAAGGGGCTGCTTCCGGAATCGATTCTCAACAGAAGCAAAATGGGATTTCCCACGCCGCTTGGACGCTGGTTTCAATCCGAATTCCGTCCGATGCTGGACGAATTTGTTGTTGGCGATCGTGCAATCGCACGCGGCCTTTTCCAGCCCGATTTCCTGCGGCGGCTTGTGCAGGAGCACACTGCTGGCAGTGTCGATCACACCGAGCGCCTATGGACGCTGGTTAATTTTGAAATGTGGCAGCGACAGTTTCTTGACGGCGAGTCGCTAAAGGGTAGTCTGCCGCAAATTCAGGAAGCGCCACGCGTGCGATGAAAAATGTCAATTTTTGCGGCTACCGCGCAGAGACGAATTCACCAAATCCAATAAAAAAGGATACAGTCCAGCTTGGAGCGATGTGCGTCCAATAAAGCCATCATCAAAACAGAGATCACGCTAAAACAGCAATGCAAAATAGCAAATTAAAAATTGGTCTGCTTGTGGACGAGATGGAGCTCTCCGCATGGAAATATCGCATGCTCGAAATCATCCAGCAGAGCGACTACGCGGAAATTACGCTCATCGTCCAAAACTCCCCACCTGCAGAGCAGCGAACGCAGTCGGTGGCAAGCAGGGTAGCAACCAAATTTGCATCCGGCCAGCTTTGGAACGCCATCGTTCGCAAGGTGCTTACCATCGGCGAACAACTTCTTGTTGATAAGCCTGGACAGTTACCGGATGCATCCAGGGAAATCGATTCCCGGCAACTTCTCGCTGGCATTGAAATAATCAAGGTACACCCGCGACGCCAGCATTTTTCTGATTACGTCGAGGGCGATGAATTAGCTGCCATCGTGGCACGCGATGTAGATGTTTTCATTCGGCTCGGCTTTCGAATTCTCCGGGGCGGCATTTTGCGCAGCGCCCGCTATGGCGTGTGGTCTTATCACCATGGCGACAACAGGGTCAATCGCGGCGGCCCTCCTGGTTACTGGGAGGTAATGGAATCGACGCCCGAAACTGGTTCGATTCTACAAATAATCTCCGAAGATATCGACAATGGAAACGTTATTTATCGATCCTTTTCTTCAACCAATGACAGGTCGTTAACAGACAACACGAGTAATTTCTACTGGAAAACCCTGCACTTTATTCCGCGCAAGCTCAAAGACCTGCACCAGAATGGTAACAACCAGTTTTTCGCCAAATTGAAAGAAGACAACGTCCATCCGCAGTTCTACGACAGGCGACTCTACAAGCTACCCACAAACAGCGAACTCAGCATTCTTCTGTGGAAAAAACTGCTGCAGAAATTGGGACGCAAATGGCATGACCTGTTTTATTTTAATCAGTGGATGCTTCTTTACGATACTCGGGAGGGCATGTCCACGTCTCTGTGGCGCTTTAAACACCTCACACCACCAAAAGACCGCTTCTGGGCTGACCCGTTCATTGTCGCCCGCGACGACAGGTATTACATCTTCATTGAAGAATTTCTGTATGCAACACAAAAGGGCCACATCTCACTTATCGTGATGAACAAGCACGGTGTCTTAGAACCGTCGGTGCGCATACTTGAAACGCCCTACCACTTGTCGTATCCGTTTATTTTCGAATTTGAAAATGATACTTACATGATCCCCGAGAGCCGGGCGAACCGCACCGTGGAACTTTATAAATGCACGGCTTTCCCCCGCAAGTGGGAGTTCCAAAAAAACCTGATGACTAATTGCGATGTCGCTGATTCCACCCTGCTCCAATGGCAAGGCAAATGGTGGCTGTTTGCCAATCGGGTCGAAACGAAAGGAGCTTCGCTTTGGGATGAACTATTCCTGTATCACAGCGACAGTCCATTGTCTGACAAGTGGATACCACACCCCAGTAACCCCATTGTCTCAGATGTGAAATCGGCGCGTCCCGCAGGCCAGTTGTTTGTGCGCGATGAGCGTCTCTACAGGCCGTCGCAAAACTGTTCAGGACACTACGGTTACGGCTTCAATATCTGTGAAATTACCAAACTGACGGATACGGAATACGAAGAGCAAATAGTCTCAAAAGTGGAGCCGAAATGGGATGCGCGCATCGTCTCTACGCACACGATCAATTATGCAGGTGGCTTGACGGTTATCGATGGTCAGTTGCGGCGGAGAAGATAGAGGCATCACTATATTCCCGCGCACAATTGAGCATGGTCGATTTGCCTGTCGCCCGATCCGACACCAAATGTAACAAAATTGAAATCGATCCGGCATTCGTTCAAGATCGTTGGTCATCCTAAAGTGAAAGCGATATATTTTGCATCTATCTACTTTGCGAGCGGCTTACAGTAGTGCGGTGCTCTGGGGAAATCGACGATCCCAAAAGCACAACATAGCTTCAATTTCAACAAGCAAACAAAGATAGTCAATGACAATCGTGGCAGACGTTCGCGCTAACTTTCGAGACGACATCAACGGTTTACGCGCCTTGGCGGTCGTAGGGGTTATTCTTTACCACTTTCGTATACCCGGATTCAGTGGCGGTTTTGTCGGAGTAGATATTTTTTTTGTGATCTCCGGTTTCCTAATGACAGGCATTGTTGTCAAAGGATTGGAACAAGGCCGTTTTTCGTTGATCGGCTTTTACATGGCAAGGGGCCGTCGCATTGTGCCTGCGCTAGTTGGCTTGTGCGCAATATTGCTTTGCTTGGGTTGGTTTGCGCTATTGCCACCTGACTATAAGACGCTGAGCACGCACGTGATCGCGAGTCTGGGGTTTTTCTCCAATATCAAGTATTGGAACGAGTCTGGCTATTTTGACCTTGCGTCTCACGACAAATGGTTGTTACACACATGGTCTCTATCGGTGGAGTGGCAGTTCTATCTGATCTTGCCAATCGTTCTCTGCGTAGTATGGCAATTGAGACCAGGTCGCGCGGTACAGGCACGAACCATCCTTGTGGCTCTAGTTGTTTCCCTCGCCGTTTCCTTATTAATCACCGATACCGACCCGGTGGCTGCTTTTTTCTCGTTCCACACGAGGGCTTGGGAACTGTTAGGCGGTGGCCTGGTCTTTCTGTACGCGGAAAATTTGACGATGTCAGCTACTTGCCGACGATGGCTTGAAGCTTTCGGTTTAGGGTTCATTCTGGTGTCGATTGCCGCATTTGATTCAAGCTCGGCGTGGCCGGGCTGGCGAGCACTAGTTCCCGTCGTGGCGACCGCGATGGTACTGCTCGCAGCCCGTTCGCCGCCATGGACTGGCAACAAGGTGACGCAATGGCTGGGAGGGCGTTCTTATTCTCTTTACCTCTGGCATTGGCCTAGTTATGTGGCGTTGGTCTATGCCGAACTTCAGGACGACTACCTCGCTATCATCGTCGGCATACTAGTAACCTTGATACTGGGTAATTTGTCTTACTTGTGGATCGAAAATCCGTCACGCCGACTGTTGGTACACAAGCATCCCTGTGTCGCAGCCACAGCATTCCTATCGGTGGTCGTGGTTTTCATGACCACTGCCATGCTGATCAGAAGCCATGAAGGCGTGGCAGGTCGATTCCCGCCTGCGGTAGAGTTCGCGGCCGAAGAGGCCAATAACTTCAATCCGCGCCGAGATGATTGCCATCCGAAAAAAGGCCGCACGTCTCCATCATGCGTTTGGGGAGGGGCGGATTGGAAAGTGATCGTTATCGGAGATAGTCACGCTGAAGCAATAGTAACGAGCATTGTTCAGGCAAAGCCAGGGGGAGACGCCGGTGTTGTTCAGTGGTCTTACAGTGGCTGCCCGTTTGTCGAAGGCGCGCGAAACGTGCGGAAAATTAGCGAGGACTACCAGTGTACTGAATTCATTGAATGGGTCAGATCCCGACTCGATGTTCTCCCAAAGAACATACCAATTTTGATTATCGGCAGATATGCCAAACCGGCCTTTGGTAAAAATGAGGATCGATTGCCGGTCGATGTACCTGAAATTTATTTTTCGAACGTCTATCAGGCAACAACGCCACAATTTCTAAACGAGTTTGCACAACACATTACAGTTTCAGCGTGCCAATTGGCAAAGGAGAGACGTGTTTACATGATGCGACCCATTCCTGAGATGGGAATTGACGTACCAAAGGCCATGTCGCGGCGGATGGCATTGGGTCTAGGAAGCGATATTTCAATTTCCATTGAGCAATATCGCAAGAGAAACGCTTGGGTGTGGGCCGCCCAAGACGCAGCCCGCGACAAATGCGGCGTCAAAATTCTCGATCCTCTTCCATATCTCTGCCACGGTGGGCGCTGCTATGGTACTAAGGACGGTCGGCCACTATACCGGGACAGTGATCATCTGAGCGAGTTCGGAAACAAACTGCTGATGCCGATATTTGTTGAATTATTTCAAACACAGTGAGAGTTTCACTATGCATATTCACGCCCGAACTCCGGGGCGCACAAATTCCGTGGACGGCATCGTGCCGTATCGTTCTGCGCCCTCCAGCCTGCGGCCACTGAGAACGACCGGCGCCCTCATGGTCATCGCTGGCGAACTCGTTTTACGGGACGGACATCCAGCGTCGATGCCACATCTGAAAAGCCACAAGCAGCCACACGCGTTGCCGCACATTGATGTCTCCGGCGTGCAGGCGTCGCACGTACTCGCGAACCATCGTTGGGTCAAACAATCCTTGTCGGGTCACATAATTTGTCTCAAGTTGTTCATCGACAACGCTCTTCAGATCACCCGCCAACCACTGCTTGACCGGCACGGCGAAGCCACGTTTCGGTCGGTCGACCAGCCGCTGAGGAACGTAGCGATAAAGCACCTTCTTGAGGAGATGTTTCGACCCCAGCGCGCCTTGACGCATTTCATACGGTAACGAAAACGCGAACTCCGCGAGACGATGATCGATGAGTGGCTCGCGACCTTCGATACTTACGGCCATGGTCGCACGATCAACCTTGGTTAGAATGTCGCCCGGCATGTAATTGTGCAGATCCCAAAGACACAATTTCTCGCCGTCCCGTCCGGGAAACTCATCAGCAAGCGTTCGCGTGATGATGTTACGACCGGTCAGCGCGGCGAGCTCGGTGTGTGTGAAGTGTGCAACGCCATTGTCGAACACTTCGCCGATGCTGTGCGCGCCAATATTCGTCCCAAAGCGGGCAAGCTTTGCGGACATTCGCGCGCCGAATTGACGCGGCGCGTCCGCTGATCGCTCCGACAGAAATGCACTGACCTGTTGAGCACCCAACCCGTTGGTGACACTTGCGGCCAAACTGCGGAAAGCCGGCGGGAAATTCTTGATGCGGCCCCATCGCTTGAGCGTCGCCGCATACGACGTATAGCCGCTGAAAAGTTCATCACCACCATCGGCTGACAACACCACTTTGACCTGCTCGGCAGCAACCTGCGACACCATCAGCGTCGGTATGCCTGAGTCATCGCCAAACGGTTCGTCATACAGGTTGCCCCAATCAGGAAGCAACTTCTTGGCATCGTCCACTTTGAGAATGCGGCAGTGGTGATCAGTACCGATGTGCCGCGCCACTTCAGCCGCGTACGGTGACTCATCGAATTCAGGCTGATCAAATCCAATGGTGTACGTCTTAATTTGCTGCCCGCCGTGTTTTTGCAGGATCGCCGCGACCACTGAAGAATCGACACCGCCCGACAGAAACACGCCCACCGGCACGTCAGCGATCATGCGCAACTTGAAAGCGTCGATCATCAGCACCTCGAGCTCATCGGCCAGTTCTGCTTCGCGGCGATTGTTGCGTAGCCCCGCATGATCGACGACGCTCCAATAGCGTTGTACGTCGAGTTGCCCATTTTCCTCGAGCGTCAGCCGGTGTGCGGGTGGAAGCTTGAAGACCTGTCGATAAATCGTGCGTGGATCGTTGATGTAGCCATAACGCAGGTAATCGTTGAGTCCCTCGCCATCGATTTCGGCATGCCAGCCGTTGAACGCACGCAGTGCTTTCAATTCTGAGCCGAAGCACAGCACCTTGCCGTCCCATCGATAGAACAAAGGTTTCACACCCAAACGATCTCGCAGCAAATGCAGACGCCGGGTCGGCGCATGCCAGAGGGCAATCGCGAACATGCCGATGAATCGGGTGACGGCGTCCATCCCCCATTGCGCGAACGCAGCCAGAATGACTTCGGAGTCGCCGGTGCCGGTAAAGTGGTGTCCAAGCGGCTCGAGCTCTGCGCGAATGAGCTTGAAATTGTAGACCTCGCCGTTGAATACCATGTGCCAGTTGCCGCAAGCGGACGCCATTGGCTGATGGCCGAGCGCACTAAGATCCAGAATCGACAGGCGCCGATGCCCCAGGCCGACGCGATGCTCGTCACCGAGCCACTGACCCTGATCGTCCGGCCCGCGGTAGTGCAATGACTTCACGGCATATGGTAATCCCTCCACCCAAGGTTTGACGTCACCTTCTAAGACGCGGTAGCCGACTATGCCGCACATGGAACTCCCTCTTGGTTGATCTACGGCTCACAACTGACGGTATCGCCATGTCGCGTATTATGCTGCAAGGATAAGTGAACTGACACCACGACGATGCGCCTGACGTTGCGCTGAATTCGCAGTTCTTGTGTGCCCGGGGCGATGATGCTACATTTTGCCCCTTGGCATTATAAAAATCTCTGCCGCGCGTAGCATTTTTTTCTGGAGCATCATGGGCGCAGAGCGCTTTAACGGCAATTCATCCAACGCAAAATCCAATATCTCGGCGACGGCGAGGAAGTACTTCGAGGGGGAAGCTTACGTCGCGCGTACTCCGGGCGATCCACGGCATCTGAACCCCGTTTTCCCGGAGGGCGTCAAGGTCATCTGCGTCGGCTGTGGCGGCGGTTGGGAGGGCGAGGCGATTGGCACCAGTCGATTCGTCGGCGTCGATGTCGATGAGGAAGCTCGCGCGTTTCGACTGGAGCGGAACCCTGATGACGAATTTTGCTTAGCCAGCGGCGAGAAACTTCCGTTCAAGAACGGCGAGTTCACTTTCTACATGGCGCGCGTGTGCATCATGTATATGGATATGCAGAAGGTATTTCACGAGGCATATCGGGTGCTCGCCACAGACGGCTACATTTGGTTCACGTGTCATAATTTCGACCACGAATGGACGCACTTGCGACGGAGTATCCGTAGCCTCCTGTTGAAGGATGTCCTCTACAGGACGTACGTCATACTGAATGGATCCCTTTACCATTTTTTTGGCACGCTGATCCGCTTCCCGCTGAAACGGTCGCGAATCGAGTCGTTCCAGACCAAAGCGGGCATGCTCAGGGGTCTGCGACTTGCTGGATTTTCCGACGTTGTGGTTCTAGCGAAAGGGCACGGGTTATTTCTGGTAACGGCTCGCAAGAAAGCACCCTCGGATCCGTGAAAAGCAAAACCATCGGCCGCCATCCCGCATTTAGCCGTGATCGGCGGGTTATTGCCACACCGGTCAAGCTGTAGATGCCACTCTTTCCATCCGCCCGCCTACGGGTGCGCATAAGTAGTACGCAGCCATTCGAGATGGCGGCGTCTCATCGGAGATGCCCACCATTGGGCAGTGGAACGCGTGTATCCGCGATATTAAAACGGTAAGTCGGCGACCGCTTTTTGTCAATTGCGAGTGGCTGTGCAGCAGCGGCTACCAGTCTTAATGCTCATTTCGCGCGAAATCTGCGATTGACCGCAGCGGCCAAGCTCGGCGATACTCTGGCGACCGCGTGGCAGCTTTGCCGCGCAAGTGTGCGAATGCGAAACCCACTGTAGACATAGGCGAAGTGAGATGGCCGCGTCGACCAAAAAGCTTGGGTCGTGCAGTGCAAGCGTGAAATTCGAAATTACGACGCGACCATTGCTCGAAACGGACTTTCATGGCTTCAAACTTTAATGGATGTTGAGAGAACCGATGACGGTCATTCTGCTAGCCGACGTTCTCAATCGCGGGTACATAGCCTTGTTGCCCCGTGAGAAGGTACTGGTTCGTAGCGGATACCAGATGGCAATCGCCAAATCTATCACTGGAAGATTTACCGGCCCCAACTCTAAGGTTACAGACGAATTAGTGTCGCAAAGTAGCGCGCGCGAACATCGCGAAGCAACATTGCACAGATTTGGTTTCGTTAAGGCATCCCACCGGCAATGTGTCAGCAGGAAGGCAGCTTAGGCATCTATGGATTACAAGCTCATAAAGGATTTTCCTGATGCAGAGACTGTTAAAAAATGGGATGTGTTTTTGAAAAATGCAGAACTTCCAACCCATTACGTAACACCGAATTATTTTGTGGATCCGTTTGTTAGCGGAGGCGAACGATTTGCTTTGTTGGTAAGTTCAGGATCGCAAGTCGTCGCTGTTCTGACCGGCCTGAAAACCGCAAAATCCCTTCAATCCGGCCTAGGGGTGAGACCGCAAACGGCCTTTCTGCTCGGGTGTGACCGCGATGAGGCAGCCGAAGCGTTGAAAAACGGATTGGCCGAGCTTGCTGGAGACGCGACCGAATTAATCAATTTCTACAGCTGGAAACCAATAGCCGTTAGTGGCTTTGGCTACGATTCTGAGCAATGCGTGGGCGCCGACCAGGTCGTGATGCTCGATCTTTCAAAGGGCAGCGAGGCCCTTTTTCAGGATTTTTCGGCGCGGCGCCGTGCAGAACTACGCAAAATAATGAAGCTGCAAAAACTTCATGTGAAGCAGGTCGACACTGAGGCAGAGCTTAACGATTTTTACGAGATACACAAGGAATGGAACGCGCGAAAAGAATTCCAGCCGGGTACCCTTGATAGCTTTCAACTCGCGTTGGAGCAGACCGCTAATCGCAGGATTTTTATCGCGGTGAATGAGGGGAAAATTATCGCCGGCTCTATTTTTCGATTTTGCAAAGGCGGCGTCGTTGAATATGCAGCCAACAATTCGATGGTGGGGTTTGAACATCTGGAACCAAACAAATTGTTAGTTTGGCGTGCGATAGAGTGGGCATGTTCATCGGGCTTTTCGCATTTCAGTATGGGCGGATCGCATCAGTTTCTGGCGAAATTCGGCGGCGAATTGGTCGGCGCACATCGTTATCGTCTTGACCGTACTTTCCTGAGGCGCCACGAAAAGCGAGAACGGATGCAGCGTTTTGCCGCCAAAATATACCTGCGGTTACCCGATCCGTTAAAGGCAAGGATTAAACTTGCTGCCGCCAAAATTAGCCTTTTCAAAAAATGAAATTCTTTTGAACGTACGACGCCTAAATTGGTTGTATTCTCTTCCTGAGCGATTTGCCAGAACGCTTGGCTGTGGACTGCGGTTAAGTCCGCCAGCGATTCCTCGCTCGGTCGGTTTGCCTATGCAACGTCGCTAGTGGCTGCCATCACAAAATCGGACGTAGAAAATGACTGCGGCTGTCGGGGTCGTACATATCCCCATTAATGTCCCTGAAATCTTCTTACTTCCCGTCACCAAAATGCCCGGTTGCCGAAACGATTTCGTTACCGTTGAGGATAAAAATATGAGGAATACGCGTCCTGTCACGGCTCGGGACAGTACTGGAAAGATGATATGAAACTCCTGCACGTCGTTGGTGCCCGCCCCAATTTTCCTAAACTTGCACCGGTTTTTCGCGCTGGCAGAATTGCCGGCTTGGAGCAAATTGTCGTTCATACCGGACAGCACTACGACGAATTGCTGTCCGATGGGTTTTTTCGTGACCTCGCCATTCCTTCGCCCGACTTTAATCTCGACGTTGGGTCCGCCTCGCATGCCGTACAGACAGCCCGGATTCTCGAGCGCTTTGAACCAGTCTTGATTCGCACGGCACCCGACTGGTTGGTCGTGTACGGCGACGTCAACTCCACCATGGCAACGGCGCTCGTGGCGTCCAAACTTGGTGTTCGAATTGCCCACGTCGAAGCGGGCCTGCGCAGCGGCGACCGAAGCATGCCCGAAGAAATCAACAGACTGGTAGCTGACCGGCTCGCTGACCTGCTCCTGACGCCTTCGCGAGACGCTGAAATAACACTTCGCCACGAAGGGGAACCTGCCGACAAGATCGTGTTCGTCGGTAACGTCATGATCGATTCACTCTTGCATGCTCTTCCTGCCGCGAAGGCGACGGGGGCTGCGCAACGCCTTGGACAGGAAGGGCGACATGTCGTCGTTACACTGCATCGTCCGTCGAACGTGGATGATCCGGTTCGTCTGCGTGCCATCATGGCCTCGCTCGTGGATATTGCCGAACACCGCGCAGTGCTGTTTCCTTCACACCCAAGAACGCGCGAGCGGCTTGTCTCTCTGGGCCTACAGCTCGGCAATCTTCGGCTGTTCGACTCGCTGCCATACCACGACATGGTCGATTTGGTCAGAACCGCGCACGCTGTCGTTACCGATTCTGGTGGACTACAGGAAGAAACCACCGCGCTTGGTGTTCCGTGCTTCACCGTCCGAGGCAACACCGAACGGCCAATAACGATATCCGAAGGGACGAATCAGTTGGTGCTGGATCCATCGACTTTGCCGATGTTGGTGGCTGCGGCAAAACGTCCGGCAACCGTAAAGGCGTTGGAAGGCTGGGACGGCAATGCCGGCGTGCGCATCATTGAGGCGCTCAAATCGCCTCGGTCGTCCGGTATTCGATGAAGCATCTGCCCCAATTTTCTGCTTGGCTGGCACGCGATACCGATGCTTCGTTCGCTTCGGGCACTTCCACAACGCCGCGCATTTTGCTACTCTCACAGGTGTTTCCGCCACACTCCGAAATCGGTGCGGCGCGCTGGGAAGGCTTCGCCCCGTACCTTGTTGAAGCTGGATGGGGTCTCGATGTTGTGATTGAGGATCCACAGGATTTTCGTCATCCCGATTGGGAGCGCTTTCGACAGTTGCCGCACGACATTCGCGTCGCGACATGTCGCCGACTCCGTCCGCGTTGGTATGAAATTTTGCGACGGATACGCGGCGCGACCCCAAACACCAGCGTAAGTAACTCTTCTGCGACACCCGCCACATCGGTGGCAGAATCCTCCAGCGCGCGCGAAGTCATTCGGCGTGTGGTGACCGCGATCATTCGTGCCCGGCAATCACATCAATTGGTCAGCGGGTTCATCCACACGGGCGGGCGGATTGTCGATGAACGCCATCGACTCGTGGTGTCGTCAGGCCCGGCTCACTACGTTCACGTTGCTGCTGCCCGTCTGGCGCGCGCGCGCGATTTGCCGCACGTCATCGACCTCCGCGACCCATGGGCGCGGGTCGTGCCCGCAACCGCGCTCGAACGAATGTTGCCGGACGAAGAACTGCGGCGCTCTGAATCTAGAACCCTCGGGCGTGCCGCGTTGATTATCACCAACACCAACGCGGCCGGTGAGGCTCTCCAAGGGCGGTTTCCCGAACTGCGCGAACGCATCCGAAGTATTCCGAACGGAAGTGATATCGCGCCACTACTCGAACACCCAAGTCCACCTACCCTCTTCCAGATTGCTCACTGCGGCTCGTTATATATTGATCGCGATCCCCGCCCGTTTCTGAAAGCGGTCGGACGCGTGCGTTCAAAACTGCAGTTGGATTCCACAAATTTGCGCGTCGTCTTTATGGGAGAACCTGCTCGCATAAACGGTCGGTCACTGGCCGAGCTGGCGTCGGAGGCGGGCATCGGAGACTTGTTCGAAGAGCGACCCTTGGGAAGTCGAGACGAGGCCAGACAGTTGCTGCGTGAGTCATTGATGGCGGTAGCGTTTCAGGGCGCAACCAGAACGCAGGTACCCGGCAAAGTTTTTGAGTACGCGGCATTCCCCCTCTGGTTGCTCGCGCTGGTAGGAGCTGATTCGGCCACGGCCGACATGCTGGAGGGTTCAGAAGCCATTTTGCTCGACATCAATGACGTTGACTCAACTGCGCGCATCATTGAAGCATGCTACTTGCGTTTTCGCGAGGGCGTTTTACCAAGGCCCGTCGGCTATGACGGACGTTTTTCCCGCGCGAAGCAGGCGGAAAAAATGCTTGTGGAGCTCGAGCGCCTCACGAAGTAGTTCGATTTCAAGCCGAAAATATCGCTAAGGAAACGCCGATCAAAAGAATTTTGAACGCGTGGCGCTGACTGTGCAGAAATTGCGTGTCATGGCGATACTTTTTTGTTCAGTGTTCGGTCGATG
>JAYVXF010000084.1:0-22013 GCA_043793345.1 Betaproteobacteria bacterium | reverse complement strand
GGTCGTCGTTGAACATCCGCATGATGTCAATGTGCTTTAGGCCGTTGATCGGGTCGCCGCCGATGCCGACCGCGCTCGATTGGCCCAGGCCAATCTCTGTCAGCTGCCCCACCGCTTCATAGGTCAGCGTGCCGGAGCGGCTGACCACGCCAATGCGGCCTTTGCGGTGGATATGGCCGGGCATGATGCCGATCTTGATTTCGTCCGGCGTGATCACGCCCGGGCAGTTGGGCCCGATCAGGATGGTTTTCTTGCCCTGCATTTTGTAGCGGGTGTTGATCATGTCGCGCACCGGAATGCCTTCGGTGATGCAGATCACCAGTTCGATGCCGGCGTCGACCGCTTCATCGATCGCGGCCGCGGCAAAGGGCGGCGGCACATAGATCACGGAAGCATTGGCGCCAGTCTGCGCGCGCGCTTCTTTCACGGTTTCGAAAATTGGAATGCCTTCATATTTCTGCCCGCCTTTTTTCGGCGTGACGCCGGCCACATAGCAATTGGCGCCATTGGCGTATTCCTTGCCCATTTTGGTGTGGAACATGCCGGTCTTGCCGGTGATGCCCTGGGTGATCACCTTGGTGTTTTTATTGATAAGTATCGACATGATTATTTTCCTGCTTTGAATTTTGCGGCAGCAGCGACCACCCGCTCGGCCGCTTCAGCCATGTTGTTCGCCGAAATAATCGGCAGGCCGGAATCAGCCAACAACTTTCTGCCCAGCTCTTCATTGGTACCCTTCATGCGCACCACCAGCGGCACGGTTAATTTCACTTCGCGCGCTGCCGTAATCACGCCGTTGGCGATCACATCGCATTTCATGATGCCGCCGAAGATATTGACGAGAATCGCTTTCAGATTCGGGTTTTTCAACATGATCTTGAATGCTTCGGTCACTTTCTCGGCCGTGGCACCACCGCCAACATCGAGGAAATTTGCCGGCGAGCCGCCATACAGCTTGATCACATCCATCGTCGCCATCGCCAGACCCGCACCGTTCACCAGGCAGCCAATATCGCCATCGAGCGAGATGTAGGTGAGATCAAATTTCGACGCTTCAATTTCGGCCGGATCTTCTTCATCGAGATCGCGCATCGCGACGATTTCCGGGTGACGGTAAAGCGCGTTGGAATCGAAGTTGAGTTTCGCGTCGAGTGCCATGACTTTATTGTCACCGGTGTAAATCAGCGGATTGATTTCTGCGAGCGAGCAATCGCATTCGTCGAATGCCTTGTACAGCGCCTGCATGAAGCCGCGTGCCTGCGTCACCGCGACTTCAGGCACACCGATTTTGCGTGCAACATCGTCGCCATCCGCGTCGGATAGTCCCTTCACTGGATCAATCGCGATTTTGAAAATTTTCTCTGGGGTGTGTTCGGCGACATGCTCAATGTCCATCCCGCCTTCGCTGGATGCCATCAGCGTCACCCGTTGCGTGACGCGGTCGACCACCATACCGACGTAGAGTTCTTTTTTGATGTCCGCACCCTCTTCCACCAACAGACGCTTCACGACGCGGCCTTCCGGGCCGGTTTGATGGGTGACGAGTGTCATGCCGAGAATATTCGAGGCATAGTCGCGCACTTCCGCAACAGATTTAGCAACCTTGACGCCGCCGCCCTTGCCACGGCCGCCAGCGTGAATCTGCGCTTTGACGACCCAGACTTTGCCGCCGAGTGACTCAGCCGCTTTGACCGCCTCATCGACTGAAAAACAAGCGACACCGCGTGGAGTGGCGACGCCGTATTTACGCAAGATTTCCTTGCCTTGATATTCGTGAACGTTCATGGAGGTTGGCTCTCTGCGGTGAAATAAAATCTTGCGATCAATGATGCGTGCGATAAAGCTTTGCTATGTTACCAGCGCAATCTGCAACGGCCTGCCTTAATGATTGCTGGTAATTCTTAGTGATTCTCAGACTGGCCTGCGGGTGAGGCAACCGGCTTATCACCCCGATACCATTCCGGATAGTAGCGCGCGACCGCCGGCGCAGTGACGGCGAGGGCGTGACACCGGTCAAGCTGAAATGGCCTGCTGCCGGGCGTCTGCAAGCCCTGGCCTGCGATGGATTGAAAGGCGGTCGTGGCCACGATGCCGACCAGATCGGTAATGTGCGTGCAGCCGTTGGTGCCGCCGAGCAGTTGCTTCACCTGACTGCTAAATCCGGGACGCAAGGCGAGACCGATCAACTTTTTATAATCTGGCGTAATCGTGTCGCAGTGCCCGACATAGGGCATCGCATCGGTGGCGGCTTCGGCATCGACGATGGTGAGGGTGCGATCGATGGTAATGCGTAACCACATCGAATGAATCGATTCTCCGGCCGCGCGCCGACCGCTGGCGACGTTGAAGTCCACCGCTTTGGTGTCGTGAAGGTGGCCTTCGATATCAAACATGCCGTCATCGCGTTTGTAGCCTCGAACAGTGATGTCGCGATGGTGCAGGGGTTGACGTGGTGCGGGTGTGCAGAGGGGCATGGAGGTAACTTATCGCCAGAAAGACAGCCAACATTATAGAAACGAAAAGCGCGCCATGCGGCGCGCCTTCGGTTTACTTTTTGTTTACCTGATGCCTCGCATCAGCCTATTTGTCGATAAGTGCGAATGGCGGCGGCAAATTCGGCACCGGTCTGGAAGCGCTCTTCAAATTTTTTCGCCAGCGCCATATCGATCAGATCCGGCATGTACGACGGCAGCGCCGGGTTGTATTCCAGAATGTTCGGATGTGGCTCGTTGGCAATCGCGAACATCAGTTGCGTCATCGATTCGCCTTCAAACGGCAGGCGTCCGCAGCACATTTGATAAAGCATGACGCCTAAAGAAAACAAATCGGAGCGACCGTCAATTTTCTTGCCCGCCAATTGTTCAGGCGACATATACGACGGCGTGCCCAGCACCATGCCGGTCTTGGTTTTAGAGGAATCGGTCACGCGGGCAATACCAAAGTCGGTGATCTTTGCGGTATCGGTATCGGCGTCGTACATGATGTTGGCAGGCTTGATATCACGATGCACGACGTTAAGTTTATGCGCGTGGTCGAGACCTGCAGCCACACGCTCAATGATCGACAACACTTTCTCGAACGGCAACAGATTCGGATTTTTGGTGAACGGCGCCAGATCTTTGCCCTTCAAAAACTCCATCGCGATAAACGCCAGATCGTGCTCTTCGCCGGCGTCGTATATTTTCACGATATTCGGATGATCGAGTTTGCCGGCGGATTCCGCCTCACGGAAAAAGCGGTCCTTGGCTTCCTGCAATTCTTCGCCTTCAAATTCCATCGCCAGCGCCATCGTTTTGATTGCCACCTCTCGGCCAATTTTGGGGTCTTTGCCAAGATAGACCACACCCATTGCGCCTTTGCCGAGCTCTTTTTGCACCTGGTAACGACCCAGCATCGGCTTTTCGCCGGTGCCGGAAAGCACCATCGTTGCCGCTGTGGAGCGCGACGCCGAGGAGCCGCCGAGAATGATTGTCTCCGACATGATTTTGGCGCGATTCATCCGGTCCGCCACGTCGCGAAATTTCGGGTTGGCCTGATGGATGAACGCAAATGCGCTTTCGGCTTTGTTGAATTGTCGGCGCCTCTCGAAATCGAGGGCTAGCGAATAAACGTTTTCCATCAATTGCTCATCCACCGGACATTTACGGAATTTGTCGAACGCCATATCGAGCTGGCCTTGCTGCTGAAACGCGAGACCGAGCATGCGGTTTGATTCCGCGCCGGCGGCTTCGGATTTTTCGTGGCCTTTCTCGGTCATGAGAAAGCGCTTGGTCGTGAGCAATAAATGTCCGATCAACAGCAGCGCCATCGGCAGCATCAGCTTCACCCAGATGCTTGGTCCCATCATCAAGGCGAAATGGGTGCCGAGCAGCGCCAGAAAAATCACCAGGGTGAAAATGGCAGCGGGGCCTGCGCGCAGCCTCGGCAACAGCGCGATCAAATAAGCCGCAACGAGAATGAACGCCAGCAGTGAAACCCAGAGCGTCCACACAGGCGTACGGAAAAAATGTTCTTTCAAAATACTCGACACCGAGTGGGAGAGTGCTTCAACTGGTGCGAGTACACCGATCGGGGTCACCTGCGCGCTGCCGATCCCCGGCGCCGTTGCGCCGATCAGGACAATTTTGTCGGCATATTTGGACGCAGGAATTTTTCCGCTGAACACGTCGAAAAATGAATCGACCGGAATGGCTGGTTTGTCGCCAATAGGTTTGTAAAAGTACGGACGCATCAGTGCGCGGTCATCCGTGAGGATGCGCAAATTTCCAAGCGAGACACTTTCACCAAGATTGATGCGGATATCTTTGGCTCCCAGATTCAAACTCTTCGCTGCCACCAACATCGCAAACGACGGATATTGCTGGCCGAAATAATCGACCACGGTAATGTCCTGTCGCGCGCCGCCATCCGCATCCAGATTGGCGCTCAAATGGCCGATGCCTGCCGCGACCGAGCCGATCTCGTCAATAGGAATGTCAGGGTTCGGCAATGCATAAACAAACTCTCCGCCCGCATTGGTGAAGCCGGTGACTTCATTCTTTAAGATGAACTCCGGCAACGACTTGTCCGGCTTGCCAGCCGGTGGATCAAAAACCGGGTCAAACAGCGAGGCCAGTACCACATTGCCCGATTTCTTGATACTTTCGGCCACCCGGCGGTCGGTGTTAAGCGCCTGCTCAGCCTCATACAAAATCGGCCCGAACGCGGCAACCGCCGGGTTGATCGTGACTCGCGACGCTGTGACGCCTTCGGCAACGGCGGGGACGTTCTTGGCGTATACCTGCAACAGCTTGGTGATGTACTGCAAGCCCGGGTCTTGCTGGGGCTCGAAATAAAATATGGTATTGCCAATGACCTTCGCCTTGGCAGCGGCCAATTTATCGATCATCGCCGCGTGAATGTCGCGCGGCCACGGCCAGCGTCCGATATTTCTGAGCGACTCCGCATCGATCGCAATCACCGCAACTTTATCGGAGGGCTGCTTGGTGGTTGCCTGCACGCCCCAGTCATAGGCTTTGGTTTCCAAGCCATCGAAGAAGCGTGTTGCCCGGCTGAGGCCGAACACCAATATGACAATCAGTAGCCCGAAGAACCAATCGGACGCCCAGAATCCGGCTTTTTTCATTATGTCTCCCTGACTTCGGTGGCGATGCACGACCGTGTCGTCAAGGCTGAATTGTAGCAAGAAAGCAAATCGAGGCCATCCCGCATTCGCGCGATGGCGCATTCAAGCGCGCAACATCGGCCGTGCAAGGCGTAGAAGCTGTTTGCGGAGATGCTATCGACCATGCGACAGTGGCGGCGTCAGTCCTATCCGCCGAATGCAGCACCGATCACCAAACCGTGCGCCGCGACAAATTCAGCAGCGGCTATTTTCTTGCCATCCTCAAATTTCAATTTGGCGACTTCAATTTGTCCGCCCTGTGCAGTCACGATCAGCGACGTCGCGGCGATTGCCGATATTTCGCCCGGCTTGCCCTTGACCGCGCCGAATGTACGGGCAAGATGTTTTTTACTGCCGAAAAGTTGCACCCTTTTGCCGTTGAGCGTGGTCCATGCTCCCGGCGCCGGGTCGCAGCCACGGATGAGATTGTGAATGGTGTCGACGTGGTTATTCCAGTTGACACGCGCTTCCGCCGCGCGACACCAGCCTTCGTAGCTCGCCTGCGATTCGTCCTGCACGGTCTCGGTGTGTTTGCCTGCAACGACCAGATCGGCCGCCTCCAGCATCGCGGCCACACCAATCGGAAACAGGCGATCAAAATAGACCGTGCCCAGCGTGTCGTCGGCGCTGATGAGCGTTTCTTTTTGCAGAACGACCTCACCTTCGTCGAGCCCGTTGTTGGGCCGGAAAATAGTCAGGCCGGTGTTGGTTTCGCCTTTGATGATGGGCCAATTGATCGAGCTCGGGCCGCGATATTTCGGCAGCAGCGAGGGGTGAAATTGAATCGTGCCGTGCCTGGGTATTTTCACAAAATCCTGCGGCGCAAATTGCAGCACAAACGCCATGATGCCGATATCGACATCGAGCGCTTTCATGGTGTCCTTCGCCTGCACGTCCTTGAGTGAAGGAAACTGAAACACACGCAGACCTTTTTCCTGTGCGGCGACGCGCAGCACATCGGGTCTTGCACCGTCTTTTTCCGGTGCGCAAAATACGCCGGCGATTTCGTCACCACGAGCGAGGAAAGCGTCGAGTACCGCTTTGCCAAAATCCTGCTGGCCGATGATTGCGATTTTCATAGGTTGCCTTTGAAAATATTGGGGGAACTCACCGGCCCGTCATTCCCGCGCAGGCGGGAATCCAAGTTCGGTTGAGTGCACTTGGATTCCCGCCTGCGCGGGAATGACGGACTCTGGCGAACCATACAGTCACGTAGATCGCCATTTGGCGCGGATACTATGGCATAAATGGCTGAAACGCCTCGCCAATGCTAGTGTTTACTTATTTTAGTTCTTCGGCGGCAATGAGAACGCACCGGCAGATTTCATCGCGGCCACCTTCGCATCATCGTAGCCCAACACATTTTTCAACACCTCATCGGTGTGTTCACCCAGCAGTGGCGAGCGCTCGATTTTTGCAGGCGACGCAGACAGCTTGATCGGCATGCCGACGTTGAACCACTTGCCGCGCTGGGGATGATCGAGTTCGACGTACATGTCGCGGCCACGGACGTGTTCGTCGTTGGCCAGATCCTCGGTGGACATGATCGGTCCGCACGGCACGTCGAGCGGATTCAAGATCGCCATCACTTCGCGCTTGGTGTAGTTGGCGGCAAATTTATTGAGCAGCGTCCACATCAGTTGCTGATTTTTGCGCCGCTCACCGATGGTCGCAAACTGCGCATCGTTCACCAGATCGGGCATGCCGATTTCCGCGCCGACGCGACCGGCCAGCGCCGTCCACACCGCTTCTTGCACCACCACATAAATCCAGTCGTTCGCGCCGTGGGGCTTACAGTGAATCGCGTTGCCGAGTTGGCCGCCGCCGGAATCGTTGCCAGCACGCGGCACTTCGCCCATGTTCTGATAGGTCGGCACGGAATATTCGGCAAGCGCCTGGCGCGTGAGGCGCTGATGATCGCGAAATTTTACGCGGCACAAATTCATCACGCCGTCCATCATCGCCACTTCGACGTATTGGCCCTCGCCCGTGCGATTCGCTTGATGAAGTGCTGCGAGCAAACCAATCGCCAGATGCAGCCCGGTGCCGGTATCGCCAATCTGCGCACCGGTGACAAACGGCGCGCCGTCGGGAATGCCGGTAGTGCTCATCGATCCGCCCATGGCTTGCGCGACGTTTTCATACGCCTTGAATTCCGCGTACGGTCCGCTGGAACCAAAACCCTTGATCGAGCCCATCACGATTTTCGGATTGATGGCGTGGATTTTTTCCCACGTAAATCCGAACCTGTCGAGGACGCCGGGCCCGAAATTTTCCATGATGATGTCGCACTTGGCAAGCAGGTCGACAAATACCGTTTTGCCCTCGACCGATTTCATGTTCACGGTGATCGAGCGCTTGTTGCAATTGAGCATCGTGAAATACAAGCTGTCCGCGCCCGGCACATCGCGCAATTGGCCGCGCGTGCCGTCGCCTTGCGGTGGCTCAAACTTGATTACGTCGGCACCCATCCATGCGAGTAGTTGCGAGCAGGTCGGTCCGGCTTGCACGTGCGTCATATCTAAAATACGGATTCCTTTTAATGCTTCCATGCGGTTCCTTGTATTCGTACGATAAAGCGTGAGAGGTAACGTATAACAACCGCTGCCTATGTTACCCGTCGCCCTCTGCGGGCATTCGTCTTCTTGGTTATTACTTTTTTGCGCTTTGCGGATTCAGGCTGGTGATGCGACCGCTTTCGGTACCGGCGGTTTCATCAATAACGGCATTGATGAGCGTGGGCTTACCGGAACGGATCGCTTCTTCCATCGCACGGCGCAACTCGGCTGGTGTCGTTGCATGCACACCCACACCACCGAATGCCTCCATCAGTTTGTCATAGCGCGCGCCCTTCACGAACACGGTCGGTGCCACATCGGAGCCGCCGGTCGGATTAACATCGGTGCCGCGATAGACGCCGTTGTTGTTCATGACGACGACGCAGACCGGCAGGTTATAGCGGCAGATGGTCTCGACTTCCATGCCGGAGAAGCCGAAGGCACTGTCGCCCTCGATCGCGATCACGGGCAGACCCGTTTCTACTGCTGCTGCCACGGCAAAGCCCATGCCGATGCCCATGATGCCCCAGGTGCCCACGTCCAGACGTTTGCGCGGCTGGTACATGTCGACGATTGAGCGCGTGAAATCCAGCGCGTTGGCGCCTTCGTTAACCAGCATGGCGGCGGGATTCGCCTTGACGATGTCACGCACCACATTCAGCGCGCTGTGAAAATTCATCGGCGTCGGATCTTTCGACAGCGTCTCGGCCATCTTGGCGAGGTTTTTGTTTTTCTTGTCAGCGATGGCATCAAGCCAATCGGCAGATGGCTTGACCCAGCCAGCACCAATGCCTGCAAGCAGCGCCGACACGCAAGAGCCGATGTCACCGACCAGTGGGGCTTCGATGAAAACGTTGCTATCCATTTCGGTGGGCGAAATGTCGATCTGGATAAACTTCTGGCCACCCCAGGCCTTCGCATGTTTGCCGCCCCAAGTCTTACCCTTGCCTTGCGAGAGCAGCCAATTGAGGCGTGCCCCGATCAGTACCACCACATCGGCTTCGGGCAGCACATAGGAGCGTGCGGCCGCTGCAGACTGTGGATGCGTATCGGGCAGCAGGCCCTTGGCCATCGACATCGGCAGGTAGGGAATGCCAGTCCGCTCGACGAGCGCGCGGATGTCGGCGTCGGCCTGCGCGTACGCTGCTCCTTTGCCCAGCAGGATCAGCGGGCGCCTGGCAGCTTTGAGCAGATCCAGAGCGCGCTGCACGGCATCGGCAGCCGGGATCTGCCGCGGTGCCGGATCGACAACCTTGATCAACGATTTCTTCCCAGCTTCGGCATCCATGGTCTGTGCAAACAGCTTGGCCGGCAGATCGAGATACACGCCGCCCGGACGACCGGAGACGGCGGCACGGATCGCGCGCGCGACGCCGACACCAATGTCTTCGGCGTGCAGCACGCGAAAGGCGGCCTTGCATAGCGGCTTGGCGATCGCGAGCTGATCCATCTCCTCGTAGTCGCCCTGCTGCAAGTCGACGATCTCGCGCTCGCTGGATCCTGAAATCAGGATCATCGGGAAACAGTTGGTGGTGGCGTTGGTCAGCGCGGTGAGCCCGTTGAGAAATCCAGGTGCTGACACCGTGAGACAAATGCCGGGTTTCTGCGTAATGAAGCCGGCGATGGCTGCAGCATTGCCTGCATTCTGCTCATGGCGGAAGGAGATCACCCGCATGCCCTCGGCCTGGGCTTTGCGCGTGAGATCGGTGATCGGAATACCGGGCAGTCCGTAAATGGTGTTGAGTCCGTTGAGTTTCAGGGCATCGATGACCAGATGAAAACCGTCGGTCACGTCTGATGATGGTGAGTCGTTTGTCATGCTGGGATACCTCGCGTTATTTTCGCCAAATCGAGCTGTCGGTTGAACCAGTTTTTTTCGAACCGATACTGCTAGCAGGGCGACGTTGCATCCATCCACCACAAACCCGGACTAGCCGCCCAAAACCCATGATTTGTTGACTTTCATCAACTCTTGAAAAATGCATTATTTGCCCTTGTGAGCACGCATGATAAAAATGCCACAATAGCGACGCATTGATGCCTGTCAATAGCTAATTTCAGCGACTCCTGCCGCCATGACACTGCTTGTTTCCCACCCCCAACGAGAACTGCTTAGCGCCCAGCTTGCCCGCAATATTGTGCTGCGCACCATCAAACCCCGCGCGTTCAAGGAACTCGAAAAACTCCTGTCGATTAGTGAACACAAGAAAGGCGATTTGCTGTTGGGACAGGGGGACCACGAGATGGCGCAGTATTTCGTGCTCGACGGCATTCTCAAACGCGTGGTGTCGAATCAGGAAGGCAAGGAGATGATCCTGCGTTTCGCCAAAGAAGACGAGATGGATACCAGCTATGCCGCATGGCGACTGCGTACACCGGCACCCTACTCGATTCGCGCGGTCGTCAAATCACGCGTCGCGCAGTTGCCGATGCAGCAGTGGGTGGAGTTTCTTGACAGGCACCCCGCGATCAAGGATGACTTTGAGTACGAAGTGATGCACCTCATGTCGGAAGTCATGGCGCACACCATCACGCTGCATATGCTCGACGCACAAGGGCGCATGCAGCGATTCCTGCGCAAGCACGCCGACCTTTATGAGCGGGTACCGATGAAAGAACTGGCGTCCTACCTGAACCTGTCCGCCGAGACGCTCTCGCGCGTGAAACAAAAAGGCAAAATTCGCGAGATTCTCGCGCGTTAGGAAATGCTCAACGCGTCAATCCGCTTGGGAAAATCCGCCGGCCGACACCGCCCGACATGATGTTGAGTTTGTTTTCGACCCGGCTCACGCCCGCAACCTCGCCGGCAATTTCCGCGCTCCGCTCGCGCGCAACGGCATTGGCAACAATGCCTTCGAGGAGGATATCGCCGCTCGTCGCCGTCACCGCCACATCCACTTCGACGGTGTCGGGCTGCGCACGAAATGCGGCGCGCACCTTGGCCGCAAGTGCCAGATCGCGCAGGCATTGGCGTGACGCGCCGGTTTCCTGAAAGGCGGCACTCCTCACCAATTTCAGGACCAGGTCGATGCAATCGCTGATGGGCGTGCGCTCGGTGTTCAATGTGAGATCGTAAAGCGTGGGGTTGCCCCAGTGCACACCGAAATGTTCTTCCATGCGCGCCGCGCGCGCCGCGTCGTCAGCCAGAATTTCCCTGGTCGCAAGTGCTTCGTCATCGGTGTCGAGACGCGCCATCAGGCGCTCGATGCGCAACGGCATCGGTGCGCAAACCTGAATGCCCGCAATATGCGAGACAGGTCGCAGCCACAACGTTGCACCCCATCCACGAATAAGCACATTTCCGGCTACGGCGCGATCCAGCACTTCCTCGGCGGTGAATATCGAAATGGTTTTTTCATCGGCACCCCAACGCTCCATGGTGCTGGCCTTGCCTTCGCGCAACCGTCGAATCAAACTCTTCTTGACCTGCATGCGACCGGCGACGATGTCGCCAACCTCATGCCGCACCTGCTCCACGCCCAGCGCCTCGCACACGCCCAGCGCCACGTCTTTGCCGAGCGTGGCCATTTCCTGCGTCATTGCAATAACCGGCATCGAAGCCCCCTATGACCGGATTTTAGAGATGAGCGCGCTGACCGGCGCCCAAAACAGCATCATCAGCGCAAGAACGGTAATGGTGCCGACGAGGCCATTGGAAAAAAACACCGTCATGTCGCCCTGCGAGGCAAGCATGGATTGACGGAACGCGTCCTCTGCGCGGTCGCCGAGCACCAGCGCCAACACCAGGGGTGCCAGCGGATAATCGAGCTTCTTGAACGCGTAACCCACCACACCAAAAAACACCATCAACCACACATCAAACATCGAGCTATGCACGGTGTACGCACCAATTGCACAAATGGTCAGAATGACGGGCGCTACGATGGAAAACGGCACGCGCAGGATGGCAGCAAATAACGGCACCGTTGTCAGTACCACGATCAAGCCCGCGATGTTGCCCAGATACATCGAAGCAATCAGGCCCCACACAAAATCTTTGTGCTCCTGAAACAGTAACGGCCCCGGTTGCAGGCCCCAGATCATCAGCCCACCGAGCAACACCGCCGCCGTCGGCGAACCGGGAATGCCCAGCGTCAGCATCGGCAGCAATGCCGCCGTACCCGCTGCGTGAGCCGCCGTCTCGGGTGCAATCACGCCTTCGATTTCACCTTTGCCAAAGTTGGCCCCGTTGCGCGAAACTTTTTTGGCAACGCCATAACCCATGAATGAAGCCGGCGTCGCACCGCCCGGCGTAATGCCCATCCAGCAGCCGATGATCGACGAGCGCACCATCGTCTTCCAGTACTGCGGCAGTTTTTTCCAGGTGTCAAGTACCACCTGCATGCGCATTTTGCCGTCCGCCCCCTTGAACGCGAGACCCTCCTCGATGGTCAGCAGTATCTCGCCGATACCAAACAAACCAATCACGGCAATCAGGAAGTCAAAACCTTTGAGAAGTTCGGTGAAGCCAAACGTCATCCGCAGCTGCCCCGTCACCGTGTCCAGCCCGACAGTTGCGAGGGCGAATCCAAGCATCATCGACGCGATGGTTTTGAATGGCGGACTTTTCGTCATGCCGACAAAACTGCAGAACGTAAGCAAGTACACGGCGAAAAATTCTGGCGGCCCGAATTTCAGCGCGAATTTCGCCACTGTCGGCGCAAGAAACGTGATCATCAGCACCGCCACCAGCGCGCCGATGAAGGACGACGTAAACGCCGCAGTCAATGCCTCACCCGCGCGTCCCTGCTGCGCCATCGGATAGCCATCGAAGGTCGTGGCAACCGACCACGGCTCTCCCGGAATATTGAATAGTATCGACGTGATCGCGCCGCCAAACAACGCGCCCCAATAGAGGCAGGAAAGCATGATGATCGCCGAGGTTGGGTTCATCGAAAATGTCAGCGGCAGCAAAATCGCCACGCCATTGGCGCCGCCCAGTCCGGGCAGCACACCGATCAGCACGCCCAATATCACGCCGACCATCATCAGCCCTAAATTGTAGGGCGTGAGTGCGACCGAAAAGCCGTGCAACAGACTGGTAATTTCTTCCATGTCAGTTCAGCCCCAACGCGGCTTCTATTGGGCCTTTTGGCAGCGGCACCTTGAACCACATTTCAAACATCAGGAAAAATACAACCGGCACGGCGATGCTCACGCCCAAGGTCATGCCCCAACGATATTTTCCGAGCCACTTCATGAAGGCCGCAATAAAAATTGTCGATGCCAGATAAATACCCAGCCCGTCCCACGAGCCGACGCCACCGATCAAGCCCACATAAATAATTGTTGGCACCAAAACAGAAACCACCAGCTTCAGCGAGGTGACGCTGACAAAAGAGTCGCCATCCGTATTGCGCAAAGCGTGAATAAAATTAACGATGCTGGCAACGCAGATAATGATCCCGATGTAGAACGGGAAGTATCCCGCTTCAGGGCCGTCGGATCCCCACTTGGCCCCCAGCCGGGTGCTGTCCCAGGCGACGACGGCTCCAAAAATAAATATCATCACCGCGATGACTGCATCAACCGATTTGATCGATGCTGCCGATTTTTCTTCTGGTTCGATCACGTTCTCTCCTCATTGCCCTGCAACATCCACCCGCTCCAACGGCGCGACACCAGCCGCCGGAGATGCTGATTTCCGGCGTTAATCCGGATGGTGCCAGATCACGGCTGCTTTTTAGCGAGAAACCCCGCCTCGGCCATCAGCGCTTGATGGCGCTGCTCTTCCTTTGCCACCCATGCGCGGAATTCCTCACCGGCGAGTGCGGTTGGATCGAATGCGCCCTTCTCTATAAAGTCTTTCCACTCCGGTGTCTCGCGCACCTTGTTGAGCAGCTGCACATAATACTCGACCTGGTCTTTGGACACACCCGGTGCCATAAAAATGCCGCGCAGCATTTGATAGTCGACATTCAAGCCCTGACTTGCGCAGGTGGGGATATCGCCCCATGACATGGTCGCGGTGATTTTGGTTTTGTAAGGCATCGGCTTGCTATCGAAAACACACAATGCGCGCAGCTTACCCGCCCGCCACTGCTCAACCGCCTCGATCGGATTATTCACCGTCGAATCGACGTGTTTACCAACCAGCTGCACCGCGACTTCGCCGCCGCCTTTGTACGGAATGTAGGTAAATTTCGCACCTGACTGCTTTTCAATCGCGACCGTGATGATCTGGTCTTCCTGCTTTGATCCGGTGCCGCCCATTTTCATTTTGTGGGGGCCTGCCGCTTTAACCGCATCGACATATTCCTTTGCGGTTTTATACGGTGTCTCGGCATTGACCCAAAAAACAAATTGATCCAGAGCCATCATTTTCACTGGCGTCAAATCTTTCCAGTTGAACGGCACCCCGGTCGCCATGGGCGTCGTGAATAAATTGGACAAGGTGATGATGATCTTGTGCGGATCTTTGCTTGCACTTTTTACATCGAGAAACCCCTCGGCACCCGCACCGCCACCCTTATTCACCACCACCATCGGCTGCTTCATCAGCTTGTTTTTGGCGATGACGCCCTGAATCAGGCGCGCCATTTGGTCGGCACCGCCGCCGGTACCCGCAGGCACCACGAATTCGACGGTCTTTGTTGGCTCCCATGCGAACACGGACGTTGCACCGCCAAGCGCCATCGCTACCGCCAAGGCAGCTTTCGCGGCGCTGGAAAAGAGTTTTTTGCTTTGCATAATTTATGTCTCCGAAATATTTTTGCTGCCGTTTATTAAAAATTGCCGTCTATTTTTTGGGCTGCGGACGGTTCGCTGAATCAAACTGGTGTTGCCGACTCAGGATGCCGCCCCGCCAGATATTTACCCGTGCCGACCACCAGCACCGCACCGGCCGTAGCGGCGATGTATTCAAACCAATGCGGGTACTGCGAGGTGAACGGCTTGATAACCTGCTCGTCCCACGCCATTTCGCCCGCCACCCAGCCTATTAACGCAGCACCGATCGTTATGACGACAGGATATTTTTCCATTACTTTGATCAGGATCGTGCTGGCGTAAATAATCAGCGGAATGCTGATCGCCAACCCAATAATGACCAGTAACCAGTCGCCTTTGGCCGCAGCGGCCACCGCGATCACATTATCCAGGCTCATGACCAAGTCGGCGATCAGGATCGTCCTGATGGCATCAAACATGGAATGATGCGTCTTGATCCCGCCTTCGCCTTCCTCCTCATCAGCCAGAAGTTTTACACCGATCCACAGCAGCAACGCGGAACCCACCAGCTTTAACCAGGCGTACTGCAGCAACGCCACCGCAAAAAACGTCAGCAGAATACGCAGCACGATTGCGGCGGCGCTGCCCCAGAAAATTGCCTGTTTCTGCTGGGACGGAGCAAGACTGCGCGCGGCGAGTGCGATCACCACGGCATTATCGCCGGACAGAATAATATTCACGCCAATGATCTTCAGCAATGCAGTCCAGAACAGCGGGGTCAGAATATCCATGGTCTCGATTGTCGGTTTGGGTTAACGATCAGCCATGCTTTCGGCTAACAATTTGTTGGACATATGGCGTAGATGGAAAGATGCCACCTGCTCAATTGGCAACTGATTTCCTTTATGTCCCACGCAATACCAAATGAGACGATAGAATAAGTCATCCAGACCCCGGTGATAAACATTATTGCTTTATGCGCACCAACTATTTTCGGCCTGCCAGCCAATATTGCCTCCAAGCATCGCGCCAAGTGAAACGTTTTTACTCCGCGCTGTTCACGATTTCATTGATGCTAGGCAATGTTGCACGCGCAGAGCCTCCACTAATGCCCCCGTCCGCGCCCACCGCACGTCTCGCGGTCGCCTCGCCGGTCGCCTCGGCCGCTATTTCGCCTCCTCAGGCAGATGCGATCAAGACCTTGAGCGGCATCGCGATGGTGACACCGCCGACGTCTGCGGTCGACTGGGACGTTATCGCTGCGCGCGACGCTTTTGACAAGCGCGATCTCAAGGCGCTGGCGAGCGTCAGGGATCGGCTAAGCGCGGCATCGCACCCGCTTTCGTCCTATGCGCAGTATTGGTGGTTATCTGCAAATTTGGCAGATGATCGCACCTACGGCTTGCCCGATCCGGCAGAGATGCGCGCCTTTCTGAAAGCGAACGCAAACTCAGTCGTCGCCGATAATCTTCGACGCGACTGGCTCAAAGCGCTTGGCAAGCGGGATCAGTGGGCGTTGTTTGCTGCCGAAATACCGCTGCTCAACACCGATGACGCAGAAATCACCTGCCACCACTGGCGCGACCGGCTGAACCGCAATGATCGCGAGGCGCTTACGGAGGCGCGTGCCTTCTGGAACGCCGCGCGCGCAGCACCCGATGCGTGCACGGATGTTTTTGTGCGGCTGGCGGCAGAAAAAATGCTGCCCGCAACGGAAAGCTGGTCGCGGGTGCGCCGACTGCTCGAGAACAACCAGCTCGCCGACGCACGCAAAAGCGCAGCACTGATTCCAAACATCGCGGCAAATTTTGAACGCACCACGGCCATCATCGGCCAGAATCCCGCACAGTATTTGCAGCGTGAAAATTTGCAGCCCGCATCACCCGCTTCGGTGGAATTGTTTTTGTTTGCCCTGACCAGGCTCGCCCGCACCGACGCAGATCGCGCGGCCGCGCTGTTAGCCGAGCGCGGCAAAAAACTCACCGCCAACGATCTCGGTTACGCATGGGCCGAGGTCGGCCTCTATGGCGGCATGCAGCACGACCCAAGCGCGCTTGACTGGTTCGAACGCGCCGACACAACCCGGCTCAACGACACACAGGCAGGCTGGAAGGCGCGCGCAGCCTTGCGCGCAGGCGATTGGCCGGGCGTACGCACGGCCATCAATGCCATGTCCGATGCTGAACGCCGTGAATCCGTCTGGCGCTATTGGCTGGCACGCGCCTCGCAGGAAACCGGTAACGTTGATGCCGCGCGCGTCCTGCGCGAGTCGTTGGTGCGCGAAAATAATTTTTACGGCGTGCTCGCGGCCGAGGAATCCGGTCTGCCGCTCACCCCAAACTGGCAGGGGTTCAAACCATCGCGCGCCGACATCGACGCCGCGACGCTGCGCCCCGCGATCAGTCGTGCTTTGGCTTTTTACCGGCTTGACATGAAGGCCGAGGGTTTGCGCGAATGGCAGTACGGCATTCGCAACATGAACGATCAGGAGCTGCTCGCCGCAGCCGAGGCGGCGCGCGCGGCTAATGTGCCGGATCGCGCCATCAACACCGCCGAAAAAACGCTGATGGTTCACGATTTCGCGCAGCGCTTCCCGATGCCGCACCAAACCGATCTGGCATTGCAGGCACGCGCGCAAGGGCTCGATCAGGCGTGGGTGTATGGCTTGATCCGGCAGGAAAGCCGATTCATGGCCGATGCCAAATCCCGCGTGGGTGCAATGGGATTGATGCAGCTAATGCCGGCGACTGCGACATGGGCCGCGAAGCGCGTCAGCATGGATCGTTTTTCACTCGCGAGGGTCATCGACGTGCCGGTGAATCTTAACCTCGGCTCGTTTTATTTGCGCCACGTGCTCGACGACCTGGGGCATCCGGTACTGGCCACGGCGGGCTACAACGCCGGCCCCGGTCGGGCGCGACGCTGGCGTGCTTTGCTGCCGCTCGAGGGCGCGATCTATGCGGAATCGATCCCGTTTACCGAGACCCGCGACTACGTCAAAAAAGTCATGACCAACACCTGGTTTTACGCGCAACAAGCCGGGCTGACCACGAAGAAGCTTAAAGAAATGATGGGTACCGTGCCGGGCAGCACGCAGGGCAGCGCCGGCATGAGCAGCTTGGCAGGCGCGGCGTTGCCGAACAAAACGCCTTAGCATCGCTTTTACCTCCAACCGGAACACAGAATGATCATCAACAAAGTGCTGCTGATCGGTGGCAGTGGTTTTATCGGCACGTCGGTCGCCGAACAATTATCGGCGCAGGAAATATTTGTCACCGTGCCCACGCGCCGCCGTGAGCGAGGCAAACACCTGCTGCTGTTGCCGACGGTTGATGTCGTTGAAGCGGATGTTTTCAACGCCGTTGAGCTACAAGATTTGGTGCGTCATCACGATGCGGTCATCAATTTGACCGGTATCCTGCATGGCGATTTCGAGCGCGTACATGTGACATTGCCGAAAATGGTCGCCGAAGCCTGCGTCAAAACCGGCGTCAATCGTTTGATCAACATGAGCGCACTGAACGCCGACGTCAACGGGCCCAGCGCATACCTGCGGTCACGCGGACGCGGCGAGGCGGCGGTATGGGCGGTTTGCAAAGAAAATCCGTCTCTCAACGTCACGATGTTTCGACCGTCCGTGGTATTTGGTGAACGCGACAAATTCCTGAATATGTTTGCGGGTCTGGTCAAAATATTTCCGTTCATTCCGTTGGGCTCAGCCGACGCACAATTTCAGCCGGTGTGGGTGGAAGATGTTGCGCGGGCCATCGTCACCAGCATCAATCATGCAGAGACAAAGAATCAAACTTACCCGCTGGTCGGGCCGAAGGTCTACACGCTACGGGCGTTATTGCAATTTGTTGCCGCCGTCACCGCGAAGCGCCGGCTGATTGTCGGCTTGGGTTCCACGCTGTCGATGCTGCAGGCGAGCGTGTTTGGCATGCTGCCGGGCAAATTGATTACCCCCGACAACGTGCGCTCGATGCGTCTGCCCAATACCTCGGATCAGCCGTTCCCGGCGCTATTCGGTCACGCCGCCGCGATGGAGAGTGTCGTGCCCGCCTACCTTGGCGGAGAAGGCGGTGGCACGCGCGGAAGATACCGTCAATTTCGCGATGCGGCGGGGCGATAAAAGATAAGGGATAAGGAATAAGGAATAAGGAATAAGGAATAAGGCAATGTCGCTCACACTCGTTATTGGCAACAAAAACTATTCTTCATGGTCGATGCGACCATGGGTGCTGCTCAAACAATTCGGCATTCCGTTTGCAGAAATCATGCTCAAATTTGAGAGCACCGAATGGGACGCGCGCATCGCGAGCCTCGCACCTGCCCGAAAAGTGCCGACGCTTTGGGATGGTGAAGCTGGCGCTAATACGTCGATTGCCGTGTGGGACACGCTGGCGATTGCCGAATACGTGGCCGATGAGTTTCCGCAACTTGCGATCTGGCCTGCCGACAAAGCGGCGCGCGCGATGGCGCGATCCCTATCTGCGGAAATGCACGCGGGTTTTTCGTCACTGCGCAGCAATATGCCGATGAATATTCGCAGCGACCACGCGGGCAAGGGCATGAACGCCAACGTGGCCGCCGACATCGCCCGTATCGAGGCGATCTGGTTTACGGCGCGCCAGCAATTCGGCACGCACACTGACGCGCCGTTTTTGTTCGGCCAATTTTGTGCGGCTGACGCGATGTTCGCGCCGGTCGTGATGCGCTTTGCGACCTATGCGCCGCCGCTGTCTGCTACGTCCATCGCCTACTGCAAAGTGATGACCGCAGCACCCGGCATTGCCGCGTGGATTGCTGAAGCAAAACTAGAAACCGAATTCGTCGGTTTCGACGAACCGTACGCCACCGCACCTGCGTAAATCTGGCGCATGAAGATTTACGAAGTCGGCGGCTCGGTGCGTGACGCGCTGCTTGGTTTGCAAAGCCAGGATCGCGATTACGTCGTCGTCGGTGCCACACCCGAGGAGCTGGTGGCACTCGGCTACCGTCCCGTCGGCGCGGACTTTCCGGTATTCCTCCATCCCGACACACACGCTGAGTATGCGTTGGCGCGCACCGAGCGTAAAACTGCGCCGGGCTATCAGGGCTTCGTCTTTCACACCTCACCGGATGTCACGCTGGAGGACGATCTGGCGCGCCGCGATTTCACCATCAATGCGATTGCCCGTGATGCCGACGGCACGCTGATCGACCCGCACCACGGTGTTGCCGATCTTGAATCGCGGTTGCTGCGTCATGTGAGCGACGCGTTTATAGAGGACCCGGTGCGGGTGCTGCGCGGCGCGCGCCTTAAAGCGAGGTTTGCCGATCTCGGCTTTCAGATCGCGCCTGAAACCAAAGCGCTGATGCAAAAAATTACACACTCCGGCGAGCTTGACCATCTGGTGCCCGAGCGCGTCTGGCAGGAAATTTCCCGCAGCCTGATGGAAGCGCGTCCGTCCGCCATGTTTGGCGTATTGCGCGACTGTGGCGCGCTCGGCAAAATATTGCCGGAGCTTGATCGTTTGTTCGGTGTGCCGCAACACGCAAAATCGCATCCCGAAATCGATACCGGCATTCACATCATGATGGTGATCGACTACGCGGCAAAACAAAGCCACTCTCTGCCGATCCGCTTTGCCGCGCTGGTGCATGATCTCGGCAAGGGCGTGACCCGGTCAGAAAAATTGCCGCACCATCCGGGTCACGAAGAAAAAGGTGCTGCGCTGGTGAAGTTGCTGTGCGAGCGATTGCGCGTGCCGAACGATTGCCGTGACTTGGGCGTACTATGTGCGCGATGGCATGGCGAGATTCACAATGCCGAATCGCTGTCCGCCGAACGCTTGTTGGCGCTGTTCGATGGCACCGATGCCTTGCGCCGCCCGGAGCGATTTCATGACCTGATTACCGTCTGCGCCTGCGACCACCACGGGCGGCTCGGTTTCGATGGTGTGCCGTATCCACCGGTCGAGTATTTGCTCGCGACGCTGACTAAACTGCAAGGCATCGATCAAGCCGCCATCGCCAAGTCTGCCGCTGCACCTGCCGGGATTTCAAACGCCATCCAACAGGCTAAACTTGTTGCACTCCACGCACATATCAATGAACAAAGGAAACTGAAATGACACACGCAATCCGCATCCATTCAATCGGCGGGCCGGAAGTATTGAAGTGGGAAGAAGTGACCGTCGGCGCACCGGCTCCAAACGAAGTGCGGCTTAAAGCGACCGCGATCGGTCTGAATTACATCGACACCTATCATCGCTCCGGCCTCTATAAAATCCCGCTGCCCTCGGTGCTGGGTCGCGAAGCTGCCGCCGTGGTTGAAGAGATCGGATCGGCAGTCACCGATTTGAAAGTCGGCGACCGCGTTGCGTACGCGGCGTCGCCCATCGGTGCTTATGCAGAGGCACGCCTGATGCTGGCCGACAAGCTGGTGAAAATTCCGGCTGGCGTAAGCGACAACCAGGCCGCATCGATGATGTTAAAAGGCATGACCGCGCAATACCTGCTTCGGCGCATTCATCCAGTCAAGCCAGGCGACACGATTCTGATGCACGCCGCAGCAGGTGGTGTCGGCATGATCCTGTGCCAGTGGGCGAGGCATCTGGGTGCGACCGTCATCGGCACCGTCGGCAGCGATGAGAAAATCGCGCTCGCCAAAACCTATGGCTGCGACCATGTCATCAATTACGTAAAAGAAGATTTTGTCGCGCGCGTGGCCGAGATTACCGGCGGCAAGAAATGCAACGTCGTCTACGATGGCGTCGGCAAGGATACGTTTCTGAAGTCGCTCGATTGCGTGCGACCGTTGGGATTGGTAGCGATGTTCGGCAATGCGTCGGGCGCGGTGCCGCCATTCGATATCGGCCTGCTCGGCGCGAAGGGCTCACTGTTTGTCACCCGACCGACGGTCGACACGTTCATTGCGACGCGTGCGGATTTACTCGCCGTCACGAAGGATCTGTTCGACGTGGTGGCGCGTGGCATTGTCAAGATTGAAATCAATCAGACCTATGCGCTGAAGGACGCGGTAAAAGCGCATCAGGATCTCGAAGCGAGAAAAACCACCGGTTCTACGGTACTGATCCCCTGAGTGCAAATAATATTCACGGCCACTTTTTACGTTTTCAATTTCCAACATCTCACGCGTCACAAGGAGACCTATTCATGAAATCCACAAATGTGCTGATCCGCTTTTTAATCATGGTCGGCGCGATCCTGGCAACGCTGCCGGGGGCAGTTTCGGCGCAGACCTACCCGAATAAACCGATCCGGCTGATCGTACCGTTCGCCGCAGGCGGCACTACCGATATCGTCGCGCGTATCGTTGCCGAGCAATTGGGCCGCGAACTGGGCCAGCCGGTCATCATCGAAAATCGCGGTGGCGGCGGTGGCTCGATCGGTGCCAACGAAGTCGCCAAGGCCACACCCGACGGCTATACCCTGGGCGTCGCCACGGTATCCACGATGGCAGTCAACCCGGCAGCGAACCCGCGAATCCCGTATAACAATCTGACCGATTTCATTCCGGTCACCAACTTTGTGACGGTGCCAAACATACTCGCGGTGCATCCCTCAGTGGCGGCGAAAGATATCAAGGAATTTATTGCGCTGCTGAAAAAAAATCC
>JAYVXF010000083.1:0-2228 GCA_043793345.1 Betaproteobacteria bacterium | reverse complement strand
AAGTGGATCGGCATCATCCAGTACCCGAGCGTTGAAGAAGCACTGGCGTACGACTCTTCGCCCGAATATGCCGCCCTCAAGCCAATTCGGGACAAGTCAACAAAATGGCGGTCGTTTGTCGTCGAAGGGATGCAAAACTAGTTGTACGCATATCACATAGCGGATTAAACGCTTGAGGTCACGTCTTCCAGTATCACATCGTCACTGCGTAACTCTCCTGTTTCCAGACACTCGCCAACCAAATTAAATTCCGAAATGTCTGGCTATAGCCTTTGTGCGTCCGTCGCCCTCGGAGAAAAATCTTCATGACGATCAACACACTCACCCGCTGGCATCAACTGGTCGCAGACCGAAATGTGAACGGCCTTGACGCGCTGCTCGCTGACCGCGTCGTCTTTCACTCGCCTATTTTGCACACGCCACAAGTCGGCAAGGCGCTGACGATGCTATATCTCACGGCAGCTTTCGACGTTTTCTTTAACGTCTCTTTTCGCTATGTCCGTGAGACTGTCAGCAGTCGGCATGCGGTGCTGGAGTTTCAGGTGGAGATTGACGGCATCAGCGTGAATGGCGTGGACATGATCACTTGGGACGACGAAGGCAGGATTGTCGAATTCAAAGTGATGTTGCGTCCACTGAAAGCGATCAATTTGATTCATCAAAAAATGGCGGCGATGCTGCAAGCTAACCAGCAACAGCGAGGATCTGTTTCAGGTTGATTTTCGCTGAAGTAATACCTGGAAAGCCGCGCCAATAATCACTCTCCGCGTTTGTTCCTGACTACCTGCAGAAGAAACTTAGCTTCTGCGCGCGCGGCAATTTTTTTAACGCGGCCTCCGCTCGCGACGCACTCGCACGATCAGGAAATTCCATCACGGCAATTACGCGCGTAGGCGGATTGGCGCGGGTGTAGCGCGCACCGATGCCGAACACATGTTCCGCGAAGCGCCGCTCAAGATCGGTGGTAATGCCTGCGTAGTAAGTGCCGTTCTCGCATTCGAGCAGATATAGAACCCAACACGAGTCGAGCGGTGGCGTGCTGGGAATTTTTCTCGATTTCACGGTGCATATTGTCACCGAATTCGTTTCGGTCAAGTGCGTAAATGCGCGCTACAATTTCCCTGCATGAATTCATCCCTTCCCGCAATTGCCAAATCCTTCATCGTCACGCTGCGCGAAATCACCAAAGACAGCGTGCGCGATGTCTGTCGCATGGAAGTCGGTCCGGGGCAGGACGGGTTGGTTGCACCGAATGCAGTTTCCAACGCACAGGCGTATTTTCACAAAGAGGCGTGGTTTCGCGGGCTCTACACCGACGAAATGCCGGTGGGTTTTGCGATGCTGGAAGACTGGTCGCAAGTTGAAGGAATCGCGACCGAGCGTTACGAGGGCGAGCCCTATGTTGCGCTGTGGCGATTCATGATCGATGCGCGGTATCAGATGTACGGCTTCGGCGCGCAGGCCATACGGCTGCTGATCGATCACGCAACGGCACGTCCGGGCACAACGAACATGTTGCTGTCGTTCGTGGCCAAAGAAAATAATCCTGGAATTTTTTATAAACGCTTCGGCTTCGCCCGCACCGGCGAGGAAGATGAAGGCGAGCTCATCATGAAGTTGCCATTGGCTCGCAAGCCATAACTTTTGCCATGACCATAGACGACACTGAACACAATTACAGCCGCCGCTTCACACTCGATAACCTCGACATTCGCGGGCAGGTGGTGCGCCTCACCGATGTCTGGCGCGACATGCACGACAAGCGTCACTACCCGGCCAACATTCGCCAATTCTTAGGCGAGCTCGCCTGCGTGTCGGTGCTGATCGGCGCAGGCTTGAAGCGCCCCGGTCGTGCGGCTTTGCAGATTCAACGCAAGCGCCAGGCGAGCGACGCTGGTGCGGAAACATTCACGGGGCCGCTGGCCGTGCTCGATTGCACCGAGGCGCTGGCATTGCGCGGCATGTGCGCGCCTGCGAGTGCAACAAATTTGTCCCGCAGCGACGCCACATTTTCAGAGTGGGTCCAAGACTGCACGCTCGCGATGACGCTCACCTACACCGGCACCACGCAAATTTACCAAAGCATCGTGCCGGTATCGGGCTTGAGCGTCGCGGAATGTTTCGAGCATTACTTCGATCTATCCGAACAGTTGCCCACGCACCTGTGGCTGGCCGCAAACGAGACCGGTGCGGGCGCGCTGCTGCTGCAAAAGCTGCCGAAGGCCGAT
>JAYVXF010000082.1:0-2233 GCA_043793345.1 Betaproteobacteria bacterium | reverse complement strand
TAAATGGAAACAAAAGGAAAAACGATGAGCCGAATCCTGTTCCCCCTCTATGGGGTCGTGTGTTACCTGATTTTTTTCGCAACCTTCATCTACATGGTCGGGTTCGTACACAACTTTCATTTTCAGTTTGGCAGTTTTTATTTTGTACCCGTCGCAATCGACTTCGGCGGTAGCGCCGCATCGACCGACACGGCGTTTATCATCGACGCAGCGCTCATCGGCTTGTTCGGGGTGCAGCACAGTGGGATGGCGCGGCGCGGGTTCAAGGCGATTTGGACGCGCGTCCTCGTGCCGCGTGCTGTTGAGCGTTCCACCTACGTTCTGGCATCCAGCCTGTGCTTGATCGTGCTGTTCATTTTCTGGCAGCCGTTGCCGGGCGTGGTCTGGTCGATCCACAACGAGACGCTCCGCAAGGTGCTCACCGCCGTCTCGCTTCTTGGCTTCGGCCTGCTTCTCGTGGCCAGCTTTCTCATCAACCACTTCGAGTTGTTCGGCTTGCAGCAGGTCTACCTGCATGCCAAGGGCGCATCCATCAACCCGATTGCGTTCAGGACGCCAGGGCTCTACAAGCTGGTTCGCCATCCCATTTATGTAGGCTTCCTCATCTTCGCGTGGGTCACGCCGGTGATGACGGTCGGCCATCTGCTGTTCGCTGTCGGGAGTCTCGTCTACATCCTGATCGGCATGCGGCTTGAGGAGCGTGACCTCGTTAACGAGTTCGGCGACACGTACCGGCAATATCAGCAACGCGTGCGCAGCCTGGTGCCGCTGCCGAAGGGGAAAGAATAATGGCGCGCAGTTGTCCGCCGCTCGACCGAGGGTAACGATTGGGGCAATGTCAGATTCAACCAAACAGTGTCGCGTTCGCAAGCAGTTGCAAAATCGAAAGACGTGACCGTGTCACGCTGTCACTTGTGCCGGACGCTGTCGCCAGCTGGAACCCGTGGCGCGGATACGCATGATGACGCCAACAGGAGAGTCGTTTAATGGATTCGCAGTATCTGACACACAACGGCAACGCAATTGTTCCCGCATCGCGTTTGTCACCGGCCAACGGCGAAAGTGACAGCGCCATCACGTTGCCGATTGACGATGCAGGTTTCGAGCAGATTCATTTCTTTTCCGACGATCCCGAAAGTAAGCTCGTTGGCGCGCTGCGTGAATATGGCGCGACGGTGTTGGAGCACAGGCTCGACAGCGGCTTTGCGACATTTGCGGATACGACCAACGCCGTGATCGTGATGGACGTATCGCACCTGTCGCAAAGTTTTAGTTTTTGTCGACAGTTGCGCGCGCGCGGCATCGATTTTCCGCTGGTGACCCTTACCCTGTCGACGGACCCGTTCGATGAAGTGCTCGCGCTGGAGCTCGGTACCGACGAGGTGATCGGCAGGCACGTACACCCGCGCGTGTTGCTGGCGCGGCTGCACGCGATCTCGCGACGCGCCTTGAGCGTACGCGCGGATGTGCCGCCATTGGCCTTGCGCTTCGGCGAGCTGCACGTCGATGGCGAAAACCGCAACGTCACGCTGCGTGACAAGCGCATCGGGACAACGTCGGGTGAATTCGATTTGCTTTGGTTGCTGGCACGAAACGCGGGGCACGTGATTCGGCGCGATGAAGTACTTACGCGCTTGCGTGGCTTGACAGGCTCGCACACCAGTCGCTCGGTCGACGCGAGACTCTACCGGCTCCGCCAGCGCTTCGTCGACGTGCCGGACATCGCAACGCGGATCAAGTCGGTGCGACCGTACGGCTATATGTTTGTGAACGCGGCGTGGTGATCCGCCTGTAGAGCCGGTTTCGGGCCATTATCGGCCTGACAGGCGCGCCGGTACTAGGGAGCCACTAATTGAGTCCTTCGACAGAGGCTCCTTAGCGTTTACTAAAAACAAACGGCGGATCTCAAGTCCGCCGTTTGCCTGCCCGCTACCGTAGCGCTTTAGAACTTATACGTGGCATTGATAAACACCCGACGACCGAGTGTGTCGTAAACCTGCGGATAAGTATTGCCGTTACCAAAGGCGCCGGCCAGGGTACCGTTGTTCACGATGGGTGGATCTTTGTCAAAAAGGTTATTGATACCACCGCGGAAAGTGAGCTGCTTGGTGGCATTCCAGGAGGCGGCAAGATCGAAGTAATCCCTTGACGCCAAGTTCTTGTCGATGTCGTTCAGCGTCGCACTCAACAGCGGATTGGAACTCGTGCCCTCGTTGGCAACGCCGTCAATATG
>JAYVXF010000081.1:0-7499 GCA_043793345.1 Betaproteobacteria bacterium | reverse complement strand
GTACCAAAACTTGAAACGTACGCGTGGCGGCTTTGGGATTATTGGGAACGTCATCTCGATCCCGATTTGTTCATCGACCGCACGCTCGAAGGAAAAATAAAAGGTAAAGTCGTGGTCGTTACCGGCGGCACATCCGGCATCGGCGAGGCCACCGCGATCAAGCTTTCTAGCGCCGGTGCCAAGGTTGTGATCGTCGCGCGCGACCCGGAAAAAGCGCAGGCCACACTCGCGAAAATAAAAGAGGCCGGCGGCTACGCGAAATTTTATTCCTGCGATCTCGCCGATCTCGCCAGTTGCGATAAATTGGTCGCGAGTGTACTAAAAGATTACGGCGCATGTCATTATCTGGTCAACAATGCCGGTCGCTCGATCCGTCGTGGCATCGCCAACAGCTTTGATCGCTTCCACGATTTCGAACGCACGATGCAGCTAAATTATTTCGGCTCGCTGCGGCTCATCATGGGCTTTTTGCCGATCATGATGAAACAGGATTTCGGGCACATCATCAATATTTCCTCCATCGGTGTATTGACCCAATCGCCGCGCTTCTCGGCCTACGTCGCCTCTAAATCCGCGCTCGACGCGTTCACCGGCTGTGCCGCTTCCGAGTTCGTCGACAACCATATCAATTTCACCACCATCAACATGCCGCTGGTGCGTACACCAATGATCGCGCCGACCAAGATGTACAACAGCGTGCCGACGCTCTCGCCCGAGCAGGCGGCCGATCTGGTGGTCGAAGCGATTGTCTACAAACCGGTGCGCATCGCCACCCGTCTTGGTATTGCCGGTGCGGTGTTGCATGCCGTGTCACCGAAGCTCACCAACATTATTCTGAATGCCGCATTCCGCATGTTCCCTGATTCCACCGCTTCGCAGGGCAAGAAAGGTGAAGCCGTGAAAGAGGTAGAGATGACGCCGGAAGCGATGGCGTTTGCGCAGATTACGCAGGGGGTGCATTGGTAAGATTTGGCTCGCGGATTAGCGCTGCCTAATGCGGGCTCAAACAAATTGTCATGTCGAGCCTGCTGAGAAATCTGCTGTTGCCTTGCATCGTCGACAGATGAAAAATTGCTTGATCAGCTTTCAGCGACAGGCAAAAGCCAACCAACAATTATGTCGCCATGCCTAGCTGCATACCGGCAAATCAACCGTAAACACCAGCGCTGGCGCGCCTTTCCATCGTCTTTTGTCCCGAGTGGCGCTACCACACTGGTGTTTGAAAATCGTTTTTGAATTAACCATCATCGTGCGTGGCTTAAGTCGTGTAGGACGGTCGGCAGCCGATTTGTCGTGCAGCGCTGGCATCGGCGCGACACATAAGCGGCTATCCTCTGGGTAGTTGCATCGACTATGATCCGCGCAGTCGCGCTTTGAACCCAACCGGAGAAGTCGTGTCGCTTACATATCAATTGTCGTCAATGTTGTGGCGTCCACTATGCTCACTTATGTCAGCGCGAATTTTTCCCGCCTGCCTAACGCTGTGCGCGTTGACGTTCGCGGGCTGCGCGTCATTACCGGAATTGGCCACCGATCAATCGCCGCCGACCGCAGCTTCCGCGATGCCGCCAGTACAGCTCGAAGGCGCAAAGGGAATATTGTCTACCGGACAAAGCAAAGCCATCCTCCAGAAAATCGCCGCGCGCGCACCCGAGACGGCAATATTTGAAAAACATCTGGCGCTCGAAGAAGCCATCGCCGGCAGCCCGTTGGTAATCAGTAACAAGGTCACGCTTTTTCAGGATGGTCAGACCACTTACGACGCCATGTTCAAGGCGATCGCTGCAGCGCGCGACCACATCAACATGGAAACCTACATCATCGACGACGATGAAACGGGTCGGCAGTTCGCCGACGCCTTGATCGCGCGCCAGCGTCAGGGCGTGCAGGTGAATTTGATTTACGACAGCGTCGGCAGCCTGTCGACGCCGCGCGCTTTTTTTGACAAGTTGAAGGACAGCGGCGTGAAGGTGGTCGAATTCAATCCGGTCAATCCGCTGCAAGCGAAAAAAGGTTGGGAATTAAACCAGCGCGACCATCGCAAATTGTTGATCGTTGACGGCCACAGTGTTTTCGTCGGTGGCATCAATATCAGCGGCGTCTATTCGAGCGGCTCGGCTGCACGGCGGAGCTCAATGCAAGGTGACGCTGCCCGTACGCCGTGGCGCGATACCCACCTGCTGATTGAGGGGCCGGTGGTGGCGGAATTTCAGAAAATGTTTCATGAAACCTGGCGCAAACAAAAAGGTGCGCCGCTCACCGACAGGAAATATTTTCCGCCGGCTTTGGTGAAAGGCAAAGAAGTCATCCGCGCCATTGGCAGCTCGGCCGACGAAGGAACCGCGCAGTACTATTCGACGCTGATCTCGGCAATCAACAGCGCCGAGTCTTCGATCTATCTCACCAACGCCTATTTCGTTCCGGACGCGCAATTTCTCGATGCCTTGAAAGCGGCCGTTGCGCGCGGCACCGACGTGAAAATTATCCTGCCGGGTCAGACCGATTCGGGGCTGGTGTTTCATGCGGGGCGATCTTTTTACACCGACCTGTTGCAGAATGGCGTGAAAATTTATGAGCGGCGCGAAAAGTTGCTGCACGCCAAGACCGCGTTGATCGATGGCGTCTGGTCAAGCGTCGGCTCGACCAATCTTGATTGGCGCAGCTTTTTGCATAACGACGAAATCAACGCCATCGTGCTCGGCACCGATTTTGGTCTGCAAATGAAAGCAATGTTCGACAAAGACCTGGCCGCCTCTGAGCAAATCACGCTTCAGAAATGGCAGGATCGCTCGTTCCTGTTGCGCATCAAGGAAGGTGCTGCGCGCGTCTGGGCATATTGGTTATGACGGCGATTCAGAGTGCCGTATGCAAAACGATCCGACTCGCGATGGTCGGCGTTTGGCTATGCGCACTTGCAGCCTTTGCCAGCGCGGCGCCAGCCGTCACCGGCAAGGATGACGCCGCCGTCGCATTTCGCGGCCGCTACGAGGCGTTGCGCGGATCGCTCGCGGCAAGCCCGTTCAAGCGGCCACTGGTACTTGAATCACAACAGGGATCGAACGATGTTAGCGGCGATGTCTACGCCGTGATCCCGCATCCGTTTGCCCATGTGAACGCAGCGCTCGGCAGCGCCGTGACGTGGTGTGACATTCTTATCCTGCATCTCAATACCAAGTACTGCCGTGTACAGCAAACCAGTGGTGGCACCACCTTGCAAATGAATGTCGGCAAAAAATTTGACCAGCCGCTCGGCGACTCCTATCGGCTCACGTTCGCATGGCGTGCAGCGGTGCAACGCGCCGACTTTCTCAAAGTCAATCTGACCGCAGACGCTGGCCCCTTGAGCACCCGCGACTATCGCATCACACTGGAAGCCTTGCCGCTCGACGGTGGCAACACGTTCGTGCATTTGAGCTACGCGTTTGGCTTCAGCATCACCGGTCGTCTCGCGATGAAAGCGTATCTCGCCACCATTGGCCGCAACAAGGTTGGCTTCACCGTGATGGGCGAAGATGCCCGCGGCCAGCCGGTCTATGTCGATGGCATCCGCGGGCTGGTTGAGCGCAATACGATGCGTTATCACCTGGCGGTGGAGGCGTATCTGGGCGCTGCAAACATGGCGTTGCCGACGGCGACGGCATCGGCACCGCGCGCGCAGTTTGAAAAACGCATTGTCGATTGGTTCGCGGCAACCGAGCTTTATCCGCGCCAGTTGCACGAAATGGAGCAGCGCGAATATCTCGACATGAAACGGCGTGAATATCAGCGTCAGCAGGCGGATACGGGGTCGGCGTTTTAGGCGAGTAATTCGGCTGAATTATTGCGCAATGGCATGAGGCAAGATGCGCATCCAGCTTGCCGTTCAGGGCACAAATGGCTGAAGAACCGCGCTGGTGCTAGTGATTTGCCTTTGCACAATGGGCAGGCTCGCTTCCTTTCCATGTCATTTCGAGTGAAGCGAGAAATCTGCTTTTGCCTTTCATCGCGTGAAAAAACAGATTTCTCACCCGATGAAGCCGGGTTCGAAATGACACGGAAAAAATAGTGCCTTTAACCTTTGATGCTGATGCGTGAATGCGGTATGCGTTCACCGCACCAATACCGTCGCCAACCCCAGCAGCAGCCCCATGCTGACAATATCGGTTGCGGTCGTCAGAAAAATACTCGACGCCGTCGCCGGATCCGCGCCGTAGCGTTTCAATGTCAACGGCACGATCGCACCGGAAACGCCGCTGACCATGCACGCGCCGACCATTGCCAAAAAGGTCACGAGTGACAGCATGAACGCATGCGGCGAATGTTGTGCGGTCGCGGTGACGAACATCGCGACTGCCGCAATCACGCCGATCGGCGCGCCGTTCATCGCACCCAGCAAGCCTTCCTTGAACACCAGCGTTTTACCATCGCCGGGCTTGATCTCGCCGAGCGTAATGCCGCGCAGCGTGACCGCCATCGCCTGACAACCGGTATTGCCCGATTGACCCGCGAGCACCGGCAGGAAAGCGGCGAGAATCACCAGCCGGTCGATGGTGCCCTGAAACATCGCCACCACGCCACCGGCGAGAAAGGCGGTCAGCAGATTGAGTTGCAACCACGGGTGGCGATACTTGAAACTTTGCAGTATCGGCGTGGAGATGCGCTCTTCTTTTTCCACACCGACCATGCTACCGGCCTGCGCAGTAATTTCGAATGCTTCCGATTCAAAAATGGTTTGCCCGCGCACCAGCCCCAGCAATTTTCCCTCTTCGTCGCAGACGGGGTAAACCGGATAGTGGCGATTCAGGGTGAGCCGCATCGCATCCGATATCCGGCTTTGCGGGGAAAGCGCAAATACATTCGTGAGCATGATCTCGCCCAGCGTCGTATGTTGCTCGGCAAACAATAAATCACGCATCGTCACGATACCGAGCAATTTGCCGGTGGTGTCGGTTACGTAGCCGTAGGTGATGAAAGCGGATTTGATCAATGCGCGCAATGCGTCCACCGCGCCGCCCACCGTGGTCGCGGGCGCAAACACGCCGACCGCCGGCTCCATCAATCGACCCACCGCGCCTTGTGCGAATGACTGGTTTCGTCGCCATTGCAGGGCGATCTCCAACGGTGCCGCATTGATGATGGTTTGCCGTTGTATCGATGGCAGCACCGCGAGAATATCCTGCGCGAACGCTGGATTCAGGGAGGCCAAGGCGTCGTACGCCGTCGCCGCATCGATGACGGCGAGTTGCTTCGCGGCTTCCGACGCGGGACGCGCCTTGAGTTCGACGATCAGTTCGGTATTTGCTTTCGACATCGCGTCCCCCTATTGCTGGAAGCAGTAGCGTAACGCATCTGCGCGCAAGAGGGAAACCGGCGGACGCTCGCGTTGGCACGAAGCCTTGATTCGCACCTTCTGTTACTTCCGATTACAACTTTCACTATTGTTGGAGCGTAAACCGCTGCGCGCGCGTTGCGTTAGTAACGTTGTGATCGCCAGCCGACCGGTCGCAGCAACATTAAGATTAGCAATGGTCGGCGAGATTTGCAGACAAAAAGATGGAGGCAACAATCATGTTTAGTCGAAAAACTTTGGTATCCGTTTTACTCGTTGCAGGCACGCTGGGCGCAATGTCGATCCCTGCCGTCGGCCACGCATACACATCGGTCGGCGTGTCGGTGCAAGTCGGGCCGCCACCGTTACGCTATGAAGTTGTCCCGTCAGCACGTCTTGGCTACGTCTGGGCGCCCGGATATTGGAATTGGCGCGGCCATCGCCATGTGTGGGTCGGTGGCTGTTGGGTGCGCGAGCGCCGCGGCTATATTTATTACCCACAGCGCTGGGAGCAGCGTGGCGATGGTTGGTACCAAAATCGTGGTCGCTGGGATCGCGACGGTGATGGCATTGCGAATCGTCGCGACCGTCATCCGAACAATCCGTATCGTCCGTGACATCGCCGCACAGGTAGTCCATCTGGTTTTTCGCAAGGCGGGGCAACACACGCATATCAGCCGCGCCATTTTTTACCTGTCATTTCGAGCGAAGCGAGAAATCTGCTTTACGCCGGATAAAGCAAAAGCAGATTTCTCACCCGAAAATGCCGGGTTCGAAATGACAGGAAATGATGATCGCGACGGCGATAGCGTTGGTGTCTATCGGGCAAAAAACATCGAATCTATTGCGCGATAACTTGACCCGACGCCGCAACTACAAGGTCGAGCGAATCAGGTTCGACGTGAACAAAACATTGCCACCAAAACCCAGCGCAAAAATCCGCGCGCAATCACGCCCATTAAACGTGATGCGCGCCAAGCCCAACTGATGCGCTGGTGTTTGCGGCGCTTCGGATGCAGGCGCAATGGCAGCGCTCGCGGTGGTCTCAAATATCGCCCCCTCCGCTTCCACGTCCGGCTCGTTCCAATGCACGCTTTGGATCGAATAGCGACGCGACACGCCGTGGTAGTCATGAAAATTCCAGGTGCCAACGACCGCATCATTGCGCGGTGAATCCGACACAAAGGCAAGACCAGTTTCTTTCGCCGCAGGATCAATCCATTTGCCGGTCACCTCAAACTGCGCGTCGCCGCCTTTGCAGACGCGCGTGACGACGACCGACTCGCCTGCCAACACACCGTCGCGGCTCATGATCCGCACCGGCAAATCGCCAACTTCGGTCGGCGTGTAAGTAATCTCCACCGTGTAGGGCACCAGCACCAGCGCGCAGGCCGCGAAATCAGTGCCGGGTGTATCGAGCCGCACTTCCAGGCGGCGAGCACCATCGGCAGTCACACTCGCCAGCGTCGCATCGGTCGGCCCGCAACCGAGCGGGAAATAGGCCGTGATCGTCAGCAGGCGTGGCGTATTCGCTGCAGCGATTGACGGCGTCACGCCAAGCAGCGCTGAGAATGGCTTGCCCGCCGGTGATGCCGCGTGGCTACTGGCCGCACCACTGCTCATCAGCGTCATGCCCGCAAAAATTTGCCTGAGATTTTTTAACGGCTCGAACCAATGTGAAATTGCGTGTCCGCCTGCATTTCTTCGGCGCGTGGGAGGTCTGCGTGAGATCAACGGAAACGCGGCCGAGCGATCAGATATGTGCATGAGCCCACCTTGGCAAGGCTGGTTGAAGTGCGAATGAATTTGCTGGCTTTGCTGGCTTGGCGCGACCGGCTGCACACGGCGACGCAAGCACTGCGGGGAGATCTTCAGGGCGCACCACCAGCGTGTTGTTTCTCGTTTTTGTCGTCACTCCACATTGCGGAAATAACGTTTGGCTTGCTAGGTCAGAGTCAATATTGCTCATGCCCGCAAATCCTGTTTGTCGTGACACGCTGGTGTCGGCTACCGTAGGCGCTGCTAAAAATCTATTCAGTGGAAATGTGCCGGAAAACTTGCCGTCATCGACCAACACCGTTCCGCTTGTCCCGGTGACAACGCTGAACGGTCTGGTTTCAAGTGACATCACGCACCCTTTGCTTTTATCCGGCAATTCACATAAACTACTGATGCGGGAATTATTCCCGCA
>JAYVXF010000080.1:0-2242 GCA_043793345.1 Betaproteobacteria bacterium | reverse complement strand
GGCACTTTCTCGATCGCATCCACCGGTGCATTGCGCATCAGATCGACGCCGTTGGGATTGCAACGCGTGCCGCTCAGCATGCCGCCTGGATTAACCAGTGGCATGAACACCAGACGCACAGAGGCCAATTGCTGATGCAGCAGATCGTCCCATTCGAGCCGCGCCAGCAAACTTTGCAAGTACGTCAGCAACACTTGCGTGCCGATGCGCTCGAGGCCGTGGATACCAGCGAAGAAACCGACCGCAGGAACTTTCGGATCGGTGCTGCCAAGACACAGCGAATACACTGGAAACTTTTGATCGTCGCTACTGACCTCGCAAACAGTGCGCACCGTTAAATGTGGTGAGGCACTGTCGACGATGCGTGCCAGTTCATGCAGTTCGGGAAAGTCGGCCGGTTTCATTGCGCCTTTGTTGTTGTTGCCATGCGATCTCTGCGCTGAACAAAACGGTCGATGTCCTTGCAGCGCCGCGCGCGGCAGTAGCAAGGCAGGTCCATCGTGGCGCGATTGCAGCATGGCCAACTTTCGCGGACAAGCGGGGGGCTATTTTTTCGGCCGCCCCGTTTTGACGACGGCAAGTGTTGCCACCAGCGCCACCAGTTGTGTCGCATCCAGTTTAGCCAAAGCGTGCAAGCCGGCGCGCAGCAATTCACTCTTCTTCAGCACGATCTTGCTGCCAAGCGCTTTCAACTTCAGTGCCGCAATCAAGTCATAGTCAAATGACGGCATGGTGAAACTATCGCGAATCAGCTTCACTTTTTTGGGCTTCGCCACTTTTGCTGGCGCTGCCGCCGCTACGGCTTTGACAATCTTTTGCGCTGCCGGCTTTTGCGCGGGAGTCGCGGGCTTGTTGACGGTGACGGGTTTGGCGGCGGCGGTTGTTTTGCGTACCGATTTGCGAACAGTCATGATGCGATCCTTGTCGATTAATAATGGTGTAAACCATTTATACCGTTAAAGGTTTCGCACTGCAATCGTCATATTTCTGACATAAAGTCGCGCTGGAATTTACGCTCCATCATCTGGCCGTCAAATGCCTGGCTAGCGTAAGCGGGAGACCCCCGGCTTTGCCGGGGGATACTTACTTCGACAAATCAATCTGCTCAATCACCCGGGTTGCACCGAGCTTCTCGTCAAAGCCGCGCACCAGCATCGATACCTTGCCGTTTTGCCGCACACTGACTTCGGCCCATGCATACATGCGGTCGTTCGGATTTTCGCTTTGTGCGGGCTTAATGGAAAACGGTGAGCCTGCCGTGCCGATAATCACCTGCCACGCCTTGCCGCCGCTGGCACGCGTCGGCTGCGATGCGTGATAGACGTGCTGATGTCCGCAAAAATAAGTCGCGCCGTATTGTTCAATCACCTCCCAAAACGCGTCGCGCATTTCCACGCGCTCATCAAACCCATCCGCTCGTTGTGAAGTTTTTCCGGGCGGGTAATAAGTGAAAGGCATTTTGTGGCCGAACACGAAAAAATGTTTCGCGCCGCGCTCTTTCGCATCGTTCAAATCTTTTTTCAGCCACTGCACCGGGGCAGACGCATCAAATCCCACCGGGTCGGTATTGACCACAGCCATGTGAATAGCGCCGACATCAAACGAATAACTCAGTTGCTGCTGATTGGTGGTAATGCCATCGGTACCGATTGCTGGCGTGTGTGCGACGCGCCAGGCGGTCACAGGCTGGCCGGTAATTTTTCCCCACAACGGCTGATTCAAAATCAGATCGCCCATGTTCGCGCGCCATGCATTTTCACGCATCAACGTGGCTTTCCTGATCGCGCCGCCGGTCGGCGTCGGCAGCTTGTCCTGCATTTCGTGATTGCCGGGAACGGGCAGCACGTAGGTGCCGCGCTCCATCAAGCCTGCCACCATGCCGCGCCAAAATGCGTATTGTTTATCCAAGCCGGCTACATCAGCGCCGTAGCCGTAGATCATGTCGCCATTGAATACCAGCACCTGCGGTTTTTGCTGCTCGATCTCGTGCGACATGCGACTCCAGATCGCGGTGGATTGCAGCCAAATCTCGTCCTGCTCAGTGTTTTTGTACTGGAGCGGTTCGGCGCGGCTGTCGCCGACGGTGACAAATTTGAAGATAGTCGGCGAGTCGGTGACGCGCGAAATAATCGCAGCAGTTGCCGGCGATGACGATGCCTGTTGCGTGCCACTTTGGCAACCCGCAGTGAGCACCACGACCGCCGCACCCAGCAAAAACATTGCATTGCGAAACATGTTTGAA
>JAYVXF010000079.1:0-7504 GCA_043793345.1 Betaproteobacteria bacterium | reverse complement strand
TCGCCGAGCAGCACGATACCGCCTACCGCAATCGCGGTGGCGTTGCTGCCAGCGGCAATGCTCACTACCGGCACCAGACTTGGTGCGGTGGTGCCGTTGCCAAGCTGGCCGTGCGCGTTACTACCCCAACACTGCACGCCACCGTCGACCAGCGCGCAGCTATATCTACCGCCTGTCCTCACCGCGCTGGCATTGCTGCCGGCGGCAATCGCCTGCACCGGGATCATGCTTTGCGTGGTGCTGTTGTTGCCGAGCTGGCCATTGAAGTTATCTCCCCAGCATTGCACCCCGCCGTTGACTGCTGCGCATGTGTGGCCGCCTCTCATCGGCGGAGGCAGAGGCGAAATAAGTAATCCTACGTTGTTGTTTGCGGCGATGTCAGTGACGTTGTTGCCAGCAGCAATCACCTGCACCGGAATGAGACTTTGCGTGGTGCTGTTGTTGCCGAGTTGGCCATTGGAGTTGTCCCCCCAGCATTGCGCACCGCCGTTAATCACGGCGCAACTGTGCGCGACACCTGCTGCAACGGAACTTACGTTGCTGCCTGCCGCAATCGCCTGCACGGGGGTCAAGCTCGAGGTGCTGGAGCCGTCGCCAAGCTGGCCGAAGCTGTTAGCGCCCCAGCACGATACGCCCCCGTTCACGACCGCACAGCTATGATTGAACCCGGCGGACAACGCAGTAACCCCGCTGCCGACCGGTATCGTTTGCAACGGAACCAAGCTTCGTGCGCCGCTGCCGGGTGCAAAAGTGCCCCAGCACTGCACGCCGCCGTTGGCGACCGCACAGGTGTAATCCCGATTCGCCGACACGGCAATGACATTGCTGCCAACGGCGATCGCTTGCACTGGCACGAGACTACTCGTCGTGCTGTTGTTGCCGAGCTGGCCATAGTAGTTGTCCCCCCAGCACTGCACGCCGCCGGCAATCACGACGCAGGTGTGGCGCTCGCCAGCGGCCACTGCAGTGACGTTGTTGCTTACCTGAACCACCGTCAAATTCATGCTGGCGTTGAGCGCGTTCGCGGCGTTGTCGGTCGCGGAGATGGCGAGCGAAAAATTTCCTGAGGCCACTGGCGTACCGGCAATGGTCACGCTGCCGCTGCCGTTATGCGTCGCCGTCAAACCACTCGGCAGACCCGCTACGCTCGCGTTGGTCAGCGGCAAAGCTGAGCCAATCATCAAGCTGGCAGCATACATTTCCCCTTTGACGGCAGGCGGCAATTGCGGCGTGACGAGCTGCGGCGCAGCGTGGACGAACGATGCGATCAAGCAAAGCATTGCGCCAACAGCTAACTTGCAAAATTCAAAACTGCTAAGAAACCGCGCGGAAATCATCTGCGTAGTATGCGGCAGAAGCGTGGCGCGTAATTCTCATGTTGGCGAAATATTGTCTGGACTGTATTTAGGAACTTGTATCCACATAAAATTTCCGTCATTCCCGCGCAGGCGGGAATCCAATTTCGTTGAGGTATCGCGACCTCTTGAAAGCTTGGATTCCCGCCTGCGCGGGAATGACGGGACAATAGAAATTCCCATTTGTGTGGCCCGCCATTTTACGCGGTGCTTTGGCCATTATCGGCCTGCGAGGCGCGCCGGTGCTGGTGTTTCTTGATTTAGCAGGGTGCGCAAATTATTTGCATGGGTTGTTTCTGCGCATGAATAGACGCGTTGCGGTGTGAGGCCAGCGCGATTATTCAGCGAATGCCGCTGGATTCCCGCCGCAGCCTGCCCTCGAATGCTTTAGTCGGGGGCGGGAACGACGCGGAGAGTGGGGGTGCGCAATTTTTTTCGCACTGTTCCCACAGCCCCGTTGCTTACTTCCGCAAATTCTTCTCAAAAAATTCCACCGTCCGTCCCCACGCCAGCTTCGCCGCTTTCTCGTCGTATCGCGGTGTCGTGTCGTTATTAAAGCCGTGCTGCGTGCCGGGATATTTGAACATCTCAAATTTCACACCAGCCGCTTTCAATGCGGTCTCGTACGCGGGCCAACCGTTGTTGACCCAGTCGTCGTTTTCGGCGTAGTGCACTTGCAGCGCTGCTTTGATTTTCGCGGCTTCCTCGGCGGTGGGTTGCGGCCCGTAAAAGGGCACGGCTGCACCAAGGTCGGCAATGCGCGTCGCTAGAAAGTTGACAATGCCGCCGCCGTAGCAAAATCCGACCGCGCCGATTTTGCCGGTGCATTCGGGAAGAGCTTTGAGGAATCCCGCCGCAGCAATGAAATCATTGCGTGATTTCGGCTGCGCAAGTTTTGCGAATAGCTCACGCGCTTTGTCCTCGTCGCCGGGGTAGCCGCCGAGCGGGAACAGCGCGTCCGGCGCGAAGGCGACAAAATTATCCAGCGCCAAACGCCGTGCGATATCCTCGATGTGCGGATTGAGCCCGCGATTTTCGTGCACCACCAATATGCCGGGTAATTTGCCGGACGTCTTCGCAGGCAAAGCCAGATAGCCGCGCATTTTTCCGTAGCCATCGGGTGACTGGTACTCAACATATTTTGTGACGATGCGCGGGTCGTCTTTTTTGACTTGTTGCGCTTCGGCAAATTTCGGATTCAGTGCATCGAGCAGCATCGCCGCCGTCATGCCGCCGACGGCATATTTTGTTGCGCGATTCAGAAACACACGGCGGTCGATCACACCGTGGACGTATTGATCAAACAGCTTCATCACTTCGGGGTCAAAATCGTTGGCGGTTTTTAGGGACATGGGATTCTCCGGTCGAAAATTGCTGTACTGATTGTAACCAAGTCGCGTAAGCCTTGCTTGTCGATGTGGTCAATCCGCAGATGAACAAACGGAACCGTCGCGCGCAACGGGAACGTTTCAGTAATAATGTCGTCACACGCAGCGATCGTTGCGCAAATGCATTCGCATTTGTACTCGCATTTGTATTTCATCACCACTCGCAAACCATCACCCAAAGGACACGAATTGTGAATCAACGAATATTAAATACGCTCATTGCGATCCAGCTCGCTGCGCTGCCATCGCTACATCCCGTCGCCGCACATGCCCGCGACGCGGTACCGACCGCATCCGTCTCCGGCGCACGCACGGCAGCGGCTTTGTCATCCGGCATCGACTTGCGCAACATGGATACCAGCGTGCGTCCGCAGGATGATTTTTACGCCTACACCAACGGCGCGTGGCTGAAAAATACCGCGATCCCGGCGGATAAATCGCGCTGGGGTTCGTTCGATGAATTGCGCGAGACTGCGCTGGTTAATCTGCGCACCATCGTTGACGCAATCACCGCGCAACAAGACAAAGTGAGCGGCAGTGAAGCGCAGAAAATCGGCGACTTGTATGCAAGCTACATGGATGAAGCGCGTCGCGAAACGCTGGGCTTAAAGCCCTTGCAAGCGGACTTCGCGCGCATTGAGGCACTCAAGGACAAAAGCGAAATGCCCGCGTTGATCGGCTACTTCAATGAAATGCGCATCACCGCGCCGTTTGCGGTGCGGGTGGTGCAGGACGCGAAAGACGCGACGCAATATGCGGTGGCGGTTTATCAGAGCGGGCTGGGCTTGCCGGATCGCGATTATTACTTGAACGATACCGACGCAAAGCTGAAAGACGCACGCGCCAAATATCAAACGCTGATTGAAAAAATGCTAAGCGCTGCCGGTGACAAAGATGCAGCGACACGCGCAAAAGAAATCCTCGGGCTTGAAACAGCGCTCGCAAAATCGCAATGGACGCGGGTCGAAAATCGCGATCCGGTCAAGACCTACAATAAATTCACGCTTGCCAAACTCGCCGAGCTGACACCCGGCTACGACTGGAAATCGCAGCTGCGCGCAACTGATCTCGACGGCAAAGTGAATTCGGTTATTGTTGCGCAGCCGAGCTATCTCACCGGCTTTGGCAAGGTGGTGGAGAGTACTCCTCTCACAACCTGGAAGGCGTATTTCAAATGGCATCTCATCAGCCAATATGCGCCGTATTTATCGAAATCTTTCGTTGACGATAGTTTCGCTTTTAGCGGTACCGTGTTGCGCGGCGTTCCTGCAAACGAGGAGTCGTGGAAGCGCGGCGTGCGTCTGGTCGAAGGCTCGCTTGGCGAGGCGCTCGGCAAGCGTTACGTCGAGAAGCATTTCCCGCCGGAAAATAAAGCGCGCATGGAAAAATTGGTGGCGAATCTGGTCGCTGCATTCCGCGACAGCATCGACGGTCTTGACTGGATGAGTCCCGCTACCAAAAAAGAAGCGCAGGCCAAATTGGCGACGATGCATCCGAAGATTGGTTACACCAGCAAGTGGCGCGATTATTCGGCCATCGCCATCGCCAGGGATGATCTGATCGGTAATTTGCAGCGCGTGAGCGTGGCGGAAAGCAAGCGCAATATCGGCAAGCTTGGCAAGCCCGTTGACCGCGAAGAGTGGGGAATGACGCCGCAAACGGTGAACGCGTATTACAACTCGCGGCTCAACGAAATTGTATTTCCCGCAGCGATTTTGCAGCCACCGTTCTTCAATGCCGCGGCCGACGATGCGGTGAATTACGGTGGCATCGTTGCCGTGATCGGCCACGAAATTGGTCACGGCTTTGACGACTCTGGCAGCCAGTCGGATGCGGTCGGCAATCTGCGCAACTGGTGGACGACTGACGATCGTGAAAAATTTTCCGCCAAAACCAAAACGCTCATCGCGCAGTACAGCGCCTACTCGCCGCTGCCCGGATACAACGTGAACGGCGCGCTGACGCTGGGCGAAAATATTGGCGATAACTCAGGCTTGGCGGTTGCCTACAAAGCTTATCGCATGTCGCTCGGTGGCAAAACTTCTCCAGTGATCGACGGTTTCACGGGTGAGCAGCGCGTTTTTCTCGGTTGGGCGCAAGTGTGGCGCGGCAAGGCGCGCGACGATTCAACGATCGTGCTGCTAAAGACCGATTCGCATTCACCATCCGAAGTGCGCGGCAACGCGACGCTAAAAAATCAGCCGGGTTTTTACGAGGCATTCAGCGTGAAGGCGGGCGACAAAATGTATTTACCGCTGGAGCAGCGGGTGACGATTTGGTAGGGCGGATTACGCAGCACAATCATGCGTAGATCGCCATCTGGCGGGCATTTCTGGGTGAAATGCCGCCAGAAGGCGCGCCAGTGCTAGAGCTTGTGTTTCACAGCTGACGCAATTCGCATAATGGTCGGCTGGGGGTGGGATTCGAAGTGATCTGCACACAGTACAACCACTGTCATTTCGACCGCAGGGAGAAATGACAATTTTTTAATGTGATGATCAAACTAATTTGCGCCACATCAGTTTTAATCGCACCAGTCGGCAAGCTAAACACCCAATAAAAAAGCCCGCATCACGCGGGCTTTTTTATGGATGACGTGCTTACTGCCGCGTCAATTTGTTATCAACGATTTTGATTTTGTCGCCAACTCGATAGGCAGTTCCGGATCGGTAGGTGAAGGTGCGCGATGCGCCGGTTTCAAGTTTTACGATGACTTGATACTGGGTTCTGGATTTCGCATTTTTTTCGACCTGATGGCCGGCGTACGCGCCGCCTGCCGCGCCTGCAACCGTCGCCACATCTTTGCCGCGGCCACCACCGATTTGATGGCCCAATACGCCGCCCAACACGCCGCCCGTGATCGCGCCCAGGCCCGTGCCTTCGCCTTTGATCTGAATCGTTTTGATGTCGGTAACGCTACCGCAGTTATCGCACTTTGCGTAGGCGCCGGTCGCCGCAAATGAAAGAGCTAGAGCCGTACCAGCCAAAATTGATTTGTTGAATTTCATGGGTTTTCCTTTTCGAATTTCAAAGTCACGTAGGCATAATAACGCGGAATGTGACAAAGCGTTTACATGTCAGACGCGCGCATTTGCGGAAACAGGATGACTTCGCGGATCGAGGCGCTGTCGGTGAGCAGCATCACCAGCCGGTCAATGCCGATGCCTTCGCCGGCCGTCGGTGGCAAGCCGTACTCGAGCGCGCGCACGTAGTCGGCGTCGTAGTGCATCGCCTCGGCGTCACCTGCATCTTTTTGGCGGACCTGTTCCAGAAAGCGTTCGGCTTGATCTTCCGGGTCGTTTAATTCCGAAAAGCCATTGGCAATCTCGCGGCCGGCGATGAACAATTCAAAGCGGTCACATACCGCCGGATTTTTGTCGTTGCGACGTGACAGCGGCGAGGTCTCGGCGGGGTAGGAGACGATGAATGTCGGCTGAATCAATTTTGACTCGGCCGCCGCTTCAAACAACTTCAGTTGCAGAGTACCGATCGTGTCGGTCTCTTTGGCATTCTCACCGTTGGCGCGGATCAGGCGCAGCAGGTTTTTCGCGTCATTGAAATTTTCGCCGGCCAGATCCGGCGCATATTTTTTGACGGCATCCACCATCGTCAGGCGATCAAATGGTTTGCCGAAATCAAGTTCAACCCCTTGATACGGTATCAGTGTTTTGCCGAGTAACCTGGTGGCGATATCGCGAAACATGTCCTCGGTAAATTGCATCAGGTGCAGATAATCGCGCCACGCAATATAAAACTCCATCATCGTGAATTCCGGATTGTGCCGAACCGAAATACCTTCGTTGCGAAAATTGCGATTGATCTCGAACACACGCTCGAAGCCGCCGACGACGAGGCGCTTCAGATAAAGCTCAGGCGCGATCCGCAAGTACAACTCCATATCGAGCGCATTGTGATGGGTCTTGAAAGGCCGCGCCGCAGCGCCGCCCGGAATCGGATGCATCATCGGTGTCTCGACTTCGAGATAGCCGTGATGCACCATGAATTCACGCATCGTCTGGACAATTTTTGAGCGCGCAATAAAGGTATCGCGCACTTGAGGATTCACGATCAAATCGACATAGCGCATCCGATAGCGCTGCTCGGTATCGGTCAGGCCGTGAAATTTTTCGGGCAAGGGACGGATCGACTTGGTGATCATGCGCACCGACTTGACATGCACCGACAACTCGCCCATTTTGGTTTTGAATAGCGTGCCTTCGACGCCGACAATATCGCCCAGATCGTAACGTTTGAAAGCATCCATCGCGGGCGCGCCGATCGCATCCACCGTGACGTAGAGTTGAATGCGGCCAGAGGCATCCTGAATGGTCGCGAAACTCGCCTTGCCCATTACGCGTTTGAGCATGATGCGACCGGCAACGATGACGTTTACCGGTGTGGCGGCTTCGAGTTCTTCCTTTGTTTTCGCGCCATACACAGCGTGCAAATCGGCCGCCACATGTTCGGGACGGAAATCATTCGGAAAGGCGATGCCGTCCGGGCTGGCCGCGCGCAACGCTTTCAGCTTTTCGCGGCGCTCGGCCATCACGTAGTTTTCGTCTGGCGCTGGTGTTTGATTCTGGTCGGACATAATGGTCGCTTATCGAGGTAAGTGGTAGCCGGCAACTGGTAAATAACTATGCTGATTTGGCTGCGATCAACCAGATGCCAGCGAGGCACAGCGCAACGCCGCCTGTTTTGGTTAAGGAAAGTACTTCACCAAAAAGTAATGATCCGAGCAAACAAGTGGAAATCGCGACG
>JAYVXF010000078.1:0-2251 GCA_043793345.1 Betaproteobacteria bacterium | reverse complement strand
GCGCAATTGGCCGCTGTTATCGAAGCAGTACCAGATGCTGATCGGATTGAACACGAAGCCCAGCAGGCGCGGAAAAGTTTGCAGCACGATCTCGCCATCGGCACAATCGACGCCTTCCCTCCGCAGCAAATCGCGTACCCAGATTTCAAGACTGGAGCCGTCACGCGGGCCGTAGTCGCGGGTGAAAAAAGACAGCAGATTAAAGCGATCTTTCGACAGCCAGCGATTACCCAATTCGCTCAATCGCGATAACGGCAGCCGCAGAAAAAATACGCGGTATGAAAATTTATGTTCCACCGGCCGGAAGCGTTTGTGAAACACGCGGCCCAGACACAATTCCGGCTGCGCATTTTTTGGCCAGGCGCTCATGCGTCCACCCCGGGATACGCAACACGCAAATCGTTCGCGGCGGGCACAAAGGTCTGCCACGGCACCACTGCACCCAAAGCGCGTGCCACCGCGATGCCCGACATCAATCCATCTTCGTGAAAGCCGTAGCGCGTCCAGGCCCCAGCGAACCAGCTGCGGCGCAGGCCCTGAATGCCACGCAGTTCGCGCTTGGCCACCGCACTATTGGCGAGGAATACCGGATGATCGTAGTGAATGGTTTTGATCACCTTGGCAGGATCCGGAGCGACGAGAGGATTCATGGTGACGATCACGGGCGAGCTGAAAGGCAGCGGCTGAAGGCGATTGAGCAGATAGGACAATGATACTGGCGAGTCTGCATTTACGTTGGTACGCGCGTGAAGTGCATCCGGATGCCAAGCCATGTAGTTCCACGCGGCCCAGGCGCGCGGACGGTCGGGCAGCAATCGTCGATCGGTATGCAGAATCGCCGTGTTGGCCTGATAGGGAATTTTCGACAAAATCGCGTGTGTCGGCGCGTCTTTGTCGGCAATGAGTGCCAGCGCCTGATCGGTGTGACAGGCGAACACTACTTGATCAAAGCGTTCGACACCGGACGCTGACACAAGCGTTACGCCTGCGTCGTTGCACGTCACGCTAGTCAATCCTGCATTCATCCGGATGTCGGTAATTTCAGCAGCGAGTTTAACGACATAGTTACGCGCGCCGCCTTTGACCGTGCGCCATTGCGGTCGGTCATTCACCGAAATCAAGCCGTGGTTGCGACAAAAATTGACGAACGTTGCAAGTGGGAATTCATCGATTTTCTGCGACGGCGTTGACCAGATGCAAACCGCCATCGGCTTCAGATACCAATCGCAAAATGCATTGCCATAATTGTTCGCATCCAGATATTCACCAAGCGTTCCGCGCATTTCCTGTTTGCTGTCAGCCAACGCGGTGGCGGCGCGGTTAAAACGCAGCAGGTCTTTTAGCATCCCCCAGAACGCGGGCTTCAGCAAATTCGACGGCTGCGCGAACACGCTGGAAAGTTTGTCCGAGCCGCACCATTCCAGTTTTCCGCTGCCGTTCGCGTTGAGCAATTTGATACCGAACGACATCTCGGAGGGCGCGACCTCGACATCGAGATGTTTGAACATTGCGATCAGGTTCGGATAAGTCCAATCGTTGAACACCAAAAAGCCCGTGTCGACCGGATAGCTGATGCCGTCAACCGTGACATCGACCGTGTTAGTGTGGCCGCCGAGACGGCCGTGTTGCTCAAACAGCGTCACCGCGTGCGCGTTGCCTGCGTGGCGCGCGAGTAGCCACGCACAGGAGAGGCCGGCGATGCCGGCACCGATGACGGCAATTTTCATCCGTTTGTCCGCCCAGACGCGCCGATATCCAGCGCAGCTCGCCGCCCGCAGTTGCATGTAACTTTTAGCACTTGGATTTCATCCGTAATGGTGGCACAATTCGGTAATAGTTCTTTTCGGTCAAAATATGACCGCGCAGTCACCAATTGAACCAATAAGTGCATAAAAAGTCAATCCCATATGCTTTCCTTAAAACTTCCCTTTAAAAAACAACAATTTGACTTACGCGAAGAAGCCATCCTCGACGCAGTAAACAAGCTGTTGTCCGAAAAGGGCTTCGACCTAATGACCATGGACGACGTGGCTGAAGCGGTCGGTGTCGCCAAGGGCAGCCTCTATAAACACTTTGCCTCCAAGGAAAAATTGGCCGCAGCCGTGATGACCCGCCTGCTGAGCCAGACCGTTGAGGTGCTCGATGGCATGCCTGCCGATTGGCGCGCGGGACGGCGGCTTGAGGAGATTTTGCGCTGGTCCTTGCAGCATCGCTTGCGTGGCGGTGTGCCGCACCTGCCCTCGACGCGCGG
>JAYVXF010000077.1:0-22204 GCA_043793345.1 Betaproteobacteria bacterium | reverse complement strand
CTCAATGTTTTTGCGGGCTGCATTTTTATTGTTCTCGGCATTCGCGTGGCCTGGCCGACAAGTTAAACTGTTCAAATGAAATTTATCGATGAAGCACGGATCGAAATCCACGCCGGTGATGGCGGTCGCGGCTCGGCATCGATGCGCCGCGAGAAATATATTGCCAAGGGCGGCCCTGACGGTGGTGACGGCGGCAGCGGTGGCAGCATTTATGTCGTGGCCGACAAGGACATCAACACACTGGTCGATTATCGGTTCACGCGCATCTTCCGCGCCAAGGACGGCGGGCAGGGTCGTGGTGCCGGCTGCACCGGGCGCGGCGCCGATGATGTCACCTTGCGCGTGCCGGTCGGCACGGTGATCAAGGATTTATCGACTGACGAATTTATGGCTGATCTCACCCACGACGGCCAGATTGTTCAGGTCGCAAAAGGTGGGCACGGCGGTCTGGGCAATTTGCATTTCAAATCTTCAACCAATCGCGCACCGCGCCAATTCACGCCGGGTGGCGAAGGTGAAACCAAGGAAATTTATTTCGAGTTGAAAGTACTCGCCGATGTCGGCTTGCTCGGCATGCCTAATGCCGGCAAATCAACGTTCATCCGCGCGGTCTCGGCAGCGCGCCCGAAAGTCGCTGACTATCCGTTCACCACGCTGCACCCCAATCTCGGCGTGGTGCGGGTGAGCGACAACCGCAGCTTCGTGATCGCCGACGTGCCCGGTTTGATCGAAGGTGCCGCCGAAGGTGCCGGGCTCGGTCACCAATTTTTGAAACATTTGCAGCGTACCCATTTGCTGTTGCACTTGGTGGATATCGCACCGTTCGACCCCGAAACAGACCCGGTCAAAGAAGCGAAAGCGATCATTAACGAGCTCAAAAAATATGAGCAGGCGCTGTTCGACAAACCGCGTTGGTTGGTGCTGAACAAACTCGATCTGGTCGAGACGCCTGAGGCCGAAAAACGCGTGAAGGCGATTATCAAGGGCCTGAAATGGAAAGGTCCGCACTTCACGATTTCAGCGATGAAAAGCAATGGCTGCAAAGAATTGACGTTTGCGATCATGGATCATCTCGACGCGGTACGGGCAGCCGCTGTCACCGCCGAAGCGTAGATAAAAATATGCAAAACACAGCATTGGCGCGGCTCTTAAGGCACTTTGTGTCTGCGAGGCGCGCCGGTGCTGGTGTTGCAAGCAGACTTGCCGAGACTTTGTCGTCACGTGAATTTGGCGAACTTCGCAATGGTGGACACGCCTGATCATGCGCCACGCCAAACGCATCGTCGTCAAAATCGGCTCCGCGCTCATCACCAATCACGGTGCCGGTGTCGACCACGCGCTGATCAAAGTTTGGGTGACGCAAATCGCTGCGCTCAGTAAACTTGGCGTTGAGGTGCTGCTCGTCTCCAGCGGCGCGATCGCCGAAGGCATGAAACGTCTCGGCTGGAAAAACCGCCCGCACGAAGTAAATCAATTGCAAGCCGCCGCCGCCGTTGGCCAGATGGGTTTGGTGCAGGTGTACGAGTCCTCGTTTCGCGAACACGGTCTCGAGACCGCGCAAATTCTGCTGACCCACGACGATCTCGCCGACCGCACGCGCTACCTCAATGCGCGCTCAACTCTGACGACATTGTTGGCGCTCAAGGTGATCCCGGTGATCAATGAAAACGACACTGTCGTCACCGACGAAATCAAATTCGGCGATAACGATACGTTAGCCGCCCTGGTCTGCAATGCGATTGACGCCGATACGCTCGTCATCCTCACCGACCAGCAAGGATTATTTAACGCCGATCCGCGCAAAGATTCCACGGCGACTCTGATCACAGAGGCCCGTGCCGGTGATCCGCAGCTCGACGCGATGGCAGGCGGCGCGGGCTCGTCGTTGGGGCGCGGCGGCATGCTGACCAAGGTGCAGGCCGCAAGAAAAGCCGCGCTGTCCGGTGCCACCACCATTATTGCCCATGGCCGCGAAGTCGATGTACTGCTGCGGCTGAAAGCCGGCGAATCCATTGGCACGCGCTTAACAGCGGACGCGTCGGGCTTGCAGGCGAAAAAAACCTGGCTCGCCGGACATCTCAAAACCAGCGGCACACTGACGCTTGACGCCGGTGCCCTGCGCGCGCTGGTTAAAGGCGGTAAAAGTCTGCTGCCCATCGGCGTCACTGCCGTCACGGGCAGCTTTGAGCGTGGCGCGGTGGTGAGCTGCATGAATACCGAAGGCGTTGAAATCGCCCGTGGGTTGGTCAATTATCCATCCAGCGAAGCGCTGAAAATCATCCGCCAGCCAACGACTGCGATTGAGCAACTGCTCGGCTACATCGCTGAACCGGAATTGATCCACCGCGATAATCTGGTATTGCTCGAATTTCGCCATCCCGCGAACGCGGTATAGACGGCTTGCGGGGCGCACGTTATCGTGCGACCTCGTTCTTGTTAAGAGTCAGCCATGAACCTTGTTGAGCGCATCAAATACACGCTGTTCGAGCCCCAGCAGCCGCGATGGGCCGGGATGGAAACGGAGCCGGTGGCGTCCACCGAAGCGCAGGCTTCCACACCGCCCGCCATTTCCAGCGCCATGATCCTCGGCGCACTGCTCGCGATGCTGCTGCTGGCCTTGCTGGCTACTTTTCCGCCGGTTAACGCGTTTATTTTCGGGCACCGGTTGGCCGATATTTCGCTCGATGCTTCAACGGCGCGCATTGTAGCCGGCACCATTATCGGTTGTGTCGTCGCGCTGGGCGGCGCGTACCTGTTGGCTCGAATCATCGATGCGCTGGCGCCAAAATTCGGCGGCGCCAAAAATATGGATCAGGCGCTGCGCGTGGCGATGATTTCAACCAGCGCATTCTGGTTTGCGCACGTCGTCTCGATGATGACGGGATTGCGTTTTATCGAGTTGATTGGCTTGTACGGCATTTACATCCTCTACGCTGGCCTGCCAATGTCGATGAAGTTGCCAAAAGCAGAAGCCATCCCGTACGCCAATATCATCGTCATCGTTGCAATCGCCATCTCGTTGGCGGTGTGCAGCGTGCAAGCAGCGGTCACCGGCTGCGCATGCTTTTGACGCTGCGGCGGCGCGAATAAAAAAGGGCGCAGATGCGCCCTTTTTTTCGTCAGCAGGCTGACTATTCCGACCGCACAATCACTTCCTGCGCAGGCGGCGGCGCGCTCGGGTGGGTGCGGTGGTTCGACTGCCAATGGGTGTGGCGGCTGCCCGTGCGCGGCACCGGCTCAAGGAACCGCACCAATTGATTGAGCGCTTCACGATACGAATCGCGTTTAAATTCGATCACCGAATCCAGCGGCACCCAGTAGTCATGCCAACGCCAGGCGTCGAACTCGGGATGCGTGCTCGCGCGCAAATGGATGTCGTTATCGCGTCCGACCAATCGCAGCAAATACCAGATCTGCTTCTGGCCTTTGTACGTGCCGCGCCATTCGCGCTTCACCCAATGGGTCGGCACGTTGTAATGCAACCAGCCCTTGGTGCGACCCAAAATGCGCACGTGTTCGCGCAACAAACCCGTCTCTTCTTCCAGCTCACGAAACATCGCGTCTTCGGGACTCTCATTCAACTTTATCCCGCCCTGCGGGAACTGCCACGCGTGCTCCTTGATGCGCTTGCCCCAAAACACCTCGTTCTTCGCATTGCAAAGCACGATAGCGACGTTTGGGCGATAACCGTCTCGGTCAATCATGGCCCAAGCCCTTCCAATTCATAAGTTAAAGTGATTCTTTCACAAATTGTGATAGGTGACTAGCCATAAACTTCGATTGAGGGATGCCTGCGTGTAAAATGTTCAGCTGAACTTCAAAATACTCGCGATAACCCTCAATAAATCATGCGCTTATCCAACTTCTTCCTGTCCACCCTGCGCGAAGCACCCGCCGACGCCGACGTGGTCTCACAACAGCTCATGCTGCGCGCCGGCATGATCAAAAAATTGGCGTCTGGCATCTATACCTACATGCCAATGGGCCTGCGCTCCATCCGAAAAATCGAAAATATCATTCGTCAGGAAATGGGCGCGGCAGGCGCCGTGGAATTGCTGATGCCGGTGATCCAGCCGGCCGAATTGTGGATGGAAACCAACCGCTGGCAAAAGTACGGTGCGGAGCTGATGCGCATCAAGGATCGGCACGGTCGCGACTTCATTGTGCAGCCGACCTCGGAGGAAGCGATTACCGATATTGCGCGCAATGAAATCAAAAGCTACCGTCAGTTGCCGGTAAATTTTTATCATATCCAAACCAAATTCCGCGACGAGCGGCGTCCGCGTTTCGGCGTAATGCGTGGCCGCGAATTCACCATGAAAGACGCATATTCGTTTGATCGCGACGAAGCCAGCGCGGGCAAGAGCTACGACGCGATGTTTGCCGCCTACACACGCATCTTCACGCGCATGGGGCTCACTTTCCGCGCGGTCAAGGCCGATACCGGCGCGATTGGCGGCTCGCGTTCACACGAGTTTCAGGTCATCGCCGACACGGGGGAAGACGCGATTGCGTATTGCCCCCAATCTGATTACGCAGCGAATGTTGAATTGGCTGAGGCGCTACCGCTGCTCGCCTCGCGTGCAGCACCTCAGCAGGCGATGGTGAAAACGCCGACGCCGGGTAAAGCCAAATGCGAGGACGTAGCCGCGTTGCTCAATCTGCCGCTTCAGCAAACGGTGAAATCGATTGTCCTGGCCACTGAAAAATTCGATGAGAAGGGCAACGCGATTGAAGCTCAAATCTGGCTGCTGCTGTTGCGTGGCGACCATGAGTTGAACGAAATCAAGGCGAGCAAAGTAGCGGGTCTCGACAAAGGTTTTCGCTTCGCGACCGAAAACGAAATCATCGAACACTTCGGTTGCAAGCCCGGCTATCTGGGCCCGATCAGCTTGAAAAAGCCGGTGCAAATTATTGTTGAGCGCACCGTCGCCAACATGAGCGATTTCGTCACCGGTGCGAACGCGGAAGATTTCCATTTCACCGGCGTCAATTGGGGTCGTGATTTGCCCGAGCCCACGCGTGTCGCCGATATTCGCAATGTTGTCACCGGTGACCCTTCACCCGACGGCAAGGGCAATCTGTCGATCCAGCGCGGCATCGAAGTTGGTCATGTTTTTTATCTCGGCACCGTTTATTCAGCGCCGATGAAGGCGACTTTCCTCGACGAGAACGGCAAGCCGCAACTCATGGAGATGGGCTGCTATGGCATCGGCGTGACGCGCCTGCTCGGTGCCGCAATCGAGCAGCATCACGACGACAAAGGCATCATTTGGCCCGACGCCATCGCGCCGTTTGAAGTGGTGATTTGTCCGCTGGGCTACGACCGCAATGAGGCTGTGAAGGCCGCCGCCGATCACCTCCATGCCGAGCTCGTCGCAGCCGGAATTGACGTCGTGCTCGATGATCGCGGCGAGCGACCCGGAGTGATGTTTGCCGATTGGGAATTGGTCGGCGTGCCGCACCGCATCACGGTCGGCGACAGGAGCTTGAAAGAAAACAACGTCGAATACCAGCATCGGCGTGATGAAAAAGCGACCGTCGTGCCGCTCGCTGTGATTGCGCATTTGGTGAAAGGCAAGATCATTCTTTAAGGTGCGCAGCCAGCATAAACGCACGTAGATCGTTTGTTCATGCGCATTTTGGCGTTAAAATGCTTGAAACGCCGCGCCAGTGCTAGTATTTTAAACGTCGCTCAAATTTTCTCCCCGCCCACAATCCGCGCCAGCAATTCCTTCGTCACCGGCCCCGTCTTTTCAAACGCGACCTTGCCGTCGGGCGCGTAAACAATGGTCTTCGGCAGTCCCTTGACTTTGCCGAAAAATTTTTCGGTCGATGCGTTACCGAGCACCAGCGGATAGTTGTGTCCGACTTTTTTCGCAAACGCCTTGATCTTGCGCGTGTCGGCCTCGGTTGGCCGGTCGCCGTCGTGCCAATCGAGCGCAACACCCACCACGCGCACTTTGTCGCCCTGGCCTTTCGCAAATTCGGCAATGTCGGGAATTTCTTTTACGCACGGCGCGCACCAGGTCGCCCAGAAATTCACCACCACCCATTTGCCTTTCAAATCCGCCAATTTTTGCGACTCACCGGCCGTGTCTTTCAAGTCGAAGGCGGACGCGGTAACTGCGGCGAAAAAGACCACCGCGAAACACATCGAACGCAGGTAAAGCTGGTGTGGCATGGAAGCAAGAATCATCGTTGTCTCTGCTAAAATCAAAAAAAGATAATACCGGGCTTATGTGATGTTGGGCGCGAACACTCAATAGACATCGGCACTCCAACAAAATTCACGGGGGATTCATGGCGTTAAGCCTCACAGTACCGGCATCGGTAGGCTCGCTGCCGAAGGAAATCGAGACCAACCCCAAAAAAGCCCGTGTCTGGATTGAGTCGTTACCACTCACTAAAACATTTCAGGCCGCCAACACGGTCGCCCATACCATCGAGGCACTGAATCGCGCCAAAATGCCTGCTGACGAGCGCGTGGCAATTGTCGACATTTATCGCCCCGTGGTCGCCGTGTTGCTCGACGAACTCGAAGCCATCTACGCCTACAGCGTGTTGCCGCTGCCGGCCCGGCAGCGCGAGGCGTTCGACGCGGCGCGCAATCTGCGCACCCAATGTGCGAACGCGTACAAGATTTTCTTGCTGGAAAAACCCAGCAAGCTGATGATGTTCAACGCGAAGAAAAATCTGCCCGCCGCCATTTATGCGGCGATGTTTTATTTGCAGTCGCAGTTGCTGCAAAGCTACAAAACGTACCATCCCTGTCCGCCAGGCGTATGGCAGGAGCTGCATTCGCTGTACCAGCACGCCGACGAGCAGGGCTTGCTGGCCGAGATCGCTGACCCCCAAACCAAATCGAGCATGCTGGATCTGTACAGCGATGCGCTGATGATTTCGCTAGCCGACCCGTATCGGTTGATGTTCAAGGAACTCGATCAGGTGCAGGAAATATTAAAACAGCATCGCGGATGCATCGATATCCACAGCAGCAACGACGGCCTCAATCTGCAACGATTTTTTCTCGTCGCGCTCGACGGGGATCAACCGCCAAAGGTATTGGTGCCGGGCGTGCCACCACCAGCCGGACAAATATTTCGCCTCATCGAGCCGACGCGGCTGGTCGAAAAATTGCAGCAACGCATTCATGCGCAGAGCGTCGCCGCGAACACCGGCAATAATGCCGCGAAAAGTCGCGCCACCCACGACACCACTGACCTGCAACAGCGCCTCATTCGCCTGTGGGGCGATCCGCCGAAACGACAATTTCGCCGCAATCCGGCCGACTCGACGGTAGCACTCTGTAGCGGTATCAAGGCCATCGCCTATTTCACCGAGCTTGCGACCCTTGATGATCCGGAAGCGGACGCAAAAGCGATTCGCGATGGCGATACCATACCGCTGTTAAAAATACCGCGTGACGCGCTATCGCAATCGGTCGGCGTTGACGCATGGAGTGTCCTCAATCAAAGCGCCAATGGTCTGCGCCTGTATCGTGAATCTGGCGGCACGGTCGGGGTCACGGTCGGGGAAGTTGTCGGCGTGCGCTTCGTCGGCGGGCGCACCTGGAACGTTGGCATCGTGCGCTGGCTGACCTCGCTCGAAGGCAACGCGCTCGAATTTGGTGTGGAGTTGATTTCGCCGTCAGCCGCAAGCATCACGATTGAGGCCACCATCGGCAGCGGCACCAAACCTGCGCCCGCATTGGTGCTGCAAAATACTACGCCCGGCTGGGACAACGACACGGTGATTACGCTGACCGATACATTTTCCGATCTGCGCGAATTCGAGCTGATCGAGCGTGGCGAAATCACGCTGGTACGCGCGACCACGCTCGTCGAGCGCACTTCACGTTTTGATTTATTCCAGTTTCAGACCTCGTAACGACGCCTAGTCCGCACCAACCGCGGCGCGAATATCCTTGTCCAGAATCGCGTCGCGCGCGGTCGCCAATTCGTAGTGTTTCGTCGTCGCACGCGCGACAATTTTTGCGCTGAGCAAATCATGCAATATGTCCTCGGCAATATCGATTGGCATAGGTGCGCGCAAACGAAGCGCATTGAACGCAAGCGGCGTGCTGCTTGATCCCAGCGCATCGACAATCCGCGTCGCCTCGCGAACCCGCATCGACGGTGCCTGCGCCCGCACGGTTGGCGCGGCTGACGCATGCCGAAAATACGACAGTGTCGCCGCCACTTCCGCGCCGAGCAGCGTGACCATCCAGCAACAGAATAGCCACAGCAGAAAAATCGGCACACTCGCGAACGTGCCATAGACCAGGCTATAGGTCGGCACCCGCACGATGTAGGCGACAAACAAATGTTTGACCAGCTCAAACAACAACGCCGCAAATATTCCGCCAACCACCGCGTGGCGCGTCGGCACGTAGCGACTCGGTACCGTGCGATAGGCTAACACCAGCGCCGATGCAGTCAGCACGAACGGAATCAATTTCAGCAACCAGTCATCGAGCATCGGCAGCACGCGATCAAACGTGCGTGTCAAATGTACAAAATACGACGTCATCGACAGACTCGCGCCGATCAGCACGGGGCCCACGGTCAGCAACGACAAACACGCAGCCAGCCGCTTCCACCATGAGCGTCGCTGTTTGGTACGCCAAATGTCATTGAACGCGCCATCAATCGTGAACATCAGTGCAATCGCGGTCACCGCAATCATGATGAGCCCGATCACCGTCAGCCGTGCGGCGTTTTGTGCGAACTGCTCCATGTAATCGCCGACCATGCGACCGGCCACGTCGGGCAATAAATTTTGCACGATGAATGATTTCACCTGAAGAATAAAATCACGCACCATCGGCAGCCGCGCCGTCAACGCAATCGTCACCGCGAACAGCGGCACCAGCGCCAGCAGCGTCGTGTAGGTGAGACTGCCCGCCACCATCAGGCAGCGATCTTCATTGAAGCGACGGGCGACGAGACGGGCGTACTGGAAAAGTTGGGTGAGGATTTTTTTCATGTGTATGCGAAAGTGATCGGCAGGTGCGCTGCGCCTTGTGTTGCCTATAATACCGACTCATTTCAGGGATTCGCCATGTCCGATATTTTAGTGCTGTTCTATTCCCACTCGGGCTCGGTGCAAGAGCTGGCGCGCCACATCGCCAGAGGTGTCGACTGCGTACCCGGCATGGCCGCACGCGTGCGCACGGTGCCGAAAGTGGCGGCAGTCACTACCGTCGCTTCACCTGACATTCCGCCCGAGGGCGCACCCTACGTAACGGCTGCCGATCTGGCCGAATGCGCCGGTCTCGCGCTCGGCTCGCCCACCCGCTTCGGCAACATGGCCGCACCGCTCAAATATTTTCTCGACGGCACCGCCGGCGAATGGATGCGCGGCACGCTCGTCGGCAAGCCCGCTTGTGTATTTACCTCCACCTCGACCATGCACGGCGGCAACGAATCCACATTGCTGTCGATGATGCTGCCGCTATTGCACCACGGCATGCTGATCGTCGGCATTCCGTATGCCGAGCCCGCCCTCACCGCCACCGTGGAGGGCGGCACGCCGTACGGCGCGAGTCACGTTGCCGGTGGCGCCAATGACCGCGCGGTGAGTGAGAGTGAGAAACAGCTGGCTTTTGCGCTGGGTAAACGGCTGGCGGGCGTGGCGCAAAAACTGGGTTCGTAAATACGTAGATCGCCATTTGACGTGCCTCCCAAGGCAAAAATGGCTGAAACGCCGCGCCAATGCTAGTGTTTTCATCTTTTTTCACAAATTCCTCCCGCACACCCCTATTCGGGGGATAGTGAATCAAACGGGCGTGGGATAACCTCCTGAGAGGTAATACACAGGGTGGTGCGCCCCTGCTGCGGGACCAGTTAAATAAAAGCAGGAGGGGGAAATGAAATCGCGAATCAGCGAGCATTCGATACTAAAAAAAGGTTCTTGGGCGCTTCCACTTTCTTGGATTCTGGCCACCGTCTCGCTCACGCTGCATATGCCGGTCACCGCGCAGACCACACCCGGTGGCAACGCCGCGAATGGCACATTGCTTTATGTGAGCAAGGGTTGTAACGGTGGGTGTCATGGCCCAAGCCTTACATTCCCCGCTTCGTTGGCCAACGCAATAAACGCGGGCGGCCACACCACCTACGCGAACACGCAGGGAATGGGCGGGCAAGCCGACACGACTGGTACACAATACAGGGACATCTCGGCCTACTTTGCATCGCTGCCGGGGTTTGCCGACCTCGCCACGCAGAGCGTGACATTTCAGACGGCAAGAGCCATTGCGGTTCCCAATATCGTACTCAATACGATCCGGGGGGATTACGTCGGGGTACGGGTGGTCACTAACGGCGGCAAGGGATCTGCGTCTGCGTTTGCTGCACTTTCTACCACCTACACCCCCAGCGCCGGGCAGTGCGGTCCGGACAGTTTTACGTACGAAGCATTTCGCACGACTGACGGCGGAACGTCCAACCTAAGGACGGTTTCAATCAACATCAGCAATCCAGCTGTGCCAGTCATTGCGACAAGTGCCAGCACGATGACGGGCACCTACAATTCGCTCATCACATCCTTCACACCGGTATCGACGGGCGGTGTGCCGCTGAGTTATGCGCTGACGGGCCCGTTACCGACAGGTTTGGGATTCAGCACGGCCACAGGAGTAATCAGCGGCACACCTATCCAAGTCGGCACGTTTAACGTCACGGTGGCGGCACGCAATTGCTTCAACGGCGCTCCCGCCGGTCAGTCAGGCAGCAAACTCGTTACGATCACCATCAATCCGGCACCGCAGACCATCACCTTCAACGCCCTCTCGAACAAGTTCACGACTGATCCACCGTTTGTCGTCGCCGCAACCGGCGGCGGCTCCGGCATTGCTGTCATGTTTGCCGCCACCGGCGTATGCACGATCAGTGGAACGACCATCACGCTGACCGGTGCAACAGGCATCTGCACGGTGACGGCCACGCAAGCAGGCAACACCAACTACACAGCGGCTTCGGCAGTGATGCAAAGTTTTATGGTTGCCGACGCCGGCACGGAAGTGTTTCCGCCGAATTGCCAGTTGCCGCCCGGGTGGCTTACTCCAGTCGCAGCGACAGTAGGCTGGGCGGTATCGAACGAGGCGGGCGCGGCTTCACAAGGCGTCTGTGGCCTGAAATCAAACCCCGTTCCGCTGCCAAGTACGGGATTCAATCGCGCACAAATCCAGTTCACCGGTGTTTTCAACGCAGGTAGCATCACTTTCAGCCGGCGGGTCTCAAGCGAACTCAATTTTGACTGTTTCCGCTTTCTGATCGACGGTGCGCAGCAAAACGTCGGCGGCACGTGCGCCTTCAGCGGCGGTCTTGGCGCGTCGGGGGAAGTGCCGTATGGCACGGTCACTGCACCGATCACGGCTGGCTCGCACACGGTGACGTGGTCCTATGAAGTCGAGCCGTTCTTTCCGGTGGGTGCCGACGCAGCGTGGATCGATCAGGTCACAATGCCGCTATCGACAACGATCAGCGGTGTGACGAATGTATTCGGCAGCGTTGGTCAGGTGTTCAATTCTTCCGTGACCGCATCAAACTTTCCGTTCAGTTACAGCGCGACAGGACTGCCGCCGGGTGTGAACATCAATAGCAGCACTGGCGTGATGTCGGGTACGCCGACCACGGCAGGCAACTACAACGCGATGGTAACTGCCAGCAATCCGGGTGGGGCAAACCCGGGCGCGTCGGATCTCAAGTCGGTGGGGTTTTTGATCTTTAAGGGCGGCCAAACGATTACGTTCGCGCCGATCAGCACCAAGCTAACGTCATTGCCATCGTTTACCGTCAGCGCGACAGGAGGACCTTCCGGCAATCCGGTGATCTTTACGGCGAGTGGAGTCTGCAGCGCGAGCGGCACCAACGGCACAACCATTTCGCTCATCGGCACGGTCGGTACGTGTACCGTCACGGCCGATCAGGCGGGGAACGCAAATTACGATTTGGCTCAGGCCGTTCAGGCTTTTAGCGTCGTGAACGCGGCCAGCGAAATCTTCCCGCCGATGTGTACGATGCCTCCCGGTTGGTCGGTTCCTGCCGGTGCGACAACGGGCTGGAGTGTGTCTGCCAATGAGGAAGCAAGTACCGGCGCATGCAGCCTAAAATCCATGCCGATGCCAGATTCGGGAACGCCGCTACAAGCTGATATTCGGTTCGTCGGAAATCTTTCCACCGGCAACATTACCTTCAAATATCGGGTCTCCAGCGAAAACGGTTACGATTGCTTCCAGTTTTTTATTGACAGCATCGCGCAAAACATTGGTGGAGCCTGCGGAAATGTCGGCCTTGTGGGCGCATCGGGTGAAACCGGCTGGACAAGTGTCAGTGTCCCGGTGAATGGCGGCCTGCATTCGCTAACGTGGCGTTACGACAAAGACGACATTTGCTGTAACGGTGGTCGCGATGCCGTTTGGATTGACGATGTGGTGCTGCCGCAGTTCACGCTCAATGTACAGAAGATCGGCGCCGGCAGCGGTAGCGTGACCTCAACGCCGGTCGGCATTGACTGCGGCCTGGGTGGATCGTGCAGCGCGAGTTTGAGCGGCAATGTGTTGCTCACACCCAACCCATCCTTCCTGAGTTTTTTTGCCGGATGGTCCTTCGGTGTCTGCACCGGGACGGCTCCCTGCACCGTGACCATGGACGCAAGCAAGAGCGTCACCGCGACCTTCAGCCCGGCGACCGCGCCAGGCGCGCCAACCAATGTGACGGCAACGCCGGGGGATGGGCAGGCGGCGCTTACGTTCGGCCCTCCCGCCAGCGATGGCGGCTCGCCAATAACTTCTTACGGCGCAAACTGTGCGGCCAGCGGCCAGACGACACGCTTCGCATCGGGCGGCGGCTCACCGCTGACGGTGACGTCGCTGGTCAACGGCGTGCAATACAGTTGTACCGTCGGTGTTTCCAATTTCGCGGGATCTACGTTTGCGGCACCGGTGCTGGTCACGCCACGTACCACACCCGGCGCGCCAACCAGCGTGGCCGCAGCGCCAGGCAACATGCAGGCGACAGTTTCGTTCGTGCCACCTTTGATCACTGGCGGCAGCGTGATCACCGGCTACACCGCCACCTGCGGCATACGCAGCAATACCGGCACCATTTCACCCATCACAGTTACGGGTCTGACCAACGGCATCACGGTGAACTGCGCGGTGACGGCCACCAATGCGGCTGGTATCGGTGCCGCTTCATCGAGTGTCGCCGTCACGCCGCGCACCGTGCCTTCCGCGCCAAGCAACCCCGTCGCCACCGTATTTGACGCGCGCGCGATTATTGATTTCACGCCGTCGGTGAGCGACGGCGGCAGCGCGATTACCGGCTACACACTGTCGTGTAACGGTGGCAGCGTGACCGCGACTGGGCCGTCATCGCCGATCACCATCACGGGGCTGGTTAACGGTACCACGTACACTTGTTTCGTCGCGGCCAACAACGCGGCGGGCAGCACGCCGTCGACTAGTTTCGCATTCGTGCCAATCATCAAAACCGGCACGGCGCTGTGGACACAGGTGTGCGCGAATTGCCACACGCCAACGCCGACCGGCGCGCAGCTCAATGCCGCAGGACCAAGCGCAGCAGCACTGAACTACTCGATCATCAATCAACCATCGATGGCCGCCAACCCACTGGTGACGCAGCTCACCACGGCCGAGCGCGCAGCCATCGTCGCCTACATTGCCACGGCGGTACCAACACCTGTCGAGACGACACCATTCAACACGCCGAAATTAATCGACGTTGGCAACCGCTTAAGCATCGGCAGCTTGTCGTTTGACAGCGTGCGAGCGGGTGGCGTCTTGCCTGCGAGCGGCACGCTATCGGCCTTCACCGGCACTGCGGTCACCTACACGCCGAACGCCGGATACGTCGGCAGCGACACCTTCACCGTGGTGGGCTCGCACGATACTGCGCCGATTTTCTTAGGCTCAGAGGTGACGATCTCGGTGAACGTGCTGCCACCGACTTTCCCGACGATCACCAGCATGAGTACGGCGAGCGGCGCGAACGGCGTTGCGTTCAGCTACCAAATCACCGCGAGCAACGGACCAACAAGTTTCGGTGCAAGCGGTCTGCCTGCGGGGCTTAGCGTCAACGCGATGACGGGATTGATCAGCGGCACACCAATCGTTGGCGGAATGTTCAACGCGAACGTCACCGCGACCAATGCGGGCGGCACGGGGATGGCAGCACTCACGATCACGTTGAACGCGGCAAATCAAACAATTACCTTCCCGCCGCAAACGCCTGGCACGGTTGCGTTCAGCCCGAGCCCATCGAATACGTTTGCAATTGCGCCGCTCGCGAGCGCGTCGTCATTGTTGCCGGTGACGTACACGCCGAATTCGCCAACAGTCTGCGGTGTGAGTGGCAACACCGTCACGATGGTCAGCGCAGGCAATTGCGTGATCGCAGCCAACCAATCGGGCAATGCGAATTTCAACGTCGCCGCAGAAGTCACGCAAACGGTCATCATCACGCCGAGCTTGCCAGGCGCGCCGACAATTGGCGCAGCGACACCGGGCAACATGCAGGCGACAATCGCGTTCGTCGCGCCAGTGAATAACGGTGGCAGCGCGATCACAAGCTACAGCGCGAGTTGCACGCCAAGCGGCGCGGGCAGCAATATGGTTTCACCGGTCACCGTCACAGGGCTTACCAACGACACGACTTACACCTGCTCGGTGCGCGCGAACAATAGCGCGGGCAGCGGCCCGGCATCTTCAACCGTGACAGTCACGCCGGTCACGACACCGGTCGCACCGACCATCACCAGTGCCACGGCAACAAGCTTCACCGTCAATGCGGCGGGCACTTTCACCGTCACCGCATCCGGTACGCCGTCGACGTTTACGTATTCGTTGAGTGGCGCGCTGCCAGGTGGTGTCACGTTTAATACGATGTCCGGCGTCCTTGCGGGCACGCCTGCGCTGGGCAGCGTCGGCGCGTATCCACTCACGCTCGGTGCGGCCAATGGTGTGGGCGCGCCTGCGAGCCAGATGTTCACGTTAAACGTTGCCAAGACCAATCAGACCATCACCTTCACGGGCCCCAGCTCGCAAAATTTCAGCGTGACACCGATTGCATTGACGGCAATGGCAAGCTCCGCGCTCACCGTCACGTTTATTCCGAATACTCCCGCCGTCTGCACGGTCGCTGCGGCCAACGTCACGCTCGTCGGTCTGGGCACGTGCACAATCACCGCGCAACAAATCGGTGACGCAAACTACAACGCAGCACCGACGGTCACGCAAAGTTTCAGCGTGAGCCAGGGCGGGCAGACCATCACCTTCGGCGCGCAGGCAAGCCCGCGTGCGTATGCGACGAACGCCATGTTTGCCTTGTCACCGGTGGCGAGTGCGTCATCAAACCTCACCGTGGCATACACCTCGCTCACGACCGCCGTCTGCTCGATCAGCAGCACGACAGTGACGATATTAAGAGCCGGTCAATGCACGATCGCCGCCAATCAAGCGGGCAACGGCAGTGTGAGTGCCGCGCCGCAAGTGACGCAAACCATCAGCATCACCGGCAGCGCGCCGGGCGCGCCGACCATCGGCAGCGCCGCCGCAGGGGACATGAGAGCAATGATCAGCTTCACCGCACCGGCAAGCGACGGCGGCAGCGCGGTCACTGCGTACACCGCGACGTGTGCCGGCATCACCGGTAGCGGCAGCGTGTCGCCGGTCACCGTGAGCGGATTAACCAACGGCACGTCTTACGCTTGCTCCGTGACGGCGACCAATGCGCTGGGCACGAGTGCCGCATCCGGCACAGTGAACGTGACGCCGAATCCGCTGCCCGGTGCGCCGATCTGGGCCGCCAAGTGTGCAAGCTGCCACGGCGTCACGCCGGTCGGCCCGCGGCTCAACGTCGGCGGATCGACCCCGGCGGCGCTGGCATATTCCATCGTCAATCAGGTGACAATGAATAGCCTGCCATCGCTGAACCCGGCCAATTTCCCCGACGCTGATCGCATCGCCGTCGCCGAGTACGTTCGCGACTTCATCCCACCAGTTGCCGCAAGCACCACGGTCAACACACCGGTCGACATTTCTGTCACCAGCCAGATTGTCATCAACACGCCGATCATTGCGTTCGCGAATTTGCAAGTCGTGACACTGCCTGCGAACGGCACGCTATCCGCCTTCGCCGGCACCAGCGTCACCTACACGCCATCGCCAGGATTTACCGGCACCGATACCTTCACCTATCGCGGCACGCAGGCCGCATTGACCGGCGACCCAAGAACCGTGACGGTGACGATCGCCAACGCGGCACCGGTAATCGCCAGCGCAACAATAGCGAGCGGCACGGTGGGTCAGGCGTTCAGCTATCAGATCATCGCGAGCAACGCGCCGACCGGTTACGCCGCAAGCGGATTGCCCGGCACGTTGAGCATCAATACCTCGACCGGCCTCATCAGCGGCACACCGAATGTTAGTGAATCGATCAACGCGACCATCTCAGCGACCAACGCGGGCGGCACCGGGATGAGCCCACTGACCATCACCGTCAATCTCATCGGCCAGACCATCAGCTTTGGCGCGCAGCCGAGCCCGCGCGCATTCACCGCAGGCGGCACGTTTGCGATTGCGCCGTTAGCAACTGGCGGCGCTTCCGGCAATCTGGTGACGTATAGCTCAACGACCACGGGTGTCTGTGGCGTGATTGCGCCGACGGTCACGATGGCAGCACCCGGGCTTTGCATCATCGCTGCCGATCAAGCGGGCAACGCGAGCTACGCAGCGGCTGCGCGAGTGTCCCAAAATGTCGTGATCAACGCGTCCGTTCCCGGCGCGCCGACCATCGGTGTCGCCACACCGGGTGATGGGCAGGCAACCATCGCGTTCGTCGCCCCGGCTTCCAACGGCGGCAGTGCCATCACGTCGTACACCTTACGCTGCGTGGGGCCCAACACCGTTACCGCAAGCGGCGGCGCGTCACCATTGACGGTCAGCGGCATGATTAATGGTGCGAACTATGCGTGCAACGTTTTCGCCACCAACAGTGCGGGTAACGGCGCAGATTCAGCCACGGTGAATGTCACTCCTTCGGCACTGCCGCCGTTAGCGCTCGTCAGCGTGCTGTCGCGCAAAACGCATGGCGCAGCGGGAGATTTTGACCTCAGTATTGATAACGCCGTCCTGATCGGCGATGCTGTCACCACCGAGCCGCGCGGCATCGGCGCTGGCCACACGCTGGTGTTTCAATTCAATATTCCCGTCACCGCAGCAGGCATCGTAAGTGTGATCGATTCAGCCACCGCGCCGGTCGGCGTGGCAACGTTAAGCAATGCGGCTAACAACGTGATGGTGACACTCACCGGCATTGCCGACAACAAACGCGTGACGGTGATACTCACCAACGTCAACGGCATCGTCACGCCGTTCAGCACTTCAATTGGCTTTTTGGTTGGCGATGTGAATGGCACGCGATCAGTCAATTCAAGCGACATCAGCGGCGTGAAAGCGCGATCCGGGCAGCCGACCGACGCGCTGAATTTCAAGTTTGATGTGAACGCGTCGGGTGCGGTGAATTCGTCTGATATTTCGGCGGTGAAGGCGCGGTCGGGGTTGACGCTGGCGCCGTAAGACATAAAACACTAGAACTGGCGCGGATTTCAGGTCATTTAAGCCTGAAACTCCGCCCCAAATGGCGTTCTACGTTAATTTATGCGGCGACTATCGCGCCAAAATTTCGCGCCAAAACCATCAACGCTTCCGCGCCAGCGTCAGCCCATCACCAACCGGCAGCATCGATATATCAACACGCTCATCGTGATGCAGCTTGATGTTCAACGCCTGCAAGGCCTGCGTATCGGCGTCTTCACTGGGCATGGCGACTTTGCCGCTCCACAAGGTGTTGTCGATGGCGATGAGGCCACCGCGGCGCAGCAGTTTCAAGCAACGTTCATAGTACGCGTCGTAGCTGCTTTTGTCGGCATCGATAAACGCGAAATCATATTGCCCGTGCTCACCCGCCGCAAGGCGTGCGTCGAGCGTATTGATGGCGGGTGCAAGTTGCAAATCAATTTTGTGCGCAACACCAGCGGCTTGCCAGTGCGGCACGCCGACGCGGGTGTATTCGTCACTGATGTCGCACGCCAATATTTTGCCGTCGTCGGGCAGGGCGAGTGCTACCGAGAGCGCGCTGTAGCCGGTAAATACCCCGACCTCGATGGTGCGGCGCGCATTGACAAGTCGAATCAGCAGCGCCATGAATTGCCCCTGCTCGGGCGAAATTTGCATCACCGCGTAGGGGTGGCTGCGGGTCGCTTCGCGGAGAGCGATCTGCGCGGGGTGTTCGCGCAGCGAATGACTTTGCAGGTATTGGTAGACCGTGTCATCGAGATTCAATGTATGCGTGGACATAATTACTGCTCCGTAAATTTTAGTTAATCGCCTTGATCCGATCCAGCTTCGCCGCATACAGCTCGTGTTCCCTGCGGGTGGTGCTGAAATTCATCGCGACCGTGAGATGTCGCCGTGACTGCGCCATGTCTCCCAGATGCGCAAACGCGCGCGCCGCCCAGAAATGAAATTCGTGATTGTACGGGTCGCGCACCAGCTCGCGCATGAACATGTCCCGCGCGGTCTTGTAGTCACCCGCCTGCATCGCGTCGGTGCCGAGATTAAAAAAATGGAACGGCGGATAGGGTTGCCGGCGTTCCACTTTGGCGGTAAGAAGTTTAGCGTCCACCGCACGGCCTTCGTCGTCGAACACCAGTGCGAGATTGGACATGAACAGGATGCTCTCGGGATCGCGCGCCAGCGCGTGCATGAAAACTTTTTCAGCCGCGAGCGGATGGCCGCTGCGACGATACACGACACCGAGCGTGTTGTACGCGCTCAGGAAATTCGGGTCCTGCCTGATCGCCTCGCGCACCCACCAATACGCGTCGCTCACTTGCCCGCGCGCGAGCGCCTCGGCACCACGATTGTTCATGAACATCGCCATCACGGTTTCCTCTTTGATGGCCCATGTGTGATAGCTTTTGTTTTCCAGCGGCGGATTGAAATCGATCGTCATCATCACGTTGTCGTCGATCCTGCTTCTGATGTCGTGGACGCGCCTGCCGACCGTCAAATTGACATGGCCGATGGCGAAATAAAGCCCACCGCTGCGGCTCCAGGTTTCATCGACAAACACGCTCTGGAAATGCACCGACATGCCGAGCTCCTTGGCAAGTGCTGCGGTCATGATGACGAGCGAGAGGCAATTGCCGGCGCGATCCGCAAACGTTTGCGCCGCGTTGCGGGTGGTCGCGGAATCATATTCGACCTTGAGCTGGCTTTTGCTGTTGAGCGCATCGATCAATCCCTGCTGCACGCCCTTGACCTGCAACTGGCTCGCGATCTCGGTCTTGAGGTAGCGCTTCATCGCATCGCTGACGGCAAATACGTCATCAGCGCTGACCCGCTCGGTCGGTGGCGCAAATAATTTATCGTTGAACAGGTGCGTCGGTTGCAGCGTCACGGGCGCGCTGGCGCAGGCGGCGAGCAGCAGCGACGTGAGCAGGGAAAAAAACAGCGCTGGATATTTTTTCATTTGCGTCTCCTGGCCGGCGGCATGTTTCAAGTTGCTGGTATCACCCCGCCGAGGCCAGTATCTGCCCCGCGCGGCAGATCGTCAATTGCCCATTCTGGATGGGAAGCGTAATGGATTTTATGAATCGTTTGCGCGTTACTCCGGTTCCAGATTTACACATAACGCCACGTTTGCCGTACACGCCTCAATCACGGCAAGCATGGTGGTGACATTGGCCAGCGATTTGGCGAGCGTTTCTTTTCCGGCGCGAAATTTAATTAGCTCCGCCACAAATTTCTGATCCTTGAGTAGAACCGCCTGTTTGTCATCGCGAATTTTTCTCGCCTGCGTATAGGCGGCGACGGTATTTTTGCGCGCGAACACCTGCTTCAAGTCGGCGACCTCCTGATCGAGATATTCTTTGAGCAATGCATCGTTGGCGGAACTGGCTGTCAGATTCATCAGGAACGTGTACGCATGAATTCGCGTCAACATGCTGACCAGCACCTGATAATCGTCGGTCTTCATCTTGTTGAAAATCTGCTCATCGTTGCTGGCAAGATTCCAGATGGTGGCAAGAATCGCAGCGGTTCGTTTTAGGTCGGGAAGCGAACGCAGCTTTTTGACTTCGGGCTGCTCGAGCCAATTCAGGGAAACGGTACCAACGTTTAGTTGCGTCGCGTAATTTGCGATCAGCTTGTTTATTTTTATCGCTTCCTCATCTGCCGCCAGACTGATCGCGGGTTGGACGATGAAAGCGATTGAGATAATTGCTGCGAATTTTGCGAAGGCAGTTTTCATCTTCTGTTCCGGGTGCGGGGTGAAACTATTATTGGCGTCGTATTGATGCCAATCGTTCGGTTAATAAAAACACCAGCATTGGCGCGGCTTTCGGAGCACTATTCTTCCAAAGACCGCACCAAATGGCGTTCTACGTGCTAGTGTCCATCGCCATCGCCATGACTAAAACTTTGCGCGTCCACCGGCATCGGCGCGCCACTGCTGTTCTCAAAAAAGAATGGTTTCCTTGCTTTCGGTGTTGCGCCGACTTCGTTCATCGTTGCCGATTCGTACAAGCGTCCATTGACCATCACGTGCGTCAGGCGATCCGACTGGCGAATGTCTTTGAGCACATCGCCGTCGATGATCGCCAGATCAGCAAGCTTGCCGACTTCGAGTGAGCCGATATCTTTGTCCATGCCAAGATATTTCGCGCCGTTCAATGTCGCGACGCGGATGGCTTCGAGCGGCGTCATGCCGCCGAGTGCCAGCGTCCACATTTCCCAATGCGCGCCGAGACCCTCACGCTGGCCGTGTGCGCCGACGTTCACGGGTACACCCGCGCGTTGCAGCTCGGTCGCGGTGCGCGCAACCTTGATGACATTGAAGTCTTCATCGGGTGCGGTCATGCGCCGCACGCTGCGCGGCTCCAGCACCGTGCGCGGCACGTAGCGCGACAGCAGTGGATGTTTCCACACATCGGTGCGCGCGTACCAGTAGTGCTCGCCATCCAATCCACCATAGCCAACAATCAACGTCGGCGTGTAGCCGACCTGCGTCTTCGACCACAGCTGTTTCACGTCGTCGTAAACCTTCTCAACGGGCAGCGCGTGTTCAATGCCGGTGTGGCCATCGATCACCATGTTCATGTTGTGCTGAAACAACGCGCCACCTTCGGGCACCACCATCATGCTGGTTTGGCGCGCCGCTTCAATGATTTGCTGGCGCTGATCGCGACGCGGCTGGTTATAGCTTTTCACCGAGATCGCACCGGCTGCCTTCATGCGTTTCAAATGTGTCAACGCATCGTCGAGACTATTGACGACGGCGCTCACGTTGGCCTTTGCGCCGTAGAGGATGGTGCCGGTCGAATAAATGCGCGGGCCGACGATTTTTCCCGCGCGCTGCAATTCACTCTGCGTAAAAATTTCTGCGGTGTTGTTCGACGGATCGTGAATCGTTGTCACGCCAAACGCCAACGACGCGTAGTTGATCCAGCTTTGTTGCGGGATGACCTGGTTTTCGCCCATGCCGCCGTGCCAGTGAACGTCGATAATGCCGGGAATAATCGTTTTACCGCGCGCGTCGATGATGGTGGCACCTGCGGGCGTCGGTACATCTGCGGCCTTGCCAATCGCTGCGATGCGATTGTCCTTTATCACGATGCTGCCATCGTCGATCACCTCGTCACCTTTCATGGTGACGATGCGCGCGCCGGAAATAACCGTCGTTGCACTTGGCTTATTCGCCGTTTCGCGAAAGCCGATTTTCACGCCGAGCTCCGCAGGTTTCGGCAATTCCTTCGGCGCACCGTCCACGAATGCAAAGGCATTTTTCAATTCACGGCTGAACAATTCATCGCCCAGCGCGAAATGCACTTTACTGCTGTCGCCCGAGAAATGCAGATATTCACCAGCGTTCACATCAAGCTGCTTCACCGGCAGATTTTCCATTTTCGGCCCGATGGTGAAGGTCTTGCCCGCCAGCGGTAACGGCATCACGTAGGTGTGAAAGCGCTCGCTGAACGCCAGCCACGCACCATCAGGTGACAGCGAAAATTCATTGGCGAATTCACTCTTGACGATCACCTGCTCTTCAGATTTGTCGAGCTTCACGCGCACCAGTTGCATGTCCCATTCGACTTCGCCGGTTTTGAAATTGCG
>JAYVXF010000076.1:0-2256 GCA_043793345.1 Betaproteobacteria bacterium | reverse complement strand
CAACGTCTGAAACGCGAGGCCGTCGTTAATGCCTTCGACAAGTTTGGCAATCGCCTGCGGCTGATCGCCCGCCGGTGCAAACGGCTGGTTCAGCTTGTAGGGACTATTGGGGAAGGTCAGAATCGGCATGTTGTGCGTGGTGTTCGTGGTGAGCGGGCAATCTGAAAGTGTAGCAGCGAGGAGCAATGCGGCGCTATCTCAATTTGACTTTCGCGCGGATTTGGCTGGAACGCAATGTCGAAGGTCTAGCGTGGATGCGCTTCTTCAGCCGTTTTTGCCCGCTGATGCGCTCTAGTGCTTGATCTACGCAGCTTTGACCGCGCGAGTACCACTTCGTTCGCAGCGCGTTCTCAGTACAAATGTATCTGTCACATGGTTGCAACTTTGTTGCGAAAACTGTGCTACATTGCCGTCTCGAAATGGTATCCATGAATTTTATTTTTTGATGAAGACGCGTGCGCAAAGATTATTGATTGCATGTCTGATGCCGCTGCTGCTGCTGACCGCACAGCTCGCCATCGCGCAGCATGAGATCAAACATCTCTCCATCGCCAGCAGCCACGCGGGCAAGCAAGGCAAGGTGCCGCTTGACCGCGCTGCCTGTGATCAGTGTTTCGCGTTCGCGTCACTGGCCGGCGCGATGCCGGTCGCGGCTCTGCACGTGCCGCCCACACCACAGGCGTTGCTGCATGGCATTGTTGATGCAGACACGCTGTGCATTCTTGAACGTGTTCAAACCCGCAATCGCGATCCGCCACAGCTTTCCTGATTGAGTCGTCGGTAATCGCTATCGCCAAATAAGCGATAGCGATTTGATTTTTTACTCGTCAAGGAATGCATCATGTTCAGACCCAGATTGCATCGACTCGCGGCAGCGTGCACTGCGGCGCTCGTTACTTTTCCGCCACTTATTGTCCACGCTGCCGACATCGAAGCGCCTGTTTCCGCAGCGACGCCAACAGCAAAAAACGACACCAATAACATTGCGGCCAGTGGCCCGCAGAAAATTGCGCCCATCGAAATCACCAGCCAAAAACTCGATGATGCCCGCAATGGCCTGTCGCCAGATACCGGTAGCACGGTGTTTCGATTCGACAAGAAAGACATCCTCAGTTTGCCGCTGGGCGATGCCACGCCACTGAACCAGGTCATCCTGCGCGCGCCGGGCGTGGTCGAAGATTCGTATGGCCAGATTCACGTGCGCGGCGACCATGCCAATCTTCAGTATCGAATTAACGGCGTGGTCATCCCCGAATCGATCTCCGGATTCGGCCAGGCACTCGACACACGCTTCGCCAATCAAATCAATATTCTCACCGGCGCGTTGCCGGCACAATACGGTTACCGCACCGCCGGCGTGGTGGATATCCAAAGCAAGGGCAGCGGCTTTGACAACGGCGGCAGCGTCACGCTGCTCGGCGGCAGTCAACGCCATCGCGAGCTGGGTGCTGAAGCGACCGGTACGAGCGGTGGTTTAAGTTATTACCTCACCGGCTCAACGTTGCAAAATAATGTTGGCATCGAAAACCCAACCGCTGCACGCAACGCGATTCATGACAACACCAAGCAGCAAAAAAGTTTTGGCTATTTATCGTATCTGCTGAACGACAGCAGCCGTATCAGCGTTATTTTCGGCACGGCAAATAATCGTTTTCAGATTCCCAACGTGCCGAATCAGACGCCCGCATTTGGCGTCAACGGCGCGGCACCCATCGCGTCGTCAAATCTGGACGCTAACCAGCGAGAGAAGAACAATTTTCAGGTATTGTCGTTCCAGAGTAACGCGGGCTTGAACCTCGACTATCAGGTCTCATTGTTTCGGCGTTATACCGATGTGCATTATCGACCAGACGCGCTCGGCGATTTGGCGTTCAACGGCGTCGCTGCAAACATTCTGCACCGCAATCAAGCTGTCGGGCTGCAAGGCGATATGACCTACCGGTTAGGTGACGCGCATACGCTGCGCAGCGGCATATTTTTGCAGCGTGAACGCGTCGGCACCGACAATTCTTCGGCGGTTTTTCCGGCTGACAGCGATGGTGTCCAGACCAGCACGACAGCATTTTCGATCACCGATAATTCGCGGATAAACGGGCAACTGGGCGGCGTATATTTGCAGGATGAATGGACGCCGCTGAAAGGCTTGACGATTAACGTCGGCGCACGCTACGACAGAGTGGCTACGGTCGTCAAAGAATCTCAACTCAGCCCGCGCGCCGGTTTGGTTTTTGACCTATCTGAAAAAACCCGCCTGCA
>JAYVXF010000075.1:0-7570 GCA_043793345.1 Betaproteobacteria bacterium | reverse complement strand
CTGATTAAGGCCGGCAAACCATTCGAATGGATGATGGTTCCCAAAGAAGCGCATGGTTTTTACGCGGAAAAAAACCGACTCGCGTTTTACGAAAAGCTAGAGGCGTTTCTGGCGAAGCACCTCGCACCGTGAGTTATTACTCAGTTAACCAACTATGTCCCATTGCGTCATTAAGGCATGACATCACACTGGGCAAAGCGGCAGAGTCGCGGCAGGCGGCATACCGCCTGTTATTCAGGCATCACCTCGCCGAAAGCAGTGTGGCGGCAATCAGGGATGCAACCAACAAGGCATGGGTGTTGGGCAGTGATCGGTTCAAGCAACGCGTTCAGCGGCAACTGGCGCGACGGGTTGCGCCAAGCGCGCGGGGCGGGGATCGAAAGTCGGCGAAGTTCTTAGCCCAACAAGGCTGATCTATTGAGTCCTACTGATAAAGTTGATCCGCGTATCGTTACAAGATACAAACAGTCACGATTAAGACATTCCGGCACAAGGGACTGAAAACTTTTTTTGAGAATGGGAGCAAGGCGGGCATTCAGGCCGCACACGCGCAACGACTCGCCGCCATGCTGCACCGTCTCAATGAAACAACCAACAGCCAGGGCATGAACCTGCCGGACTGGCGTTTGCATCCGCTCAAGGGACGCGAACTCAAAGGGCATTTTTCGGTTTGGGTTAGCGGTAACTGGCGCATGACGTTCACCTTTGAAGGTATCGATGCCGTATTCGTTGACGATCAAGACGATCACTAGGAGAAATTGAACATGGCCAAAATGCACAACCCACCCCATCCGGGGCTTACGCTGCGCGATGATGTGCTGCCTGCGCTAGGGCTGTCCGTGACCGATGCTGCGCAACAATTGAATGTAGCCCGCGTGACCCTTTCCCGCGTAATCAATGGCCGCGCCGCTATCTCACCCGAAATGGCATTGCGCATCGAGGCGTGGCTGGGTGTCGCACGTGGCGGCGAAGCGCGACTGTGGCTGGCAGAACAAAGTGCTTATGACATGTGGCAAGCCCAACAGCGATTCAAAGCTGCGCCGATGCATGTTAAACGCGCGCCGATGGCCGCTTGATGGTTCATCCAACATTACGGGCACGCAGAATAATCAATAGGGTCTCAACCTGAATACTAAAGCCCAGCGCTGGCGCGCCTCATCGGGCATTTATGCCTGAAGACGCGCGCCAGTGCTAGCGTTCCCGCCTTTTACCCACCACCTTTTTTCGCCGCAATATACTCATCAACCACCCGCTCCAGCACCTCTAACGGCATCGCACCATTCTTCAACACGGCATCGTGAAAATCGCGCAGGTTAAATTTTGGCCCCAGAGATTGTTTGGCTTTTTCACGCAGCGCCAGAATTTTTATCATGCCGACTTTGTACGCGAGCGCCTGGCCGGGCATGACGTAGTAGCGCTCGATTTCGGCGATGACTTCGGCTTCCGGCATGCCGGTATTGGCGAGCATGTATTCAATCGCTTGTTCGCGCGTCCAGCGTTTGGCGTGGATGCCAGTATCGACGACCAGCCGCACGGCGCGGAATATTTCGGCTTGCAGACGGCCCAGATTATCCAGCGGATTTTTCTCGAACCCCGCTTCCCACGCCAGCCGCTCGGCGTACAGCGCCCAGCCTTCGGCGTACGCGGTATAGGGCACGATGCTGCGAAATATCGGCAAGCCTTTAAGCTCCCGCGCGATGGCAATCTGCAAGTGATGCCCCGGCACGGCTTCGTGATACGCGAGTGTGTGCATGCCAAATTTGGCGATCTCGTCGACCTTCCTTAAGTTGGCGTAGAACACGCCGGGCTTGGAGCCGTCGAATGCGGGCCCGTTGTAGTAGGCGAATGCGGAGGTTTTTTCTGACAACGCCGGTACGCGCTCGACCACGACCTTCGCTTTCGGCTTGATGCCGAAATAGGGATCGAGTCCGGCTGATATTTCCTCGATGATGGCTGTGTAGTCTTTAAGAACCTGTACGCGGCCTTCATCACTGTCTGGATAAATTTGGTTTGGCGATGTTGAAAGTGCCGCCAAGCGCGCAGCTCGCGTCGGCTGCTTATATCCTTCGTCGTCTAAAATCTTGTCCATCTCGGCACCGATGCGCGCCACCTCGGCGACGCCGAGCTGATGCAAATCTTCAGCCGTCATCGTGGTCGTGGTCATCAACTCGATCTGATGCTGATAATACTTGTCGCCGTCCGGCAGCGACCATGCGCCGTCATTGCGCAGCGCTTTCGCGCGCAGGGTTTCGATGTAGCTACCGAGTTTTTTGTAAGCCGGGATCACATTCGTGGCGACGCTTTCTTCGGCACGCTTGACGAAGCCATCGCGCGTCGCTTGATCCATTTTGTCTGCGGGCAGCTTGGCCAGTTTGGTTTTTAACGCGACCGTCAACGCATTGTCGGCTGCACTGGTTGCGACGAATGTTTTGATTTGTTCGCTCACTTTTTCGATCACAAATTTTGGCGGGATGATATTTTTGCTTGCGCGCAGCGCCACGCTTTCGATCACCTGATCCATCACGCGGGGAAATTGGCCGAGCCTCGCAAGATAGTGTTCGGCGTCGGTCGCGTCGTTTACCTGTTGCGTATTGGTCATCAAATTTGGCAGCTCACTTTGAATGCCGAATAGCTGATTGACCGGAAAGTTGTGATATCGAAACGGCTCGCCGCGCACTTGCGTGCCGAGGAAGTTTTCGAGGATGTCGAACGACAGCCGGTCCTGACCCGTGTAGCCGCTGGTATCGTAGCTTTTGAGCGTCGCGTAGTCAGATTTCAATCGCGCAAATGTTTTCTCCGTTTCCGCCGGAGACGCATTACCAAGCTTTGCATTGTGGCCGCGAATGCCGACCTGCTCGAGCATCCGAAACCGCGTTAACAGCTCTGGATTGTCAAGCGCGAATTGTGCGAATACGCGGGTGTAGAACCAGTTGATCGATAGCGGCTTGGAGGTCCATGTGTGTGCCGCCAACGCTGCCGCAAGCAATGAAAGCGACAGGACGATGATACCGATCCATTTGAAAACGCGTTTCATGAGGGAGTCCTTGTATTGAGCTGCAAATATTTTAGCAGCCTCGAACTGTACTCATGCCGCGCCGGTTCTTCAGTCTATGTTGTCATGGGGAAATCCAGCAGTCTTATTTTTGACGTGCAGCGCACAACACTTCACTGCGCTTCAACCAGATGCGGCTCCTTGACAGGATTGAAATCCACCCAGTCGCCATCGCGCCACTCGCCGTCGGCTTGCTCGATATCTTCAGCGCCGGCAATTCGCAAATCGTTAATTACAAATTTTTCACTGGCAGGACGTGCGATGCGAACCGCAAGAATGACTCCTGCCGGACGAAGATGTGGCAACTGCCGCGATTCGGCTTCCTGCATGCCGCCCATCGCACCAACCAAAGACCCCGTGTATGCAGCGACACCGGCCGCAGCCAGCGCCGTCATCGGGCCACCGGCAAGACCGAGAACGCCAGCGGCCAAGCCCGCCGACAGCGCTGTGGTCACAGCAGATTTACTGTCGGCCTCCAGACCGGGATTCACGTTTTCGCCCCCGTCCGACATCAGGGTGCCGTGCTGTCCGGGCGCGTTGTTATGAAAAATGCAGACGTCACTGCGATCAACGTAGCGCACGATCACAGCTGCCGCGGCATCTGCCTTGGACTTGGTTTGAAAGCGACCCGCGATGATGTGTTCTTTGAGTTGTTCCATGATGTCTCCCGTGATGGATGTTGGTGTTAAGTACTTCTGCGGTCGCTGAATCGAAAAATCCGCTCGCGGAAGATGTTAGGCCGCGCTCGTTGGCATAATCTGTAGGCGGCATTGGGAATCACACGTAGGACAATTGGACGCATGGCAACGTATCCGCTTGATACAGCGGTCGACGTGGTTGCCGATTCCGCGACAGCGCTCGTCTTACCGCGTTTTGCGCATTGCGCCGACTCGTCATCAGGCGGTTTCACCGCATAATAATGAGATATGTTGACATCAAGTAAACGCGTCACCGTGATGCAGCGTTGCTTTTGTCGTCGCTGCGATATTTGCCGTCGCGATTTCATTGCTCGCATCATAAAATCATGCGGCGTTTCAAATCATCAGGGCAGACCGTCGGCTGATAACTGATAATCCAATATTCTCCCCGACGATTCCACCAACGAAGTCTTTCGCAAGGACTCATCATGCAGACCCCACCTCTCAGCCTTCGGGCGTTCGCCTTCATCGTTAGTGTCGCGCTGCTGGCCTTCAGCGGCTGGGCCAGCGCGGATCCGCCATCGCGCGTTGCACGTCTCGGCTACACAACCGGCGCGGTCAGCTTCTCGCCCGCCGGTGAAAACGACTGGGTGCGGGCCAGAATTAACCGGCCACTGGGCACAGGGGATCGCCTCTGGGCGGATGCGCGCGCGCGGGCCGAAATCCAGGTCGGCGGCGCAGTGATTCGGATGAACGACTATACAAGCGTATCGGTGACCAATCTCGACGACCGCATTGCCCAATTGCAATTGACGCAGGGCACATTGAACATCCGCGTGCGGCGACTCGACCGCGATCAGGTGTTTGAGGTGGACACGCCGAATCTCGCTTTCACATTGCGTCAACCCGGCGAATACCGGATCAGCGTAGACCCGGAAGGCTATGCCACCGACATCGTCGTGCGCCGCGGTCAGGGCGAAGCCTATGGAGAAGGTGCTGCGTATATTATCGATTCGCGGCAATCGTATCGCTTCACGGGCATCGGTTTGCGTGATTACGAATACCTCGACGCGCCACGCTTTGACGAATTTGATCGCTGGGCCAGTGATCGTGACCGCCGCTATGACAACTCGGGCTCAGCCCGCTATGTATCGCAAGACGTGGTCGGCTATGAAGACCTCGATAGCAACGGCACCTGGCGCGTCGACAATACCTATGGCAACGTGTGGATCCCGAATCGCGTCGCCGCCGGCTGGGCACCGTACCGCGACGGACACTGGGCATGGATCGACCCGTGGGGCTGGACCTGGGTGGATGACGCACCGTGGGGCTACGCGGTATCGCATTACGGTCGCTGGACGAATCTGAGTGGCACCTGGGGCTGGGTACCGGGTCCGGTACGCAGCCGCGCCTATTACGCGCCCGCACTGGTGGCGTTCGTTGGTGGCAATAATTTCCAGCTGTCGATTTCCAGCGGCAACGTCGGTGGTGTCGCCTGGTTCCCGCTGGCGCCGCGCGAGATTTATCAACCGTCCTATGTGGTGAGCCGTGGTTATTTCGAAAATATCAACCGCAGCAATACGGTGATCAACAACACGGTCATCAACAATACCGTCATCAACAATACCTACAACAACACAAACGTAACCAACATCGTCTACGCCAATCGGCAAGTGCCGGGTGCCGTCGTGGCCGTACCGATGGCAGCGTTCGTGCAGTCGCAGTCGGTGTCCAGAGCCGCGGTACAGGTGTCAAGGGAAATGATCGCCAGCGCGCCGGTGGCCGCCGTTCCGCGTGCGGCACCGACTGAGCAAAGCGTACGTGGTGGTGCCGCCGTACAGGGCAACCAGCCTCCCGCACAGATGTTTGATCGAGCCGTCGTCGCCCGCACCGCGCCGCCGCCGGCACAAATCGGTTTTGCCGCGCAACGGCAGCAACTGACGGCAGAGCCGGGTAACCCGCTCAATGCCGCCGCGCGCAGGGAATTGAAACCAGTCGCAGCCGTACCAGCACCCGTTGTCAAATTGGTTACGCCGGCACAAATGGCAGCACCGACCGCGCTCCCACCACGCGTTGCACCTGCGGCGAGTATCGGTGACCGACGCGGAAATGTCGATGACCGCAATGCCCCGCCGATGCCCGGCGCGGTGCGTGCCCCGACGACGCCGCCACAATTCACCTCACCAGCACCAGCAGCGCAAGCACTGGAGCCGCGCGGAAGGTCTGAGTCGCGTGACAATCGTGACCAGCGCGGACAATCCGCCACGCCACGCCCAACGCCATCGCAACGCGTAGCACCGGCTCCGGTTGCGCCATCGCAAGTTGCGCCGCCGGCACCAACTGCGCAGCCATCCGAACTACGCGGAAGATATGAGCAGCGTGACAATCGTGACCAGCGTGTAGAACCCGCCGCACCTCCGCCATCGCAACGCGTAGCACCGGTTCCGGTTGCGCCGCCGCAAGTTGCGCCGCCGGCATCACAACCGCTGCGGGTAAAACCCGAGTCGACCCCCGCTGCAAATCAAGCCGAACCACGTCCACCTGTTGCCGCGCCCACACCGCCGCAGCCAGTGCCAAGAGCGGAGCCGCGTGGCCAGGAGCCCAAGCCCGTCGCGACCAAGCCGGATGAAAAGAAGAAAGACAAAGACGAACAAAAGCGCGACGAAGAAAACCGCAAGGAAAAATAACCGCACAACCCGCGTCGGGTAGCACAAAAAAGGCGAGTACCGTTACAAGGCGGTGCTCGCTTTTCATCTTTGGCGTTGGGTGCGATTTAAACTGATGTGGCGCAATTCAGTTTGATCATCACATTAAATCGCACCCGTTGGCGCCGCCCTGTTTGCCGCCGCGCTGAATGTCCCTTAGAATCTGCAATCATCCTGATGATCGCGTATGTCGGCGTTTTGACCGTGAGCGCGACTGCAAATACAAATCGATAATTCAACGCAATTTCGCTACCCACGAACGGCAAACATGAAGCCCAATCCACCGTCCGCCAGCGGTGCCCGCCATGCGACGCTCGATGAATTCCAGCTTCCTGAGGAGACCGCGACGCGCCGTTTGCGCGAGCGCTACATCGCCACCCGCTTCGTGCAGTTTCCCGAGCCAGCGCATACATTGAACAATACGGCGGGCGTGATGCGCTGGGCGCGCCAACTGCTGGACGATGACCATCCGCGCCTGGCCGCCGAATTGGTGCAACTGGCACTCGAAGAAAATCGCTCCCAGCGCGCGTTGTGGCTGTGCCTGATCGAGCTTTCCTTTTTGGGTAACGATCCGGCAACGTTCGGCGAATTGAGTGACGCATTTCGGCGACGTTTCGCGACGGCCGACGCGTTACCGGTCATCGACGCGATGGGCAACAAATTGTTGCCGCATGATCCGCGCTTTCTGCACGCGGTAAGCCCGGTGATATTGCCTGACTGGAGCACGCCTGAATCTGGCTCACGCGATGAAGTTCGCCAGCGAAAGTTGCACGCTGCGCTCACCGATGCGATGGCGTTTCATCAGACGCGATAACGATCCGTACGATACCACTATGCCAACGCCACCCACCGACGCAAATCAAGCCGGACTTCGCTTCACCCGCTATCACTCGGGCATGGCCGACAGGCACATGACGCTCGAGCTTGGGTTGGACAAACGCAACGCGGTCGAATCGTCACAGACCCTTTCGACAGCACTGCGCGAGTTTGAAGAATTTTCCAGACAGGATCGCGAGCGCTTTCTCGAAGGTGGTTTAGCGCAAACCGGCGGCGATCAGGCCGTGAGCGAATGGATTGCGACGCGCTATGATCATCTGGCTCGCATGGCGCGCGAGGTGGTATCGCATGAGCAGTCGGCAGTGGTTGAAGAAAACGTGCGCATGGTACCCGCATGG
>JAYVXF010000074.1:0-2267 GCA_043793345.1 Betaproteobacteria bacterium | reverse complement strand
CGAGCTGCAAAATATCCGCGACTACTGCGAGACCGATGTGATGAATACCTATCTCGTGTTCCTGCGCTTTCAGTTGATGCGCGGGAGCTTGAATAAAGTGTCGTATGAAAACGAAGTGAAGGTGGCGCGCGATTTTTTGAAGGCGAATGCGGGTGCGGCGCACTGGAAGGCGTTTGGTGAGGCGTGGAAATAATCAGCCCGCATTATTTGATGTAGAACGCCTATTCATGCGGTGTTTGTGGCACAAATGCCTTGATAACCGCGCCAGTGCTTGAGTTGTTGTTTCGATTAATGCAAATCCGCGTCTTGCATTCACGCGTAATTTAGAGTGCCGGTGAAGATCTCCACCCGCGACCCGCAAATTTTCCAGCGAGCGGAAAACGCATTCGCACTGTCCCGTTGACGAATCATGATCTGAAAAAAACTTGAGTGGTCGCTGCGTTCGATAGTCGCAGGGCGCTGTTCGCAGCAGCCCTGCAACCGAAAACGATGTGACAAGCTTCGCTGCGAATGACTACTTCAGCGCGTCCATGCCCGCCTTGGCAGCGATGCCATCCTGCGCGGAACTGCCGCCCGAAACACCGATCGCGCCAACAATCTTGCCATCCATCAGCAGCGGCAAGCCACCCTCAATCGGCACGGCACCCTGCAGTGCAAGAACGCGCAGTCCTTCTCCACCGGCAGCGACGACGTCCTGAAACACCTTGGTGGGGCGCTTGAAAAGTGCGGCTGAACGCCCTTTGCCAATCGCCACATCGACGCTGCCCGTCTGCGTGCCATCCATCTTTTCAAAGAAAACCAGCGCGCCGTTTCCGTCGGTGACGGCAGCTGCCATGGTCCAGTTATTTTTCTTCGCTTCGGCAAGCGCTGCAGCGGCCACCTTCCTGGCGTTTTCGGCGTTGATTGGCGCGCCATAGAGATTGGGCATTTGTGCTGACGCGAGCGAGCAAAACGCCAGCGCAGATGTAGCGAGAATCAGGGGGAACACGTAGTTGCGGAACATGGTTACTCCTTTGTTGTTTGGGAAAACGGCAAGGTGGAACGGAATGAAGACATCGAAGACATCGGCAACCGCGATTTGATTTTACCGATGTTGCGTTGCTAATCAGATGTATTTTGCGCGCGCCGTGGTAGAGGCTATTCATACCAGGCTGGTCGACTGACGGCGGCAATTGGTCGATCCCATTTGAATTCCCTGCAACAGCCCGCACGCGTTGGGAGGGTTCATTGCGAAAGAGAAGGAGTGGTGGGCGAAAGTGATGAAGTGGGGCTTAGATAAAGATTGAGTAACGAAAAAGCGGATCGATGTAAGCGAGGAGTACTGCAGACTCTCGTGGCCAGGTAATTTGTTGAGCCCGCCTATCAAAGACATGTTGTATTATTTGCCATGCCTGTCGTCTTGCGTTACAAGAGCTTTCGTTTTTTCTTCTACTCAAATGAGGGTAACCCTCGTGAGCCACTGCACGTCCACGTTCGTGGCCAAGGCAGCGAAGCAAAATTCTGGATAAAGCCGTTGGTAAGAGTCGCGCAAAGTGATGGCATTGATGCGCGCACATTGCGTGAGCTTGCTGAAGTAGTCGAACAAAATATTGATCTAATCGAAAGGAAATGGAATGAACACTTCCGCTAAGTCTGTGCGATTTGATGACAATAGTATGTGGGTCGACTTATCAGACGGGCGTATTCTCGCCGTCCCGTTGGCGTGGTTTCCGCGCTTGCTGCATGCTGCACCCGAGCAACGTCTGAAATTCGAGATCAGCACAAGCGGACTGCATTGGGATGAACTTGATGAAGATATTTCTATTGCGGGCCTGCTGTCGGGAACTGGTGATTTGACCCGGCCGGAGCAACAGGCGGCGTGAAACTTAAAAGTGCCAGCGGTAAAGGGCTGGATAAATAAAATGGGGCAGCGTGTTTGTTTTTCAAAAAAATTGTCGCTGACCCCTTTGATTTTTGAATAGACTGGTGAAGGCGCATGAAGCGGCTGCAGCAAAGTGAGGAAATGTGATAATGAAAGACCTCATGACTGTGTGACCCCATGACTGTGTCTGCGGGTGCGGGGTTGAGCACGCGGATCGATGTGCCGATGGTGGTGATGCGACCCACAGTGTTTCGGGTGATAGTCAGCGTGCTGCCTTCGCAGATGGCTGGCGGGAAAATCAATTCAATCTGACCCTGAGGTTTCCCCACGAATGATTCTTGTAAATCAAGCATGTAGGGCGTAGTCTTCACGTCAAAACGAGGTCTGCAATGGCCTGATCTTTTTC
>JAYVXF010000073.1:0-2269 GCA_043793345.1 Betaproteobacteria bacterium | reverse complement strand
CTGCCGCCAAACGCCTGGCCGACGCTTTGATGGCCGAGACACACGCCGAGAATGGGAATTCTTCCCGCGAATTTTTCAACGGTCGGCACCGAAATACCGGCCTCCGCCGGCGAACACGGCCCGGGTGAAATCACGATTCGTTGGGGCTTTAGTTTTTCAATGTCGACAAGCGAAATTTCATCGTTTCGTTTCACCAATACGTCTTCGCCAAGCTCGCCAAAGTATTGAACCAGATTGAAGGTGAAGCTATCGTAGTTATCGATCATCAGCAACATATCAGACCTAACTCGTTGATATTATTGGATGTCATTATACTGTTTTTCATTTAATACCCGCTTTAATACCCGCTTTTTTGATTGCTTGCCGCGCTGGGATAGTACTCGCGCAGACCTGAATCGCCGTTAGATCGGCGTTGAAAAAAGATACTAGGCAATTGGCTTGCGCCAGCGCCAGCAGGAGGGATGTGCGGAGATGAGATAGGGAGTCACAGCAATATTATTGCATTGTTCTCGCGGCTCGCCAATTCCCCACGCAATCGAATGGCGTCTCTGTTTGAATGTAGCAGCCGACATTTTTGCTACCAATCTTTTGGCTTCGTAAGCGGGTGGCCTGGGATTGGATCGGGCAACTGTGAGGCAGCCAAGTCTGCCGGATCAATGCTTTTTTGTTTGTCCGACCAGCGTTTTAGCGAAGCGACAGGAGTCCTCATTGACCCGCCAGGTGTGTAGAGCAAAATTCGTTTCTGCATTCGGCTTACGATCCTCAGGGCGCGCTCCAGATCGGCATCATTCGATACCACGACTGCGCATTCAAATGCACCTCGCCAAGCATCATTCACCAACTCCACTGCAAGATTTACGTCCGAGCCTTTTTCTTCGGTATTCAAAACCTCAACGATTGTCGTCGGTGTCTTGGCGAGCGGAACACGTTTGGGTTTAACCTGAAACTGCCCTTCGATTATTTCGATCTTGTCGCCGCATTGTGCTCGCAGTGCTCGCAGGTACGCATTCTGTTTCGCTGGCGCACTGGGGTCAGACGGCAAGGATTTAACTCGCGCGGTAAAATATTTTACCTTTAGCAGCGTGTGCCCCTTTGGTAACACGCGCTGAAAGTACGCGCATAAATCCAGCCATTTGTAGGGTGTTTTGCGAAGGCTTCCGTAATAAAGATTGAAGCCGTCCACATACACTATTGTTCTCATTTTCAGCCCTAGAAAAAGCAAAGCCCCCTTGCGGAGGCTCTGCACCCCACGGGCGAAGCCGTGAGGGAAGTGGTACTTCTATTCTGGGGACATACAGCACTGTATGTCAATACCTTTGGGTATAAATATCTTTGCAAACCAAAGTGTTGTGAATCGATTTCGACACAATCCGTGCCAATTGCTATTTGCCCCTATTAGTCCGCAGGTTGGGCTATTTGTTCCGATGTCCAGAAGTGATCGCCAATTTCCTAGCTTGCGTATTTCACGCCTTCGTGACCGGTGATTTCGCCAAAGCGTGACTGCGGTTTCACGGGATCGTGACCGACGTTTCAGCGAAAGCGTGACCGATTAAGTTAATATTAACCGCTGTACATGCGACTTCTTCCTGCCGGTCACCATCAGGAGAAACAGCCGGTCACGTTCCGCGAAATGCGCACCTAGCTTCCATTGCAGGGGTGACTCGCAATGTTTTATTGATGCGCTCGAAGTTGGTAATCCAAGAAGCCCAGTGCAACGGCGCATTGCAAGCGTTTTAGCGATGCCGTCTTGAGCGGTACCGGACTATTATCGGTCACCCATTCGCCATGCTCTACTCCCGTCGGCCACGTAGCGCCGCACGCCATCTGGCAGAAAAAACTGATTTTGTGGAGTTGGAGTAGTATCAACTCTTGTGTCAATAATTTCGTCGGGGCGTGACATGAAACGAATTCTGTATTTCGGTTTTATCGCGGTACTTTCGGTGGCTACGCAAGCGGCACCATTTCTTTGCCCCAATGGCAAATATGTTTCATCGGGACCTTGCAACCTCTGTCCAGGCGGATCATATGTGGGTGGTGGAGAAACATGCACCATCGCACCTGACGGTAAATATGTAGGTACAAAAGATGCAAGCAAGCCACTCGCGTTAGGGCCGGACGGTAAGTGGCACGATAGCGGCAATAAGGCATTGTTGCTATGCCCGGATGGCAGTTACTAATATGTCAACCAAATATGACCTATTTCGTTGATAAGCGATGGGATCAAATAGCATGAGAGAAATTCCGGCGGCGACGCAAGACGAGATTCGTC
>JAYVXF010000072.1:0-2277 GCA_043793345.1 Betaproteobacteria bacterium | reverse complement strand
GCGCCAGACGTGATGATTTGCGCGCGCGTCGGTTGTCCATTGCTGATTGGTGTGGGTGACGCCGACAAACACGAAAATTTTATCGCCTCCGATGTCTCCGCCATTCTCCCCGTCACCCGCCGCGTGATGTATCTCGAAGAAGGCGATGTCGCCGAGCTCAGCCGCAAAGGCATCAGCGTGGTGGACCACGCGGGCAATATTGTTAAGCGCGACATTCACACCTCTGATTTATCGGCCGATGAAACCGAGCTGGGCCCGTACAGTCATTTCATGCAAAAAGAAATCCACGAGCAGCCACGCGCGATTTCCGACACGCTTGAAGCTTTGCTTTCAGTCGGCGTAAAAAGCGCCTTGTTTGGTGAAGGCGCCAAAGAAGTTTTCAAGGAAACCGAAGCCGTCCTCATTCTCGCCTCCGGCACCAGCTCCTACGCCAGCATGGTCGGCAAGCAATGGATCGAAACCATCGCGCGCATTCCCTGCAACGTCGAGTTGGGCCATGAATATCGCTATCGCGATTCGATCCCGAATGCGAAGCAACTCATCGTCACCATTTCCCAGTCCGGCGAAACGCTGGACACGATGGAGGCCTTAAAGCGCGCCAAAGAACTCGGCCACACCAACACCCTCTCAATCTGCAACGTCCGCGAGAGCGCCATTCCACGCGCTTCCAAACTGGTGTTTTACACGCGCGCCGGCAAGGAAATTGGCGTCGCCTCCACCAAAGCCTTTACCACGCAGTTGATCGCGCTGTTCACCCTCGCGCTCACGCTCGCGAAAGCGCACGGACGCCTCAGCGCAAAGCAGGAAGCCGATTACCTCGAACAGTTGCGCTATGTACCCGGCAGCGTGCAACACGCGTTGAATCTCGAGCCACAGATTCAGGCATGGGCGCAAATGTTTGCCGAAAAACATCACGCACTGTTTCTCGGCCGCGGCCTGCACTACCCCATCGCCCTCGAAGGCGCACTGAAGCTCAAAGAAATTTCCTACATTCACGCCGAAGCCTACCCTGCCGGCGAATTGAAACACGGCCCGCTCGCACTCGTGGACGCGGAAATGCCGGTGGTCGTCATCGCACCCAACGACGCGATCCTGGAAAAAGTGAAATCGAACATGCAGGAAGTACGCGCACGCGGCGGCGAGCTATTCGTCTTCACCGATCTCGATAGCAACTTCACCGAGTCTGAGGGCGTGCATGTCATCCGCGCGCCCCGCCACGCCGGCCAGCTCTCGCCGATCGTGCACGCCATCCCCGTGCAGTTGCTTGCTTATCATGCGGCGCTGATGAAGGGGACTGATGTGGACAAGCCGAGGAATTTGGCGAAGTCGGTGACGGTTGAGTAACAAACACTAGCATCGGTGCGGTCTTCAGAGCATTTATGGCATGAGAGCCGCGCCAATGTTAGAGTTTATCCAGTAGTTGATGGGTGCGATTCAAACTGACGTGGCGCAAATCAGGTTGATCACCACACTAAAAAATTGTCATTTCGACCGCAGGGAGAAATCTGCTTTCTATCCGATGTAGGCGCACAGCAGATTTCTCCCTGCGGTCGAAATGACTGTGGTTGTATCGTATGCACATCACTTTGAATCGCACCCGCTAAAGCAAGCCGGGTGGTTTCAAGTTCGGATGAACGGGAGCCATCGTCAAATGCACCATCCGCAAAAATCAGGTACTGTCACCGTGTCCGGCAAGCCCAGCGTAGATGTCCCGCCCGGAATGTTGGCAAGTGTTTTGCGGCAGGCCGGACTCAAGAAATAGGAGCACATCATGCAATATCTCGTCATTTTAGAAAAAGGCACGAAATCATTTGATGCCTACGTGCCTGACTTGCCGAGTTGCATTGCGGCGGGCGATACCAGAGAAGAGGTTCTCGAACTTATTCATGAGGCGATCGAATTTCACATTGAGGGATTGAAAGAAGACGGGCTTCCCGTTCCGCCGCCCGCTTCACAAAGTGAGTTGATTGAAATCGCGGCATAGATTTGAACGCGAACTCATGGAGTTGAAGAATAAATGACAAAGACGACAGAAGCTCGCAAAGACAGGCGAGAAGTAGGTAATCCTACCGAACCGGAAATTCGTGCCGCGATGGGAAAAGCCATTCGCGAGATCAAGCGCCGGGCAAAATTGCAGAACATTAAGCTTGTGGTGGCGAGCAAGAAATCGTGGACTGTTCGTTCGCAGTAACAGCAGTAAATCTAGCGGGTTGAAGTCCCGTCCGAGGAGTTGTCCGTGCGCCTCGGTAGCATGAGGAAGCGGCGTCGTGGCAACAC